>NZ_JBHWIQ010000036.1:0-70579 GCF_042732055.1 Streptomyces sp. NPDC059816
TCGGCGACGTACAACATTCCGTTGGTGTTGCGTTTGGTGGGTGAGTTGGATGTGTCGGCGATGGAGGCGGCTCTCAATGATGTGATCGCCCGGCATGAGCCGTTGCGGACGGTGTTCCCCGACCTCGACGGTGAGCCGTACCAGCACGTCCTCACCCCCACCGAAGCCCACCTCACCCTCCCGGTCGAACCGGTGACGGAGAACGAGATGGCTTCCCGGCTGGCAGCATGTGTTCAGCACGGTTTCGAGCTGGACAGCGAAATCCCGCTGACTGCGCAGCTGTTGACATCGGGACCGAGGGAAGCCGTCCTGGTACTCGTGATGCACCACATAGCCGCCGACGGCTGGTCGATGACTCCTCTCGCGGCCGATCTAGCTGCCGCGTACGCGGCCCGGCGCGGCGGCGAGGGGCCGGAGTGGGCCCCGCTGCCGGTCCAGTACGCCGACTACAGCGTCTGGCAGCACGAACTGCTCGGCGAGGACACCGACCCCGACAGCTTGCTTCGCCGTCAAGCCGCGTACTGGACCGATCACTTGAGCGGCCTGCCCGACGTCGTCTCCCTGCCCACCGACCGGCCGCGAACGGCGACCCCTTCCTACCGCAGCGACACCGTGAGCTTCGCGGTCGACGCCTCGACGCATGCCGCGTTGCGGGAGCTCGCCCGTGCGTCGGATGCGACGCTGTTCATGGTCCTGCACGCGGGCCTGGCGGCGCTGCTCTCGCGGGTGGGCGCGGGGCACGACATCGCGGTGGGCTCGCCCATCGCCGGCCGCACCGACGAGGGCCTGGACGACCTGGTGGGCTTCTTCGTCAACACCCTGGTCATACGCGCTGACGTGACGTCGGACCCCACGTTCGGTGAACTCCTGACACAGGTCCGTGAGACGAGTCTCGCTGCCTACAGCCACCAGGACATCCCCTTCGAGTACCTGGTGGAGCGGCTCAACCCCCAGCGTTCGCCCGACCATCACCCGCTCGTCCAGATCATGCTGGCACTCCAGAACAACACTGACCTGGCCTTCGCACTCCCGGGCCTCCGATCCGAGTTCGTGGACCCGGGCCTGTCCGGTTCACAGTTCGACCTCACCATCAACATGGGTGAGACGTTCGACGAAGACGGTCGCCCCGCTGGTATGTCCGGGCTGATCGAGTTTGCGACGGATCTGTATGACCGGGACTCTGTGGACTTGTTCGGGGCTCGGTTGGTACGCGTGTTGTCCGGTGCGGTTGCGGAGACCGGCTCGCGGGTGGGTGAGCTGGAGGTCCTGGGTGTGGGTGAGCGGGAGCGGTTGTTGGGTTGGTCGGCGTCTGGTGTTGCGCCTGTGTTGAGTACGTTGCCGGAGTTGTTTGTGGGGCGGGTGCGGGAGTGCCCGGATGCGGTGGCGGTGGTGTGTGGGGGAGAGGAATGGTCGTATGGGGAGTTGGGTGTGCGGGCGAATCGGTTGGCTCGTTGGTTGATCGATGGTGGTGTGGGTCCTGGTGGTGTGGTGGCGGTTGCGGTGCCGGCGGGTGTGGAGCAGTTGGTTGCGGTGTTGGGTGTGGTGTTGGCGGGTGCTGCGTATGTGCCGGTGGATGTGGAGTATCCGGGGGCGCGGATCGGTTGGTTGTTGGAGGACGCGCGGCCGAGTCTGGTGCTGAGTACGGGTATCGCTGCGGGGAGTTTGCCTGAGGGTCTGCCCGTGGACGTTGTCCTGCTGGACGAGGTCGACACGGATCGACTGTCTGGTGTGGAGGTCACTGATGCCGATCGGGTGGTGCCGTTGTTGCCTTCGCATGTGGCGTATGTGATTTATACGTCTGGTTCGACGGGTCGTCCGAAGGGTGTGGCAGTCACTCACGCTGGTGTGGCGGGGTTTGCTGTGGGTTTGGTGGAGCGGATGGGTATCGGCGCTGGTGGTCGTGTGTTGCGTACGGCGTCGTTGAGTTTTGATGCGTCGGTGTTGGAGTTGGTGTTGGCGTGGGGTTCGGGTGCGGCGTTGGTGGTGCCGGAGGGTTCTGGTTTGGCGGGTGAGGAGTTGGAGGCGGCGCTGTCTGTGGGTGGGGTGTCGCATGCGTTTTTGCCGCCGTCGGTGGTGGCGACGTTGCCTGAGGGTGCGTGGGAGCGGTTGGAGGACTTGGTGGGTTTGGGGGTGGGTGCGGAGGCGTGCCCGCCGGAGTTGGTGGCCCGCTGGGGTTCTGGTCGTCGGTTGGTGAATGCGTATGGTCCGACGGAGATCACGGTGGCTGCGGCGATCAGTGATCCGTTGGTGGTGGGTGGGGGTGTTCCGATTGGGCGGGCGGTGCCGGGGGCGGGGCTGTTCGTGCTGGATGAGCGTCTCGGGCTTGTTCCGGCTGGTGTGTCGGGGGAGTTGTATGTGTCCGGGCCCGGTTTGGCGCGTGGGTACGCGGGCCGACCGGGTCTGACCGCTGATCGTTTCGTGGCCAACCCGTTCGGTGGTCCCGGTGAGCGGATGTATCGGACGGGCGATCTGGTGCGTTGGGATGTGGATGGTCAGCTTCGGTTTGTGGGGCGTGCTGATGATCAGGTGAAGATTCGTGGGTTCCGTATTGAGCCGGGTGAGGTGCAGGCGGCGTTGGAGGCGGAGCCGGGTGTGTCCCAGGCTCTGGTGGTCGCCCGCCCGCACCACGACGACACCCGACTCGTCGCCTACGTCGTCCCCGCGGACCGTCTCGGCCGCTCCCTCGGCGCCCTGCGCGAGTCGTTGAGCCGTGACCTGCCCAGGTACATGGTGCCGTCGGCCATCGTCGCGCTGGACGAGTTCCCGCTGACCGTGAGCGGGAAGATCGACCGGAGCGCGCTGCCTGCGCCGGAGTACGAGGCCGGCACGTCCCGTGCACCGCGCACCCAGACCGAAGAGGTCCTGTGTGAGCTGTTCGCCGGGGTGCTGGGTGTTCCGGTGGTGGGTGTGGACGATGACTTCTTCGATTTGGGTGGGCATTCGTTGTTGGCGACTCGGTTGGTGAGTCGGGTGCGTGCGGTGTTGGGGGTGGAGTTGTCGTTGCGGGCGTTGTTCGATGCGCCGACGGTGGCGGGGCTTGCGGGTGGGTTGTCGGATGTGGGTGCGCGTCCGGTGTTGGAGCGGCGGGTGCGGCCCGAGGTGTTGCCGTTGTCGTTCGCGCAGCGCAGGTTGTGGTTCCTGTACAAGTTCGAGGGCGCGTCGGCGACGTACAACATGCCGCTCGTGCTCAAGCTCACCGGGAAGCTGGACATCGGGGCTCTGGAGGCCGCGCTCAACGACGTGATCGCGCGGCACGAGCCGCTGCGGACCGTCTTCCCCGACATCGATGGACGGCCCCACCAGCGGGTGCTCGGTCCGGAGCAGGCGCGGATCGGCGTCGAGGTGGCGGAGATCGGCGAGGAGCAGGTGCCCGAGCGGGTGTCCCGGATCGTGCGGCACGGGTTCGAACTGGACCGGGAGATCCCGGTCCGGGCCGGGCTGCTGGTCACCGGGCCCGATGCGTCCGTGCTGGTCGTGGTCATCCACCACATCGCGGCCGACGGCTGGTCGATGGGGCCGCTGACGCGCGACCTGGTCGCCGCGTACACCGCGCGCCGGGACGGGGCACGACCCGAGTGGACCCCGCTCCCGTTGCAGTACGCGGACTTCACCCTCTGGCAGCACGAGCTGCTCGGGGACGACTCCGACCCGGACAGCCTCTTCGTGCGGCAGGCCGCGTACTGGGCGGACCAACTGGCCGGGCTGCCGGAACAGGCCACGCTGCCGCCCGACCGGCCCCGCCCCGCGCTTCCGTCCTACCGCGGCGACGTCACGCAGTTCCGGATGGACGCCGCGACCCATGCCGGACTGAGGGCGCTGGCCCGTGCCGCGGACTCGACGCTGTTCATGGTCCTCCAAGCGGGCCTGGCTGCGCTGCTGTCGAGGCTGGGCGCCGGGGACGACGTGCCCGTGGGCTCGCCCATAGCCGGCCGCGGCGACGAGAACTTGGACGACCTGGTCGGGTTCTTCGTCAGCACCCTGGTGCTGCGCACGGACACCTCCGGGGACCCGACCTTCGCCGAGCTGTTGGCCCGGGTGCGCGAGACCTGCCTGGCCGCGTACACCCATCAGGACCTGCCGTTCGAGTACCTGGTGGAGAAGGTCAACCCGCAGCGTTCCACCGCCCACCACCCGCTGTTCCAGGTCGTGCTGGTCCTCCAGAACGACGACGGCGCACGCTTCGACCTGCCGGGGCTCCAGGTGGGGGCCGAGAAGGCGGGCGCGGGGTCGGCCAAGTTCGACGTCTTCGTCAGCGTCACCGAGACCTTCGACGCAGCGGGCGAGCCGGCCGGCCTCACCGGCCTCGTCGAGTACGCCACCGACCTGTACGACGCGGCGACCATCGACGCCTTCACCGCGCGCTGGACGCGACTGCTCGACTCGGCGATCGGCGACCCCCGCCGGCCGGTCAGGTCGCTGGACGTCCTGGCACCGCACGAGCGCGGGACGCTGCTCGAATGGTCCGGAGCCGACCGTGCCGACCTGCCCCCGGTGACCCTGCCGGAACTCTTCCGGGCGGCGGTCGAACGCTCACCGGGCGCCGTGGCGACGATCGCGGGCCGCGACGAGACGTCGTACAACGAGCTGTCGTACGCCGAACTGGACCGTCGCTCGAACCGCGTCGCGCACCACCTGCTGGGTCTCGGGGTCGGCCCCGGCCGGCGGGTGGCACTGCGGATGCGGCGCGGCCCGGAGCTCGTCGTCAGCATCCTCGGTGTGGTGAAGACCGGCGCCGCGTACGTCCCGGTCGACCCGGACTATCCGGCCGAGCGGATCGCGTACATGCTCGCCGACGCGGATCCCGCCGTCGTCCTCGACGACGCCTGGACGGCGGAGGTGGACCGGGAGGCGCTGCCCGACACCGACCCGGGCGTGCCGGTCGATCCCGCGCACACCGCGTACGTCATCTACACGTCCGGGTCCACCGGGCGGCCCAAGGGCGTCGAGGTCACCCACGCCGGGTTCGCCAACCTCGCGCGTGCGCAACTGGACGCGTTCGCGCTCACCCCGGACAGCCGGGTGTTGCAGTTCGCCTCGCCCAGCTTCGACGTGTCGGTGTGGGAGCTGGTGATGGCCTTCGCTTCGGGCGCGGCCCTCGTGGCGGCCTCCGCCGACGCGCTGGCCGGCGACGCACTGGCACAGACGCTCAGCGGGCGGCGGGTGACCCATGTGACGCTGCCCCCCTCGGTGCTGGCGACTCTCGACGCGCGGGGGCCGGACGTGCCCTTCCCCGACCTCGGGGTCCTCCTGGTGGCCGGCGAGGCGTGTTCGCCCGATCTCACGGAACGCTGGGCACCGGGCCGCCGCATGATCAACGCCTACGGGCCCACCGAGTCCACCGTCGGCGCGGCCATGAGCACCCCCCTGACCGGTCGCGAAAGCGGGGTCGTACCCATGGGGCGGCCGTTGTTCGGACTGTCCGGATACGTCCTGGACGGTGGACTCCAACTGGTGCCGCAGGGGGTCGTCGGCGAGTTGTACGTGGCCGGGGCCGGCCTGGCCCGTGGCTACCTGGGCCGACCGGGGCTCACCGCCGAACGGTTCGTGGCCAACCCGCTGGGCGGACCGGGGGAGCGGATGTACCGCACCGGTGACGTCGTGCGGTGGAACGCCGACGGTCAGCTGGAGTACCTCGGTCGTGCCGACGACCAGGTGAAGATCCGCGGCTTCCGGGTCGAACCCGGTGAGATCCAGGCCGAGTTGCTGCGCCTGCCCGGCCTCGTCCAGGCATTCGTGACCGTCCACCGGCACGGCGGGACGGACCCGCGGCTGGTGGCGTACGTGGTCCCCGAGGACCCGGGCGGCTTCTCCGCGGCCGGTGTGCGCGAGGCCCTGCGCGAGCGGCTTCCCGGCTACATGGTCCCCTCGGCGGTGACGATCCTGCCGGAACTGCCGCTCAGCCCCAACGGCAAGGTGGACCGCAAGGCGCTGCCCGCTCCCGACTACGGCGGCCGGGCCGGGCGCCCGCCGCGTACCCCGCGGGAAGAGGTGCTGTGCACCCTCTACGCCGAAGTGCTGGGCCTGCCCGGGGTGAGCGTGGACGACGGCTTCTTCGACCTCGGCGGGCACTCCCTGCTGGCGACCGAGCTGATCAGCCGGATCCAGGCGGTCCTCGGCGTGGAACTTCCCCTGCGCGTCCTCTTCGAGGCGCCGACCGTCGCCGCACTCGCTCCGCGTCTAGACGAGGACGCCGACGCAGGGTCCGGCGCGGACGGGGGCGGCACCGCGCATTCCAGCGCGTTCGAGGTGCTCCTGCCGCTGCGCACCAAGGGCGACCAGGCGCCGCTGTTCTGTCTGCACTCGGGCGGCGGGATGTGCTGGAACTACGCGAGCCTGCTGCCGCACATCGACGCGGACATCCCCCTCTTCGGGCTCCAGGCGCGCGGGTTGTCCGAGCCCGGGAACCTGCCGGGGTCGGTGGAGGAGGTGGCCGACGACTGCATCGAGGCGATGCTCCGGGTGCAGCCTCAAGGGCCGTACCGGCTCATGGGGCACTCCTTCGGAGGCATCGTCGCCCACGCCGTGGCGGCTCGGCTCGCCGAACGGGGTCAACGGGTCGAGCTGATGGTCTGCCTCGACGCGAAGCCCGCCGCGCAGGAGGACATCCCCGAGCACGCGCACGAGGAGTACTACCGGGGCATCCTCGAACTGCTGGGGGTGAGCACCGTCGAAGTCCCCACGGAGGAGATGACGTTCGAGGAGTTCGCGGCGGTGGCGCGGACGACGAACACCGTGCTGGGAAGCATCGAGGAGAGCGAGTTCCTCACCATCATGCGGGTGATGGAGAACAACATCGACATCACCGGACGCTACCGGCACCGGCGGGTCGCGACCGAGATGATGCTGTTCGCCGCCACCCAGGAGACCGACAACGTGCTGGAGCCGGACGTCTGGCACGAGTACGTCGACGGGCCGCTGGAGTACCGGCGGATGGACTGCTCCCACGCCGGCATGCTCAAACCGGAGACGCTGCACCGCATCGGCGGAATGATCCAGGACCGCCTGCGGCGCGGAACGGACGGTTCCTAGGCGAGGACGGGGAGCTTCGGCCGGTGGGTTGTATCTTGGCTCCGTGGACTACCTGGGTGAACTTCGGCGTGAACTCGATGCGTTCGGCGCCGTGCTGGATGGTGATCTGTCGGCTCCGGTCGAGCACTGCGGCGGTTGGAAGCTGGTGGATCTGGCCGTGCACATGGGAGCGGGGAACCTGTGGGTCGTGGCGGCGGTGCGGGAGGGGCGCGGCGATGGCTACGACGAGGGTGTCGCTCCCCGTGACCGGGCCGGTCTGAAGGCCTGGTACGCCGAGTCGGCGGACGCGCTGGTGCAGGCCCTGTCGGTTGATCCCTCGACCGGGGCGTGGACGTTCCACCCGCCGCACACGGTCGGGTTCTGGCGTCGGCGCCGCAGCCAGGAGACGCTGATGCACCGATGGGACGCCGAGCACGCGCTCGGCTCGCCGACGCCGATGGACGCGGCGCTCGCCGCCGACGGGATCGCCGAGGTCTTCGACACCATGGCGCCCCGCCTGATCTCCGGGGGAGCCGCCACCTATCCCGAGCGCGCCGTGCGGATCACCGCCACCGACACGGGCAGCTGCTTGACTTACGGGACCGGTGAGCCGATCGCGGAGGTCTCGGGCACCGCCGAGGACCTGCTACTGATGTTGTGGGGGCGCAAGCCGCGGGACACGGGATCGGTGACCTGGGGTGGGGACCGTGAGGCGGGGTTGCGTGTGTTGGCCGGGCCGCTGGTCCCCTGACGCGAAATCAGGCGACCATCGCGCTGGCAGCAACAACACCGCCCACGTTCCGACACGTGCAGCCGTGCGAGCGTTCCGGGCCCTCCGGTGCCGCACGGTGCAGTGCAGCAACCGGGAGGCACGTCACGACGGGTCACGACAGGGCGGACGCTCCCTGATGCGGAACTAGCCGGCGCGCAGCCGGACGCGGTCCGGGGTGAGGTCCTTGACCGAGGTGGCGCCCAGCAACTGCATGGTCTGCTTGACCTCCGCCGAGAGGATGTCCAGCACCCGGCGCACGCCCGCCTCGCCGCCCGCCATCAAGCCGTAGAGATAGGCGCGGCCGACGAGGACCGCCGTGGCCCCCATGCAGACCGCCGCCACGGCGTCCGCGCCGGAGCGCACCCCGCCGTCGAGATAGACCTCCGCGGCGCCGTCCACCGCGCTGACCACTGCGGGGAGCTCCTCCAGCGGCACTGGCGAACGGTCCAGTTGACGCCCGCCGTGATTGCTGACGACCACGGCGTCCACTCCGAGGCCGACGATCACCCGTGCGTCCTCGGCCGTCTGGACGCCCTTGACGATGAGCTTGCCCGGCCAGACCTCCCGCAGCCACGCCACGTCGTCGGCGGTCGCCGCCGGGTCGAACATCAGGTTGCCGAGGTCCGCGGCGGTGCCCTGCCACTGGGTGAGGGAGGCGAACTCCAGGGGTGGGGTGGTCAGCAGGTTCAGCCACCACCACGGCCGCAACGCCCCGTCCAGTAAGGTGCGCGCGGTCAGCGCCGGCGGGATCGTCATGCCGTTGCGCACGTCCCGCAGCCGGGATCCCGCGACCGGCGTGTCCACGGTCAGCATCAGCGCCTCGTACCCGGCTTCCGCGGCGCCGCACACCAGGTCCAGGCTGCGGGCCCGGTCCCGCCACAGGTACAGCTGGAACCAGCGGCGTACGCCGGGCACGGCGGCGGCCAGCGTCCCGGCCGCCGTGGTGCCCATCGTGGACAGCGTGTACGGCACCCCGTGGGCGGCGGACGCCCGGGCCACGGCCACTTCGCCCTCGTGGTGCATCATCCGGGTGAAGCCGGTCGGGGCGAGCGCGAGGGGGAGGGCGGACACCTCGCCGAGCAGGGTCGCCGAGGTGTCGACCGCCGAGACGTCCCGCAGCACGGTGGGCCGGAACTCGATCCGGTGGAAGGCGGACCGGTTGCGGGCCAGCGAGAGTTCCTCGCCCGCGCCCCCGTCCGTGTAGTCGAAGACGGCTCGGGGGGCGCGCCGGCGGGCGGCGGCACGCAGGTCCGCCACATCGGCGGCGGCGGCGAGCCGTCGCCGGGCCCCGCCGGGCCGGGGCCGCCGCGGTCGCAGCAGAGGCGCAAGTTCGGCCGGGCGCGGGAACCGGCGCCGGCGGCCGTTGCCCACCGGTGGTGACGGGAAGCCGTCCAAGGCCCCTCCTCGTGCTCAGGGTCCCCGCGACCGGCCACGGGCTGTGCCCGGCAGGACCCGGGGGCCGTCCTGCCAGGTCACGGGCACTGTACGGCCGAGGTGGGGCGCGCGACGACAAGTGTTCGGCTGCGCAAGCCCGTTGGAGTCGTCCTGCCCCGCCGCGCTGGCCTGCGGTGCGCGGGCGGCGCTCCGTTCAACTGCGCACGACTGCCGTGCGCGCGGTGGCCGGTCCGCAGCGGATCGGCCACCGGGACGACGTCAGGGTCGGGCGCCGGGCCCGAAGCCCGTCCAGCGCAGGTCCGCGGGGAGATGGCTCATGTCGTTGTAGACCACCAGCGCCGGGGCCGCGCCGGTGTAGTACTCGATGGCCGTCACTGCCGTGTTCCCGCAGCTCATCCCCAGCCACCGCTCGGGTGGGGCGCCGAGGGCGTGCCGCAAGAGCCAGGCCACCTGGTAGGCGTGGGTGACCAGGACCTCGTGCGTCTCGGTGTCGGCGGGGCGGGCGAACCGGTCGGTCAGCGCGTCCGCGAGGCGTTCCCCCCTGGCCGCTTCGACGGGGTCGTAGCCGTCGAAGACCCCGGCCCATGCCGCCGGGGGCTCCTTCGGCACGTGCGGGATGTGGTCGGTCAGTTCGGCCGCCTCCCGCACGGGGACCCCGTCCATACGTTCGCCGATGAGCTGGGCGGAGTGCACCGCCCGGGGCAGCGGCGAGTGCCACACCGTGTCGATCGGCAGGCGTGCCAGGCGCTCCGCCAGCAACTCGGTCTGGCGACGCCCGACTTCGGTGAGCCTCCCGAAGGTGTCCGCCGCGCCGTGCCTGACCATGAACAGACGCCGAGTCGCCATGTCAGCCCTTCCCCGGGGAGATGAGTGCAGAGATGCTCAGACCATCCGGATGGTACCAACATATAGACGTCTGGCGAGCCGGGCGGAACGCGGGTCGGAACGCGGTCTGGTACGGGGGTGGTTGCGGCGACTCCGCGTGGTCACGGCCCGGCGGCCCGTGGGAAGCCCCCGGGTGCAGGAGCGAGCTCGCCCAGGCCGTCTACTTTGCGGACGCGTCCTTGATGAGGTCGATCTGGTGCGTGGCCACGTGGTGCACGTTCCCGGTCGTGGTGTCCACGGCTCGTACGTGAGCGACGACGCTGCCGAGGCGCATGACGACATGGGTGGTGCTGGTGCCCTTGAACGCCTCGGTCTCGTCCGCGCCGGACACGATCTCGACCTGCTCGGGCGCCGTGACGGAGGCACGCGCCGTGGCCGCCAGGCTCTTCCGCACGGTGCTCGCCGCCTGCGGGGAATCGAAGGAGTAGAGGGTGAACTCGATGTGGCCCTCGTCCGTGGATCCCTCGGCTCCGAGTTCCTTCTTGCCGCCGGCCACCAGTCCGTCGCAGGACGCGCCGCTGCTCTCGGTGCAGTTCTGGCGTGCCTCCTGCCCCTTGACCGTGATCGGGGCGTCCCCGACGAGGGCGTCACCCAGGGTGTAGTCGGCGGGGAGTGCCGACCGCACCTGAGCGGCCGAGAGCGAGATGAACGGTTTTTCCTTCGTGGCCCTTCCGCTCGCAGTGGGTGCGTCGCTGGGCTTCCCGGTCGTTGCCTCTTCGCCGCCCCCGCAGCCGGTCAGCGTGGCTACCAGTGCTGCACCGAGCAGCATTCCCCGTATCGCGGCCTGCACCCGAACTCCCCCCACACGCAAACTGCTTGACGGCGCCTACTAAACCATCGTCGGTTGGGGTCTTCACAATTCGCGCCCTCGACGGCGGGTGTCGGAGTCAGCGCGTCCACCCGGTTTCGCCGTCTGGGCCGGTTCCGGCTCCTTCGGGCGTGCCCCCGTGGAGGGTGATGACATCCGTGGGGTCCCAGATGTCGGTGTGGCGATGGGTGACCGCGATGATGGTGCCGGGCAGTTGTCGTAGCGTCTGCACGACGTGGTGTTCCGTTGTCGTGTCGAGCGCTGCTGTTGCTTCGTCGAGGATGAGGACCGGTGCGTTCTTGAGGAGTGCGCGCGCGAGGGCGATGCGTTGGCGTTCTCCGCCGGAGAGTGCGTTTCCGTGGTGGCCGACGTGCTGGTGGATGCCGTCGGGGGACCGGGCGATGACGGTGTCCAGGTGGGCCTTCCGAGCGGCTTCGAGGACGTGGTCGTCGGTGGCCGCGGGGTCGCCGAGTCGGATGTTCTCGGCGATGGTGCCGTCGAACACGACGGGCTCTTGGGGGACGTAGGCGATGTGCGGGGCGAGGTCTTCGTAGCGCAGGTCCGTCAGGGCGGCTCCGCCCAGTGTCACGCTCCCCTTCTCGGGGTCGTCGAAGCGCATGAGCAGGTTGAGCAGGGTGCTCTTGCCGCTTCCTGTCGGGCCGGTGACGAGCACCCGCGCCCCTTCGGGGATGACGGCGCGGACGTCGCGGAGCACGGGCGGGTGCGTGATGCCCGCGAGTTCCAGTGCGTGGCCGTCGCGCGGGGCGCTCCGTGAGGGTTCCGGCAGGGCCGGCGCGGTGGCTGCGGTGCGGTACTGCCGGACCGTGGTGCGCAGGTCGTTCACCGTCAGCCCGGCGAGAGCGAGCGCGTCCAGGGGTGCCGCGGCCCGCCCGGTCAGGATCAGGAGCGCGAGCGCCGATGCGGGATCGTCGATTCCCGTGACCGCGAGGAGCACGACGACGCCGCCGAGCGGAAGGACGCCGGCGAGGTGGGAGACGAGGGCCGCCGGTGCGGAGGCGTTGTTGGTGCGCGCGAGTGCGGCTTGCTGGGCCTGCCAGGTGGCCGCGAGGCGTGCGACGGCCCGATCGGAGCCGGCGGCCGTCCGCAGCAGTTCGAGGTGGTCGACGAACTCCAACGAGGCCGCGGCGGCAGCCTGCTCGGCGTCGCCCCGGCCGGCGTCCGCACGGGCCAGGGCCCGCTGGGCGAGGCTCTGTGCGAGGAAGGCGAGGGCCAGCAGCACGCCCACGAACAGCATCGCGGACGGCCCGCTGACGATCCCGATGCCGACGAGCAACAGAAGGGGGATCAGCGGCGACAGGACGAAGGTCTGCAACTGGTGGGTGGGCACGCTCATCAGCGTCGGGATGGCGCGGCCGGCGACGGTCCCGATCAGCGCGCGGTTGCTCTCCGTGAACCAGGACAGCTTGGCGCGCGCGAACGCGGTACCGAGCGCGTCGTAGAGGTCGCCGGCGAGTCGGGCGCCGGTGAGGTAGCCGCTGCGAGAGACCAGTACGGTCGTCGCGACGGCCACTCCCGCCGCGCCGAGCACCAGTGGGGGCGGCTCCCCGTTCGCGAGGGCCCGGGCGAGTGCCGTGTACGCGGACGCCTCCGCAACGGCGACGAGCACCCAGCCGAACGAGATCAGGATCAGTCGCCGCTTCGCTGCGGCGGGAAGCGCCTGCGGCGCGGGCGTGGTCATCGTCGTCCTCCGGTCCTCGTGAGGTGCCCCTCGGCGAGCGTGAGCTGTTCGTCGGCGGTCGCGGCGAGCTGAAGATCGTGCGTGACGATGATCAGCGTCTTCCCCGTGTCGGCGAGGAGGCGCAGTTCCGACATGACCCGGGCGGCCGTCCGCTCGTCGAGTGCGCTGGTCGGTTCGTCCAGGAGGATCACGGGCGCTTCGGTGAGGAAGGCCCGTGCCAGTGCGACGCGTTGTCGCTCGCCGCCGGAGAGGTTCGTCGTGCCGGTCTCCGGCGGGACGTCGAGCTGCGCCCGCCGGAGCCCCTCGGTGAGGTCCCCGTCCTCGGCGTCCGGGGCGGAGAGGCGAAGGGTGTCGCGCACCGTCCCGGGCAGCACGTCACCGCCCTGCGGAACGAGGAGCACCGGTCCACCGGAGGGCTGCGCGGTCGAGTCGGGCGGCAGGACGACGTGCCCTGCCATCGCTGATTCGAGTCCGGCGACGACACGCAGGAGCGTCGTCTTGCCGCATCCGCTGAGTCCGGTGACGGCGGTGATCGTCGCCGGCTCGAACGTGTGGGTCACCTCGTCGACGAGGACGCGTTCCGCGTTCCCGACCGTGAGGCCGACCAGGCCGGTGCTCGTGGTGGTACCCGCTGCGCCGGCTCGCTGTGAGGCGGGCCTGACGAGGGGTTCCCGGAACACCTCGGCGATGCGGTCCGCGGCGGCGCGGGCCGCGCGGACGTAGTCGAGACCGTGGCCGAGGCGCAGCGCCGGGGTGACGGTGGCCAGGCCGAACAGCAGCATCGCGGCGAGCGTTCCGGCTTCCTGTTCGTGGCCGACGGCGTAGGCGATCGCATAGGTCGCGGCTGCTTGGAGCATCGCTCCCGCGACGGCGGCGAGCGTCGCCACGCGTCCCACCCAGCGGACCATGCCGGTGGTGAAGCCACGGGTCGCCGCCGCGTAGCGGGCCGCGGCGCCGCCCCGGTCTCCGTAGACGCGGCTGATGCGGATTCCGCGGGCGTAGTCGTCGACCGCGGTGACGATGTCGCTCATCACCCGGACGCTTTCGGCTCCGTGGCGTGCGGATGTCCGCGGAACGACGAGCAGGTAGTAGCAGGCGGCGAGCAGCCCGGGGACGAGGGCGAGCAACCCGGCCGGCCCCGCGACGGAGAGGAGGGCGGCCGTACTGGCCAGGGGCACGACGGCGAGCGTCGCGAGCTCGGCCGGCAGGTGGGCGACGGCGTGGTGCAGCGCCGCGATGTCGTCGGAGACCAGTCGGCGCAGTGCGTCGCTGCCGCGCCGGGCGAGTGCGCTCGTCGGCATCCGGGCCAGGTGCCCTGCCACGTCGTGTCGCAGACGTCGTGCGAAGCGCGCTTCGCCGTGGTGCGCCGTCCACGAGGACACGGCGCAGAGCAGGCCGCTGACGGCCCATGCGGTGCAGGCCCACACCGCGTGCGCGGGCGTCGGGTCGGTGAGGAGCCGGGTCGCGAACCAGAGCGCGCCGAGACCGCAGAGCCCGGCCACCGCTGCGGTGAGCGAAGCGAAGCCGAGCATCGGGAGGCTGGGCAGCAGCGCCCGCGCGAGGGGCGAACGCCGTACCGACGGCGAGGGCGACGCGGGTTCAGAGGTCATCGACGCTCTCCCGTCGGGTCGTGCGGTCGCGTCCGATCGGTACGACCTGGGGGGTGCCGGCGACGGGATCGGCGACGACGAGGCAGCGCAGCCCGAAGACGTCCTCGACCAGGTCCGTGGTGACGACGTCGGACGGTGGGCCCTCGGCGACGACGGCGCCGTCCTTCATGGCGATCATGTGTGTCGCGTACCGCGCCGCCTGGTTGAGGTCGTGGAGCACCGCGACCAGGGTGCGGCCGGCCAGATGCAGGTCGGTGAAGAGTTCGAGCAGTTCGATCTGATGGGTGAGGTCGAGGAAGGTCGTCGGCTCGTCGAGGAGGAGGATGTCCGTCTGCTGGGCGAGTGCCATCGCCACCCAGACACGCTGGCGTTGCCCGCCGGAGAGCTCGTCGACCAGGCGCGGGGACAGGTCCTCGACGCCGGTCGCGGCCATGGCTTCGGCGACGGTTCGTTGGTCGGCGTCGGTCCACTGGCGGATGAGCTTCTGGTACGGGTAGCGTCCGCGGGCGACGAGGTCGGCGACCCGGATGCCGTCGGGGGCGAGCGAGGACTGCGGGAGCAGTCCGAGCCGCCGGGCGACGTCCTTGGCCCGGTAGGCGTGGATGTCCTGTCCGTCGAGGACGATCTGTCCGTCCGAGGGCCGCAGGAGCCGGGAGAGTCCGCGCAGCAGCGTGGACTTGCCGCATGCGTTGGGGCCCACGATGACCGTGAACGATCGGTCCGGGATCGCCACGGACAGCCGGGCGTTGACCGGGTGCTTGTCGTATCCGATCGTCACGTTCTCGGCGCGGAGCCGGGAGCCGGTCGACGGGTGCACGCGCGTCTCGGTGTCGGAACGGGTCATATGCTTCGTCTCGTTTCGCGGATCAGCAGCCAGATCAGGTACAGCCCGCCGAGGCAGACGGTGATCAGGCCGACGGGCACGGGCCGGTACGCTTGCGCGATCGCCAGCGACGTCGCTTGGGCGAGGGCGAGGAGAGCGGCCCCCATGCACGCGGCGGAGGCGACCGTGACCCCCGGGGTGCGGGTCAGCCGCCGAGCGAGCTGCGGCGCGCAGAGGGCGACGAACCCGATCGGTCCGGCCGCGGCGGTCACCAGGGCGCTCGTGGCGACCCCCGTGATCAGGAGCACCGGTCGGGCGCGGGCGGCGCTGACGCCTTGGGCGAGGGCCGCGTCGTCGCCCAACTCCAACTGCCTCAGCGCCGGGGCGAGGACGGCGACGCATCCGAGGACGAGCGCACCGCCGATCAGGGCGGGGACGAGGGCCGCCCATCCCACCCGGCTCAGTGAGCCCGCTCCCCAGAAGCCGACGCTCATGGCGTCGTTGATGTCGGCCCGGGTGATGAGGTAGGAGTTGATCGAGCCGAGCATGGCCGAGACGGCGATGCCCACGATGATCAGCCGGAACCCCTGCACGCCCTTGCGGTACGCGAGCAGGTAGACCACGCCCGCGGTGAGCAGACCTCCCACGATCGCGGCCGTGGCCACCGATCCGTAGTGGTGGCCGCCGAGGAGCAGCATCGTGAGGACGACGCCGGTGTAGGAGCCGGCGTCGAAGCCGATCACGTCCGGTGATCCGAGGGGGTTGCGGGTCAGGGACTGGAAGATGGCCCCGCCGATCCCCAGCAGCGCGCCGAACAGGACCGCGCCGATCGCCATCGGCAGACGCCATTCGGTCACGATCAGCCGGTGGAAGTCGTCGCCCTGCCCGGTGAGCGCCCGTACGACCTCCACGGGGCCGAGCGGATAGTCGCCGAAGCCGAGGGAGAGCACGGCGACGCTCACCGCGAGGGCCGCGAGGGCCGTGTTGACCGCCAGGCTGCGGAAGCTGAAGCGGGTGGCGACGAGGCCGCCGATGCGGAGGCGGACGTGCCGGTAGCCGAAGTCGATCGGTCTCGGCCCCGTGGTGGAGCGGTTCACAGTCCGGCTGCCTTCCTGCGACGTACGAGGGCGATGAGCACGGGGGCGCCGATCAGGGCCGTCAGCACGCCTGCTTCGATCTCTCCGGGGCGGGCGACGACCCGCCCGATCACATCGGCGGCCAGGACGACGGTCGGCGAGGCCAGGACGGTGTAGGCGATGATCCACCGCTGGTCGGGTCCGGTGAACCAGCGCACGACGTGCGGGACCATCAGCCCGATGAACGCGATTCCGCCGGTCAGTGCCGTGGCCCCACCCGCGAGCAGCGTGACCGCGGCGATCCCGGCGACGCGGGTGCGGGTGACGCTCGCGCCCAGTGACGCGGCCTGATCGTCGCCCAGGGCGACGGCGTTCAACGCTCCGCCCAGGCAGCACGCGATCACCAGCCCGACGACGAGGAACGGGAGCACGGCGAGCGTGTCGGGGATCGAGGTGCGGTCGAGCGATCCGAGGCCCCAGTTCCTGAGGGACCGGAACGTCTCCTCGTCCATGAGCATCATGAACGTCGAGAACGCCGTCAGCACCGCGGCCAGGGCCACACCGGCGAGCACCAGCGTGACGGGTGAGGCGGAACCCCTGCCCGAGGAGCCGATCGCGTACACGACCACGGTGGCGATGACCGCGCCGAGGAAGGAGAACCACACGTAGCCGGTGACGCCCGACACTCCGAACAGGCCGACCCCGATGGTGATCGCGAACCCCGCCCCCGCGTTCACGCCCAGGATCCCCGGGTCGGCGAGCGGGTTCCGGGTGAGCGCCTGGATCAGTGCTCCGGCGACCCCGAACGCGATGCCCGAGACGATGCCGACGACGGTGCGGGGCACCCGCAGGGTCCACACGATCGACGCCGCCTCGGACCCGTCGGGGTGGAACACGTTCCGCCACACGTCCCGCAGCGGGAGCGGATTCGCACCGAAGCTCACGCTCAGTGCCAGCACGCAGGCGAGGACGAACATCATCGCCAGCAGCCCGAACACCCGCCGGGCCTGCGGGAGTCGTTCCTGGCGTTTCTTCTCCAGCAGGACGTGCGACGCGTCCGTGGTCATGGTCCTCCTCCATCAGGAGCGCGCGGGGCGCGCCAACGCTGGCGCGCCCCGTACCGGTGGGCTGTCAGAGGGCGTCGGCGAGGCGCGGGACGAGGTGTCCGGTCGCCCACTTGTTCCCGATCGGCCCGCCGCTGCTGATCGCCCACAGCAGGTCCCCACCGTCCTCGGTCTTCGGCGGGAGCTGCACGAAGTTCCCCGAGGACACGGCGCCGAGGTTCCGGAACAGGTCGCGACCGGTCAGCTCCCGCATCCCCTTGTCGTCCACGGCCGCGCTCTGACCGAGCAGCAGCACATCGGCGTCGATCTTCGACAGCAGTTCGTCGCTGACCGTGGCGTCCCGGGCGAACTCCCGTGCGCCCGGGTTCCTGGCGAAGCCGAGTTCACCCAGGAACGCCTCCGGAGCGGAATCGGGCCGCGACAGGTACTGGAGCCCGTTGGCCTCACCGTAGAAGATCGCCCAGGTCGCCGTGAGTCCTTCGAACTCCGGGTGCTTCTTGCGCAGCGCCGCGAAGTGCTTCTCGTGGTCGTCGACGACGCGCTTCGCGGCGTCGACGAGGTCGAGCGTCTCGCCGAGCACACGGATCGAGTCCTGCCAGGGGATGAGCAGTTGGGACGAGGTGTCCGGGCTGGTCACGACCGGGGCGATGCTCTTCAGCCGGTCGTAGTGGTCGGCGAGCTTCACCCCGCCGAGGCCGTCCGTCCACCCCACGGCGACGATGAGGTCCGGCTTGCTCGCGGCGATCGCTTCGACCGGCACCTCCTCGCCCATCACGAACTCGTAGGTCTTGACGTCGTCCGCACCGTGCTTGCCGAGGTACCCGCCCTCCTTGACGAAGCTGGAGCTGAGCACGGGCGTCACCCCGAGGGAGAGGAGCAGTTCCGTGTCGATCGCGTTCGGCACGACCGCCGCGATCCGTTCGGGACGCTTCTCCAACACGGTCTTGCCGAAGGGCGATTCCAGGGTCAGGGGATAGGAGGTCTTCCCCTCGGCGGCCGGCAGCCGGCTCGACGTGTCGCCGGTTGCCGTCTTCCTGGGCGATGAGGTGGACTCCGTGGACGAGCAACCGGTCAGGGTGAGGGCAGCGGCCAGCGCCGTGCCGATCAAGCCGGCGATGCTGCGGCGTCGTGTGAGGTTCATGAGTGCCGTTCTTGTGTTTCTCGGGGTGGGGACGAGCAGGGTGGGGTGTTGCCCCGACGGCCGGTGCGGCGGCGTCGGAGCGAGCGGCCGGACGGCCCTGGCCGGGGCCGGGGAGTCAGGGCCCGGGGGAGCGGACTCCGTCCGCGGCGGCCTCACGTTTCCAGTAGCCCGTGAAGTCGATCGCGGACTTGGGCAGATGACGGTCGCGGACGAGATGCCGGCGGATCTGCTGGACCGTCGACTGCTCGCCGGCCAGCCACGCGAACCACGCGCCGTCCGCCCAGGCCATCTCGCGAACGGCCGCCAGCAGCGCGCCGGGGCACGCCGGAGCGGACGGGCCCCGGGGGAGCCAGGCGACGTCGACTCCCGCGGGACCGTGCAGTTCCTGTGCATGGGCCGCGTGCTCGACGTCGATGAACACGCGCCCGCGCGCGTCGTCGGGAAGTTCCTCCAGCAGCCGCGCGATCGCGGGAACCGCCGTGTCGTCGCCGGCGATCAGCAGCCGGTCCGCGCCCACCGGAACTCCTCGGGTCTTGCCGGGACCGGCGATGTGCATCCGGTCTCCCGGCTCCACCGCACGAGCCCAGTTCGAGGCGACCCCGTCACCGTGGAGCACGACGTCGACGTCCAGTTCACGTCCGCGCGGGTCGTAGCGGCGCACCGTGTAGGCCCGGGCGATCGGCCGGCGTCCTTCGGCGAACGTCACCCGTCCGTCCTCGATGAGCGGCAGGACGGGCTCGCGCTCACCCGGATACGGGAACAGCAGCCGGATGTCGTCGTCGAAACCCGGCGACCTGAACGCCGGCCACGCGGTCCCGTCCGCGGAGGTGAACGCCCCCAGCTGGTCACCGGTCAAGGTCACGCGTCGCATTCCTGCCGTGACGTCGCCCGTCCTGGCGACGACCAGTTCCCGCAGGGCCACGGGAAACACGACCAGCGGACGCGCAGGGACGGACACGGAAGGACTCCTTGACGAGAGGGGGACATGGCCGTGAGATCGGGGCGTCAGATCGCCACAGGAGCCACTTAAGTAAGGCTAACCTTGCTTTTCGGCCAGCAGTTATCCTGAGATGCATGATCTATGGACTGACGGAATGACGGACCATGGGTGACACGGCCACGCGCCCTCAGCTCCCGATCGCACTGACTCCGCAGGTGCCGGCCGCTCGGGTGAGCTCACCGGGAAACGCGCGCGAGCCGTCCCTGCTGTGGATGCACACGGGGACCGCCCGCGTGCGGACGGCGACGGAACGTCATCGCCTCACGACGGGCCAGGGCGTCTGGTTGCCCGCCGGCGTCCCCTACGAGGTGGAGGTCGACGCCGGCTCCGTCGCGGTTCCGATCTTCCCCGCCGCCCGTTCCCGGTCGTCCGTGATCGATCGTCCTCTCCGCATCGACTTCCCCGGCAGCTGGTCCGCCTGGCTCACGTACCAGTTCGCCCGCAGCCTCGGCTATCTGCGCGGTACCGCGGACGACAGCGGGGTGCTCGACCTCGTGGCCAACGCGCGCCCGGCGGACCCGGCGCACGACAGCCGCAGCACGTTGCCCGCCCCACCACTGCCCGCCTCGCCCGAAGCCCTCGCCGTCGCGCGGACGCTGCTCCGGAATCCGGGCCACGGCGCCGGCATCGACGAACTGGCGGAGTCGGTCAGCATCGGCGTCCGAACGCTCCAGCAGCAGTTCCTCAACGAGACGGGACGACCGTTCGCCCGGTGGCGCACCGCCGCCCGGGTCGCCGCCGCGGCGGGCTACCTCGACCTCGGCCACGACATCGGCTGGACCGGTGGACAGGTCGGGTTCGCCACCCCCGCGGGATTCACGAAGGCCTTCCGCGCGCACTGCGGTGTCACACCCCGCGCGTACAAGGAACAGCACCGCAACGGACCGACCGGAATCCGGCCGTTCCCCAACCCCCTCGACGTGCAGATGGACGCCCGCACGCACCCGACAGCGGACGGCGGGGTGATCGGGAAGCCGCCGTCGATCCCGGCGTCACGGACCTGGAACCGGATCAGCGACTTCCATGTGCTCGTCTGGGCCTACCGCGGGACCGCACGGCTCGTCGTGGGGGGCCGCACGCACCGGTTGCGGCAGGGCGAGGCCGCCTGGCTCCCGGCCAAAGTGCCCAACAGCGTCACGCTCCCGCGCGGTGCGCTCCTGCTCCCGCTCGGCTCCCGTCCGGGGGTTTCGCCGGCCCTACCGACGGACGTCCTCGTCCGGAGCTTCCCCCCGCAGGTCGAGCGCCGACTCCTGCACACCGTCGTCGCCAACTACAGCTTCATCCGCCCCGAGGAGCACGATCCGAACGACATCACGCGACGCTTCCTCGAACCCTTCGCCGCGCCGCCCCTGCCCACCCGGGTCGGCGCATCGGTCACCCCGGCCGTCGGCCGGATCATCGACGAGCTCCGACGCGAACCCGCGAGTCGACGCACGCTCGCCCGGTGGGGAACGGAACTCGGGGTGGACGCCAAGACCCTCGGTCACGAGTTCGTCGGCGCCACCGGTCAGACCTACGTGCAGTGGCGAGCCCAGCTCCGCATGACCCTGGCCCGCCAGTACCTCGAAGAAGGCATGACGGTCGGCCGGGCCGCACGGGCACTCGGCTACGCGGACGCCTCCGCCCTCACCCGGGTCTTCACCCGCGCCCACGGGATGTCACCCCGCGCGTACCAACGCAACGGCTGGCAGCACACCGACGAAGGACTCATCCTCCGTTAGGCCCGCCACGACCACGGGCGCCGCCGCTGCGCGTTCTTCCCCGTACGGCGCACGAGGCCCATACTTCGCCGCGTGGCCACTTACAACAGCATCGGTGTGACCTACGCAGACACCCGGCGACCGGACCCGCGCATCGCCGCCAGAATCCATCAAGCCCTCGGCGACGCCGCCACGGTGATCAATGTGGGAGCCGGCGCCGGCTCCTACGAACCGTCCCGTACGGTGCTGGCCGTGGAACCCAGCTCGGTGATGATCGCCCAGCGTCCGGCCGGGTCCGCGCGGGCCCTGGAAGCCTCCGCGGAGTCGATCCCCGTTCCCGACGACTCGGCCGACGCGGCGATGGCCCTGCTGACCGTGCACCACTGGAGCGACCTGGAAGCCGGCATCGCGGAACTCCGTCGGATCGCCCGGCGACGGATCGTCGTCTTCACCTTCGACCACGACGTCAGCCGCAACTTCTGGCTGTCGGAGGAGTACCTGCCCGAGGCGGCCGCGGTGGACGAGGCGCGAGCCGTCGCGGTCGACCACCTGGTGACGCTGTTGGGGGGCGCCCGTGTCGAGACCGTGCCCGTTCCGCACGACTGCACCGACGGATTCCTCGCCGCCTTCTGGCGTCGACCCGAGGCCTACCTCGACCCGCAGGTCCGGGCGGGCATGTCGATGCTCGCCCAGACCCGGGAGGACGTCCTCCGGCCGGGGTTGACCCGGCTTGCCGAGGACCTGTCCTCCGGCCGGTGGCACCGACGCCATGCCGATCTGCTCGACCGCGAAGAACTCGATGTCGGCTACCGTCTCCTCGTAGCCGACCTGTAGGACCGATCGGGCCGCCGGACCGCACGCCCCGGCCTGCCGGAAGGCGGCGGTTCCACGGCCGGGTCGTCATCCGCGGCGCCTCCCGGCGTGCACAGACCTGTCCGTGTCGTGGAACCAGTGGGCGCGGAGGTCCACCGGCAGGCCGATGGGGTGCAGCGGGTCGGTGAGGCTGCGGAACAGGAACTCCGTGGCCGTACAAGCGAACCGTTGTCCCGCCACGGGTTCGGCCTCGGTGGCGTAGACGGGCCACCGGTCGGGGTCGGGGCCCTCGGTGATCCACGAGAATGACTGCTCGTGCTCGTTGCCCATCCACGGCACCAGTCCGCCCGGGGCGGGGAAGGGCGGATACGGCTCCCAGGACGCCTGGCCGTGCCTCGCCCCCCACTGGGTCCTCCGGATCAGGTCGTCCGGCATGAACACCTGGTGGAAGTCGGAGAACAGGCCCTTGCCGAACGTCTCCACGAGCTTCTTGTAGTCGCTCGGCAGCGGTGTTCCCAGCGACGATTCGACTGCGGGCCAGTCGATTCTCCCCACCGTCCTCGGTTCCCAGCCGGTCACGGCGACGAGTCGCTCCAACCAGGAGAGCCCTGGGGGCAGTTGCTCCGCGTCCGGTGTGCTGCGCGGGGCGATCACCAAAGCGGGTACACCGCCCGTGCCGCGGCCGGTCCGGCCGAAGGCGACCCACCGGTTGCTGAACGGCCAGGCGAACGTCCAGTCGACCCGCCCCGAGAAGGGGAGGGGCGGCAGCCGGTCGGTGCCGGCCAAGGGTTCGCCGTACCGCGCGGAGAGCTCCTCGACGAGGTCGCCCAAGTCAACGCCCCCGGAGACGGAGAGGCAGGTATGCCCCGGTGCGTGCCCCGGCTCCTGGCAGTTCAGGTCTTCCACGTCAGGCCACAGGGTCTTGAACACGGCGGTCAGAAGCCGTTCGTCGGTCATGTCGTCGAGTCAAGCACGCGCCACTGACGCCCAGTACGACTACGTCTTCGACCACTACGCCCTCCACGGCGCCGCTGCCTGGCACCACTGCGGGACGAGCCGCGCCGCGCGCAGCCGCATGAGGCGCCCTTCCGTGGTGCGACCCGGGACGGTCGGGGGCGAGCGAACCCTCCGGCCGTCCCGGGACGGGGGGCGATCTGCTGCACCGGACGCGCGCCGAGCCGGTGCGTTCACGATCGTCTGCCGTTGGCCGTCCCCACGTCGAGGACGGCCTTGCCCAGGACACGACGGGCAAGGAGCGCTTCGGCCGCTTCCGCAGCGTGCTCCCAGGAGCCGCGCCAGCCGATCTGCGGATCGAGCGCCCCGGCTTCGAGACGGCCCACGAGGTAGGCGAGGTCCGGGCCGAAACCCGGGTCGAAGCCGGGATCGCCGACCATGAAGGATTCGATCCGCTTGCGGACGCCGCCCAGTCGCTCCTGCTCGAAGTCGATGGTGGTCGGCTCGCGCGAGGCCATCCCGATGCTCTGGGCGCAGCCCCCGTCCTCCAGGAGGCCGAAGGCTTCGGCCAGTTGGGTGCCGCCCACGTTGTCCAGCACTCCGAAGACGGGTGCGGTGACGTTCTGCGGGCCGATGACGATCTCGTCGGCCCCGAGCTCGCTGAGCCCTTCACCCCGGGCAGGGCTGCCCACCGAGGCGATGACGTGTGCGCCGGCGTGGGCGGCGAGTTGCACCGCGAAGCGCCCGACACCGCCCGAGGCCCCCGTGATGAGGACGCGCCGGCCCAGTACCGGACCGAGTCGGCGCAGCGCTCGCAACGCGGTGACGCCTGCGGCCGGAAGCGCGCTCGCGGAGGCGAGGTCGACGGAGTCGGGGACGACGGCGAGGTCCGCGATGTTGGCGGCACGTTGCTCGGCCCAGGCCCCCGACGCCCATCCGAAGGTCACGACACGTGTGCCGGTGGGCGGACCGGAGCCATCGGCCGCGGCCTTGATGACGACACCTGCCGCGTCCATCCCGAGGACGCTGCCCGGTCGTGTGCGAGCGGCCTTGAAGGCGAGTTCCCCGAAGTTGAGCGAGACCGCGTGCACCTCGATCAGGGCTTGCCCGTCCTGCGGCACCGGCTCGGGAACGGCGCTGAGACGGAGACCAGCGGGTGCCTCCGGGGCATAGGTCAAAGCGTGCATGCTGCTCCTCATGAGTGTGCAGAGTGTGCCGAGTGCGGTGAGGGCGCGCCGGGCGGGGTGCATGGGTCGGAACGGCAGGTCGGCGTGGCAGCGTTCGGGGAGCGGAACGCGCGTGGCGGGAACGCCGATGCCCTGCTCGGTCCTTCGTGATCCATCGTGGAAGCACGCGCGCCGTCTGTCCAAGAGGTGCTCTCATAACCATCGGTCATGGATGTCCACGTCCGGAATCCGTGCGTCGCCGTCGCCGTCGCCGTCGCGGTCGTCCAGGAGCCCAGCCGCACCCGAGCCGCGAACGATCGCTGCTCGGAGGGGGCCTGACCCCTTCGACGCACCCGGGGCGCCCGCGGTCAGAGCAGGCCGTGGTCGCGGGCGTACAGGGCGGCTTGGGTGCGGTCGCGCAGCTGGAGGCGGCTGAGGATGCGGGAGATGTGGTTCTTGACGGTTCCCTCGCTGAGGAAGAGCCGGGAGGCGATCTCCCGGTTGGTCGAGCCGCCGGCGATGAGGCGCAGGACGTGCACCTCGCGTTCGGTCAGGGTCCCGGCGGGCACCACAGGGCCGCGCGCCACCGGGGCCACGGCGAGCCCGGCCAGCACCGAGGCGTCCAGCTGGGCCACCCCGGCACGGGCGAGACGGACGGAGCGGGCGAGTTCGGCGGAGGGCAGGTTCTTGAGCAGGTACCCGACGGCCCCCGCCCCGAGCGCGCGGGCGACGTAGTCCCGGTCGTCGAAGGTGGTCAGCATGACGACCCGACAGGAGGGCACCCGCGCGGTGAGCACGGCGGTGGTGTCGATGCCGTCCATGCCCGGCATCCGCACATCGACCAGAGCGACGTCCGGCCGGTGCGTGACGGCGGCCTCGACGGCCCCGGGCCCGTCGCCCGCGGTGGCCACGACGGTGACGCCCGGCTGGACGCCCAGCAAGGAGGCGATCCCCTCCCGGACGAGTTCCTGGTCGTCGACGACCAGGACCCGCACCACGTCGACCACGTCCTCGTGCCCGGCGGGCGGCTCCCCGGCGAGCCCCGGGCCGCTCACCCGGTGCTCCCCGAAGCGGGCGGTCGGCGCGGGACCGTGACGGTGACCACCGCGCCCCGGGTCGGATGACCGTCGATGTCCACGCGCCCGCCCAGGAGTTCGACCCGTTCGCGCATGCCGCGGATGCCGAAACCCGTACGGCCTCGGTGCGCGGCCTCGGCGGTGGTGAAGCCCCGGCCGTTGTCGGTGACGGTCAGCCGGGCCGTGGACTCACCGTAGGCGGCCGTGACGTCGATACGGGTCGCCCGCCCGTGCCGCCAGGCGTTGGTGAACGCCTCCTGGGCGGACCGGTACAGGGCGGTGAGCGATCCGGCGTCGTACCCGCCCTCGTCACCGGTGGTGCGCAGGGTCACGGTGAGTCGGTCGTCACCGAGGTGGCGGGCCAGGTCGGTGAGCGCGCGGTTCAGGGAGAAGGGCCGGGCCTCCCGCAGTGCTCCGACGGACTCACGGACCTCCGTGAGCGCCCGTCCCGCTGACCAGCGGGCGTCCGACACCGCCTTGGCCGATGCCTGCGGGTCGAGTGTCCGGAAGACCTCCGCCTTCTCCAACTGCACGGCGATCGCGGTGAGATGGTGGCCGAGGCTGTCGTGGATCTCCCGGGCGACCCGGTTGCGCTCATCGGCCGTGGACAGCTCCGCCACCCGCAGCGCGTACCGGGACAGCCGGTCGTGCGAGCCGGCCAGTTCGGCCAGGACGCCTTCCAGCCGTTCCCGCCCCTGCTGCTCCCGTACCGCGACGGAGGCCATCGACAGGGCCAGCGCCAACCCCAGGCCGAGCATCAGCAGGTCGGAGACGTACTCGGCCCGCATCCACCACCGGGGCACCCACACCGCGTAGCCGCCGATCAGCAGGGCGACGCACCCCGCACCGGACACCAGCCCGGCCCGCCGGCCGAGGGCGAGACGGGCGGTGAACGGCACCAGGACGAACAGGGCCCGGGAGACGCCCGAGCCGTCCAGCACGGCGACCACGGCGAACAGCACGAGACGGACGGTCAGCAGGGTCCCCGCGGTCCGGGCGGGGGCGCCGGTCGGCCAGCGCCGCCGTTCGACGGCTTCGAGGGCGAGCAGCAGGACCAGTCCCGCCACGAATCCCGCGGTGCGTGCGACGTGCACGGGCCCGGGGGAAACGGCGGTGTGGTAGGTCCCGCCGGCCAGGACCACCCCGTACAGCACGGGCGCGATCCACGGCACGGCGGTCGGTGGCGAGGCCATGAGTTCCCCCTCCGGTCACTGCTGCTGCGGACGTTACGGGACTGCTGCCGCCGGGCGCGCGGTTCCGTTCCTCATGTGGCCACAGGTCATGTGCCGATCGGCACAAGGTGGCCACCGCGGGGGTGCCGGAAGCCGGGGGAGGACTGGCCGCCCCACACTCCTCGGCGTCGCACCACCCGGCCTACGTTCTGCCGGGAACCGGGGCCGCGCGCATCGGCGCACGGCCCGACCGACCGAAGGAGCCCCGCACCCATGTCCCGTAGGAAGCACCGGCGCCGTCTCCTCGCCCTGGCCCCCGCGCTGCTCGTGGCCGGCCTCCTGCCCGCGGCCGGAGCGCACGCCACGGGCGCCGCCTGCGCGGCGCACCGACTGCGCGTCCCCGGCGCCGAGCGCGTGCTCGGCCACTGCCCCGACGACCTGACCACGGCCGGCCTCCTCCCGCTCGGCCTCACCCACCCGGCGGACTACCAAGGGCTCCAGGCGTCGAACACCGTCAACCCCGCGCCCGCGCCCGTGCCCGGTGTCCAGCTCGACGGTTACTTCCCGGACACCTCCACCACCAACACCCACCACGGCTGGAACCACGACAGCCAGTTCGTGATCCGGCTCCCGGAACGCTGGAACGGCGGCCTGGTCGTCGCCGGCCCGCCCGGAACCCGCCGCCAGTACGCGAACGACCGGACCATCAGCGACCAGGTGCTGGCGCGGGGCTTCGCGTACGCCGCCACGGACAAGGGCAACACCGGTCCCGAGCTGTACCGGGACGGCACGGAGCCGGGCGACGCGATCATGGAGTGGCACCACCGGTTCACCCAACTGACCCTCGCCGCCAAGAAGGTGGCCGCCGGTCACTACGGCCGCCTGCCCGCCCGGACCTACGCCGCCGGTCTCTCCGCCGGCGGGTACCTGGTCCGCTGGCAGATCGAGCACTTCCCGCGCCTCTACACGGGCGGCGTCGACTGGAACGGTCTGCTCTTCACCCGGGACGCGCCCAACCTGCTGACCCATCTGCCCCCCGCCCTGCGGGCCTACCCCCGTTGGGAGCGGAACGAGCCCGGCGCGGCGGGGGCCATGTACGCCGCCGGGTACCCCGAGGGCTCCGAAGCGCTGTGGAAGGCCCACTACCTGACCCAGTGGGACACGCTGCAACGCGCCGTCCGGGAAGAGGTCGACCCCGAGTACGACGGCCCCGTCCAGGGGGGCACGCCGTTCTGCCCCGAGGGGACCGGCGCGGGCTGCGACACCGACTACGACTACGGCTCCCGGCCCGACAGCGTCCACGACACGGTGGAGCGGATCTCGCTGACCGGCCGCATCACCCGGCCGCTGATCACCCTCCAGGGCACCCTCGACGTGATGTTGCCGATCACCCGGACCGGCGACCTGTACGGCCGGATGGTCAACGACTCCGGCCGTGGCGCCCTGCACCGGTACTACCGGATCCAGGACGGCACCCACGCCGACGGATACCACGACCTTGCGCCCCGGATCGTCCGGCCGATGCAGCCCTGCTTCACCGCGGCCTTCGACGCGCTGGTCGCATGGACCACCCGCGGCGTCACCCCGCCGCCCGGTGGCACCGTCCCCCGGCTCGCCGACGGCACGGCCACCGACTGCACCCCCTGACGTCCTGAGGGACCGTGTCGAGGGCCAGGTCACGGGGGCGTCGGTCCCAGGGTGCGAATCGCCAGATCGATCGCGGCGGCCAGCCGGTCGGGGGCATGGCCGGCGCGTTCGCGCACTCGTAGTCCGAGCACCGCGGTGAACAGCAGTTCCACGGCGTCTTCGATGTCGAGGTCCGCGAAGAGTTCGCCGCGGTCACGGCCCTGGGCCAGCGCCGCGCGCAGGGCCTGCCGAGTGGATTCGAACGCGGCCTCGGTCCGCTCAGTGACCTCCTCGTCCGTGGTGCCCAGTTCGGTGGCGGTGTTGACCACGAAACAGCCATGGCCCGAACTGCCGTCGGGCGGGCACGTCACCAGCCAGAGCAGCCACTCCCGCAACACCTCGCGGACCGGACGGTCGGAGGCGTCCAGCCGGTGCCGGGCCTCAGCCGACTCGGTGGCCCGGTAGTGGTCAAGCGCGCGCAGGAACAGCGTGTGCTTGTCCGTGAAGGTGCGGTACAGGCTGCTGGGAGTGAGCCTCAGCTCGTCGCCCAGGTCACGCACCGAGGTCGCGTGGTAACCGCGACGCCAGAACAACTCGGTCGCCGAGGTGACCGCGTCCGTCTCGTCGAACTGTCGTGGCCGTGCCATGTGATCACCCTACCCAGCTTGCGGAACGATCGCTCCCATACTACCTTCCTCAATTCGGGAGCGAGTGCTCCCGAATTGATGAAGGAGGTTGCTTTGGCGACCGCAGAACAGACCCCGGCCCCGACACGGGAACCGGAAGTCCCGAAGAGAAGCAGATGGATGGCGGTCTCCGCGGTGGCCCTGGGCACCTTCCTGCTGGTGACCGCCGAGCAACTCCCGATCGGCCTGCTGACCTCCGTGGGGTCCGCGCTGTCGGTCTCCGAGGGGACGGCGGGACTGATGGTGACGGTGCCCAGCATCGTCGCCGCCCTAGCGGCTCCGCTGGTGCCGATGCTCGTCGGGGCGATGGACCGACGCCTCCTGCTGCTCGGACTGATGACCCTGATGACCGTGTCCAACCTGGCCACCGCCCTGGCGCCCAACTTCGCCGTGCTGGTGGGCTCCCGGGTGCTGGTCGGCATTGCGATCGGCGGGTTCTGGGCGGTCGCCAGCGGGCTGGCCGTCCGGCTCGTCGCCCCAGCGGACGTGCCGCGGGCCACTGCCGTCATCTTCGGCGGCGTCGGAGCCGCGAACGTGTTCGGTGTTCCGCTCGGCACCCTGCTCGGTGACCTCACCGGCTGGCGCATCGCCTTCTCCTCGCTCAGCGCCCTGGCCCTCGTCACCCTGATCGCCCTGCTGGCCGTACTGCCGGGGCTGACCGCCTCTCAGGCCATCCGGCCCAAGCTGCTGATGGAGCAGTTCCGCAACCCGGGCGTGCGCGTCGGCATCATCGCGACCGTGCTCATCGTGTTCGGGCACTTCGCCGCCTACACGTTCGTCAGCCCGGTACTCCAGGAACTGTCCGGCATCGACGAACGCTACGTCGGCCCGCTGCTCTTCGGATTCGGCGTGGCCGGCATGATCGGCAACTTCGCCGCCGGCGCGGCGCTCTCCCGGCAGGTGTACCGGAGCGTGCTGATCACCGCCGTGGCCCTGGCGGTGGCGATGCCGGTCTTCCTGCTGCTGGGGCAGACCGTGGTCGGCGGCGCCGTTCTGCTGGCCGTCTGGGGTCTGTCCTACGGAGGCGTCTCCGTGGGCCTCCAGACCTGGATGATCAAATCCGCCCCGCAGGCCGTGGAGGCGGCCTCCTCGCTGTGGGTGGCGGTGTTCAACCTGTCCATCGGCCTTGGCGCGCTGGTCGGCGGCGTCATGGTCGACACCCTCACCCTCCAGAGCGTGCTGTGGCTCGGTGGCGCCTGCGCCCTGTTCGCCGCCTTGGCCATCCGGACCGCCCGCACCAACGAGGCCCTGCGATGACCGACACCGTCACCGCCCCCTGCTGTCCTGATCCGCCGCGCAGGTGACGACGGTCGTTCCGGGCGGCGGGACCGCGATAGCTTTCCTGCGAACTCGTCGCGAACAGTCGGGAACTATGCACGGGGGCGTCGCGACTCCTTAGACATGGCACTTGACGAGAGGGCCGAGGGTTGGCAGCGGGACGACACGATGGTGTTCATCTGCCAGCAGTGCCGTCCCGAAGCCGGGCAGCAGTGGGTACGGGAAGCCCGCCGACGCCTGTACGGGTTGGTGGCGAAGGAATCCCTGACGGTCACCGTGTCGGGGTGCGTGCGCACCTGCCCCGAGGACGGGGTGGCCGTCGTCCTCGCCGGCCCGCACGGCCGGTGCCACCAATGGTCCGTGCCACCGAACGCGTCGGACGCCGTCCGCATCCTGCGCGGTCACCTCTCACCTCGGCCCACGGCGAGCGCCCGTGCCCACCAGGGCGGTGAACGATGAGCGCCCGCCGTACGTCCGCACCGCAGCCACCGTCAGAACCACGGTTACGTCCGATCCCCCGGGAGGAGCGTGTCCATGACTGAGTCGTACACGATGCTCCTGCGCACCCCCCAAGTCCCCGCAGTGCTCGGGGCCGGCGCCCTGGCACGACTGCCGGTGGGCATGTACGGGCTCGGACTGCTCTTCCTGGCGCACGAAACGACGGGATCGCTCGGCGCGGCCGGCGCGGTCGGGGCCGCCGCAGGGGCCGGATACGCCGTCGTCGGCCCCGCCTTCGGGAGGGCGGCCGACCGGCACGGACCGGTGCGCCCCCTGCTGGCCGCCACGGCGATCAACGCCTGCGCCTTCGGGGTCTGCCTCACGGTGGCCGCCCTGACCCCGTCGGTGTGGATGCTCGGCGCAGCCGCCTTCCTCGTGGGAGCGTCGATCCCCCCGGTCGCCTCCTGCCAACGCGCACTGTGGCCCAAGCTGCTCGACGAACAGCGGCGGGAGACCGCGCTCGCCCTGGACTCCCTCCAACTGGACGCCTTCCTCATTCTCGGCCCGCTGCTGGTGACCGCGCTGTCCGCGGTGGCCGGCCCGGCCGTCGCGGTGGGCGTCACCGCCGTCCTCATCGCCGTCGGCACGGTCGTCTTCGCCGCCCTGCCCGCCTGCCGCACCGCCCGCCCCGCGGGCACCAAACGCGGCCTGGGCCCCCTGCGTTCGCCGGGGTTCCTGCTCCTGCTGGCCACGATCGCCGCCACCGGAGCGGCACTGGGCGTCGTACGCGTCTCCCTCATCGGCTTCGCCGACGCCTTCGGCGACGCCTCGTGGGGAGGGGTGCTGTACACGGCCATCGGCATCGGCAGCGCCCTCGGCGGACTCTGGTACGGCAGCCGCAGCTGGTCGGCGCCGGTGGAACGCCGGTACGTGGTGCTGCTGGCCCTCTACGGGGCCTGCGTGCTACCGCTGCTGGCCGGAACCGGCACGGCGGTCATGTTCGGGCTGGCGATCCTCACCGGGATCGCCCTGACACCCGCGACCATCGGCGAGTTCGCCCTGATCGGCCGCTGCGCACCTGCGGCCACCGTCACCGAGGCGTTCGCCTGGGCGACCACCGCGACCTTCGCGGGGAACGCCGCCGGCACCGGCGCGGGCGGCTGGCTCGTCCAACACGTCCACTGGAGGGCGGGCATCGCCGTCGCGGCGACGCTCCTCCTCATCGCAGCGGTCGCCGCCCTGTGGCGCATCGACCTGCTGCGCCCCCGAACTCCCTTGCCGTCGTGAGACGCGCGAGGGTGACACGACCGTCCGAGCAGGAGAGGAGGTGACCGGCCATGGCGAAGATCAAGATCCAGGTCCGCTCCAAGAAGACCCGCGGCAACCTGCTGTCGAACCACCCGGCCTAATCGGCTGAGCGGCGGGGTGCGGGGCGATGCTGCCCATCGACCCGCACCCCGTCACCGGTGCCCCACACAGCGCTCCAAGGAGAAACGGTATGAAGCTTCGCCGAACTCGCAGCCTCATCGGATATTGGCACGAAGGCGAATTCGTCCTTGAAGACTACCTGACCACCAAGTCCTCCGACGTGGAGGAGGACAACGCGGTCGTCATCGACGAAACGGCGTTGCTCCTGCTGCACCGCTTCGACGACTGGACGGACCCGGAGTCGGTTCTGGACGCCCTGCCCGACTACGACCCGGAGTCCGTCCGGGACGCCATCGGCGCGCTGGCGGAAGCCGGACTCCTGCACACACCGGAACAGGCCCAGCGGGAGGACCACCTCGCCGAGGAGTGGGCCAACTGGAACGAAGAGGCCCGCTTCTTCCACTTCGGCACCAAGGACGCCGTCTACATCGGCGACGACGACGAGCACCGCACCGCGGCCGCCGCCGTCGCGCTGGAGAGCGGCCCGCCGCCCGCCGTCTTCAAGAGCTATCCCGACGCCCCCCGGGTGCGGTTGCCCCGGGCCTTCCTGCCGCTGCGCCGGGACTTCGACGACGTACTGCTGGCCCGGCGCACGCACCGGGAGTTCACCGGCGACCCCGTCACGCTGCGGGAACTCGCGACGGTGCTGCACTACACCTTCGGCCCGATGTACTTCGTGGACGCCCGTGAGTACGGCACGCTCATGATGCGCACCAGCCCCGGCGGCGGTGCACGCCACGAGATAGAGGCGTACGTGGGCGTGCTCAACGTCGAGGGCGTGGCACCGGGCCTCTACCACTACAACGTGGAACAGCACGCGCTGGAACTGATCGACCCCGACTTCACGGCCCAGGACGTCGACCGCCTCGGCTTCGGCCAGCAGATGGCGGTCACGGCGGGCTTCGTGACGTTCCTGACCGCACTGGTGTCCCGGGCCGCCTACAAGTACCGGCACCCGCGCACCCTGCGGATGATCCTGCTGGACGCCGGGCACCTCGCGCAGACGTTCGCCCTCGTCAGCACGGCGACGGGCCTCGGCCCCTTCCAGACCGCCGCGTTCCGCGACAGCGAGGTCGAAGCCGCCCTCGGCATCGACGGCATCTCCGAGACCGCCCTCTACCTGATCGGTGCGGGACACCCGTCCGGCCCGGTCGACGGGCATCCGATCGACATGAGCGTCGCCGCCTCACCCCGCTGACTCACCGGCCGGCGCCGATCGACGCGTCAGTGACCGGCCGGAGCACCACTCTTCACCAGAACGGACGGGTCGCATGCCCAAGACAACCAGACCACTCACGACGGCCCTGGTGCTGACGGCACTCTGCCTCTCCGGGTGCGGAGAACCCGCGGGACGGGACCCCTCCTCGGCGTCCACCACGGACGCCAAGCCCTACGGGAAGCGCACGGTGGTGGACTGCACCGGGCACGAGTCGACCTTCCGGGCGCCGCCGGCCCGGGTCGCCACCGTGACCTCCAGCGTCCTGGAAATGCTGCTCTCCCTCGGTCAGAAGGAGAGGATCGCGGGCATCCAGGCAGTGTCCCCGGGGGCGTTCCCGCCCGAACTGGAGGACGACGCGAACGGTCTGCGCACCCTGTCGGGCGCGTACAAGCCGAAGTCCTACGCGCCCGTTCAGAAGGAGCAGCTGCTGAGCGTGGACCCCGATCTGGTCGTGGGCGGCTGGTCCTCGAACTTCGACGCCGGCCTCGGCGCACTGAGTCAGCGACAGCTCGCCCAGCGGGGCATCAACGCGTACTACGCCTTCAGCACGGCCTGCGAGAAGGCGTCCGAGGCTCCGGTCACCGACTTCGCCTCGGTCTACCGGGACCTGGACAACTACGGCCGGATCTTCGACGCGGAGCCCCGGGCCGACGCCCTGGCCTCCGGCATGCGCGAGCAGATCGCCACGGTCCGGGACGCGGTGGGCCCGGCGGAACCGGTCAGCGTCTTCGGCTTCGAGTACGAGGAGGGCACCCAGACCCCCTACGCCGAGGGCAACCGGAACCTCGCCAACGCCGTGATCACCCAGGCGGGCGGCAAGAACATCTTCTCCGATGTGAACGACACCTACGAGAAGGTGAGTTGGGAACAGGTCGCCGCCCGCAACCCCGAGGCGATCGCCATCGTCGTCTACGGCAAGGACACGAAGGCCCAGTTCGACGAGGTCGTGCGCGAGGCCGAGCGGTTCCTCACCGGTTTCGCGCCGCTGGACGACGTGACCGCGGTCAAGGAGCGCAACTTCATCCCGGTGACCTACGAGGAGTACGCCATCGGCAGCGTCCGCAACGCCGACGCGGTCGTCGACCTCGCACGGGAACTCCACCCCGGCCGCCTCGACTGATGTCCCGCACGAAGACCGGGCCGCCCACCGCTCTCGGCGACCGGGCCGCGCGTCGCCGGACGGGCTGGGCGATGACCGTACTCGTCCTGTGCGTACCCCTGTTGTCCCTGCTCGCGCTCGTGGTCGGCTCCGTCTCCATCCCCGCGCCACAGGTCCTGGAGATCCTCGTCCACCGGCTCACCGGAGTGGGCGACCCGCACGGCTGGACGCTGGTGCAGGACGGCATCGTGTGGGACCTCCGGCTGCCGCGCGTCCTGCTCGCCCTGCTGATCGGCGCCGCGCTGTCCGTCGTCGGAGTCGTCGCCCAGGCCCTGGTGCGCAATCCGCTCGCGGACCCCTACCTGTTGGGCACCTCCTCGGGGGCCGCGCTCGGCGCGGTCGCCTCGATCGTCCTGGGCGTCGCCCTCTTCGGAGGTGCCTCGACGGGCGTGGCGGGCTTCGTCGGCGCCCTTGCCGCCCTGCTCGCCATCTACGCCTTCGTGCGGCTGACCGGGGAGTTCTCGCCCACCAGGTTGCTGCTCGCGGGGGTGGTGGTGGGTGCGGGACTCTCCGGGATCACCAACTACCTCATCTTCCAGGCCCAGGATCCCGGCAAGACCAACTCGGCGCTCTTCTGGCTCCTCGGCAGCCTGGCCGGCGCCACCTGGAGCCAACTTACCTTTCCAGCCGTGGCGTTGGTCATCGGTTTCGTCTACCTCATGTCGGGGGCCCGCCAACTCAATGCGATGCTCCTGGGCGACGAGACCTCCGCGAGCGTGGGAGTGGACCCGCAGCGCCTGCGCGTGACGCTCTTCGTCGTCGCCGCCCTCCTCACCGGGCTGACGGTGTCCCTCTGCGGGTCCATCGGGTTCGTGGGGCTGATCGTCCCCCACATCGCCCGGCTGCTGGTGGGCAACGACCACCACCGACTCCTCCCGATGTCGGCCCTGCTGGGCGGACTGTTCCTGCTCGCGGTCGACATCGTGTGCCGTACCGTCATGGCCCCCCAGGAACTCCCGGTCGGCGTCATCACCAGCGTGATCGGCGCCCCGCTGTTCCTCTTCCTGATGGGTCGCCGCGGGGTCCGACTGGAAGGATCGTGAGGATGGGTGACGGTGCGCTGGTCGTCGACGGGGTGTCCGTCTCCATCGGCTCCGTCCGGGTGGTGACGAGGGCCGCCCTGGAGGCACCCGCGGGCACCCTGATCGGGCTGATCGGACCGAACGGCGCCGGGAAGTCCACCCTGGTCCGGACGGTCTACCGCCATCTACGGCCGCAGAGCGGCGCGGTGCACGTCGACGACCAGGACGTCTGGTCGATGAAGCCGCGCTCCGCCGCACGACTGATCGCCGGCGTGCCGCAGGAGACCCGGGTGACCTTCGACGTCACCGTCGAGGAACTGGTGGCGGTGGGCCGGACCCCCCATCTGCGGCCGCTCCAGGCACTGGGCCGCGACGACCTCGAACGGGTCCGTGCCGCGATGCGGCGCACCGGCGTTGACCAGCTGGCGGACCGCTCCGTGACCACGCTCTCCGGCGGCGAGCGCCAACGCGTCCTCCTCGCACGTGCGCTGGCCCAGGCGGCAACCGTCCTCGTCCTGGACGAGCCGACCAACCACCTCGACCTCGCGCACCAGGAGGAGCTGATGCGCATCGTCCGCCAGCAGGGGCTCACCACGGTCATGGCCATGCACGACCTGAACCTCGCCGCCGAGTACTGCGACCAGCTCGTCGTCATGCGCGGGGGCACGACCGTGCGGCACGGTGAACCGGCGCGGATCATCACGCCCGAGATGCTGCGCACCGTGTTCGGAGTCGAGGCCGACGTCATCGACCACCCGCGCAGCGGTCGGCCCCACATCGTCCTCGCCGGCCGCAGTCCCGAACACGGTGACACCTGAGCGGTCCTGTCAGTGCCGTGGCCCATACTCGTGCCGCGGCGTCACTCGGAGGCCGCAGCGCGAAGGGGAGTCATGGCCGAGGTACTGGTCTTCCACCACGGACACGGGCTGACCGCCGGCGTGCGCGGGTTCGCCGAACGGCTGCGCCGGGCCGGGCACACCGTCCACCTCCCGGACCTGTACGAGGGGCGGCTGTTCGACAGCCTCGGGGACGGCATCGGCCATGCCGAGGCCGTCGGGTTCGACACGATCACTGCACGCGGAACCACCGCCGCCGAGGGGCTGCCCGCGGAGCTCGTCTACGTCGGCTTCTCGCTCGGTGTCCTCCCGGCGCAGCGACTGGCCCAGACGCGCCCCGGCGCGAAGGGCGCGTTGCTGTTCGAGGCGTGTTTCCCGCTCGCGGAGTTCGGCGGCGCCTGGCCCGGGGACGTCCCGGTCCAGGTCCACGGCATGGACGCGGACCCGTTCTTCGCCGGGGAGGGCGATGTGGACGCCGCCCGCGCGCTGGTCGAGACGGCGACGGACGCCGAGCTGTTCCTCTACCCCGGTGACGAGCACCTGTTCACCGACAGCAGCCTGCCGTCCCACGACGCCGTGGCCGCGGCGCGGGCCGAACACCGGGCGCTCGGCTTCCTCGACCGCCTCGCGTAGGGGGTGCGTGGAGCCCGCTCGGCGTCGTCAGGCCGGTGCCGGTGGCCCTTCAGTGTCGGATCAGCCCGCCGATGGGGACGGCGGCGACGTGCCCGGTGGCCGGAAGCGTCCGGGCCAGGGCGAGGCCGATGTCGACCAGCGAGGACCGGCGCAGGTCGGCGACCCGGGGGAGGGGGGTCCAGACCGACTCGGCGGTTTCGCCGTTCGGCTCGGGCCGGAGCCGGCCGCCGGTGATGCGGACCTGGTAGAAGACGCCGACGTTCTGGTGCTCGGGCAGCCCGGGGGAGGGGCGCTCGGCCGGGGGAATCACCCTGGAGTCCACGCCCAGCAGCCGTTCGACCACCGCGTCGCAGCCGGTTTCCTCGGCGACGGCCTGGGCGGCGCCAGGAGTGCCAAGGGGGCGCAGTGGTCTGCCGCACCACTCGTACGCACCGACGTTCCCCGCACACTTCCGCGTCCTGCTGAGGTCGTTCTCCAATGCCAACTACTCCACTAGCGTGGGCACATGACGCGGCATCACCATCGGGAAAGACCATGGCGGGTGAGGGTCGACGACGACCAGGGCGTGCCTTGGGGCGCGGGCGTGCTACTCGACGGGCGGGCCGTCCTGACGGCTGCGCACGTGGTCCAGGACGCGGGCGCCCACCCCGGAGGGCCCGCGACGCGCGTCCGCGTGCGGAGCACGGTGTGCCGTCCCGAGTGGACCCGTACCGCCCGCGTGGCACCCGGCACCTGGGTCTACCACAGCGGGACGCGGCGCGGGGACGTGGCCCTGCTCGAACTGGACGAGCCGGCCGACTGCGACATCCGGACCGAGCTGTGGAAGGTGCCCATCTCCGGTGGCAGGGTGCGTGTCTACGGCTTCCCGGACGTCGATTCGTACGGCGTCGGAGTGGACGCCGAACTGGCCGGGTCCGGTGGCCGCGAAGGGGAGCGGGGGCTGCTCAAGCGGGTGAGCGAAGGCGATCCGTGGATCGAGCCGGGCTACTCGGGCGCCGGAGTGATGGCCCTCGACGGGGAGTTCGCCGGCCGGGTGATAGGCATCGTGATCGCCAGCTACGTCAACGAGGAAGCCAAGGCGGCCTGGATGCTGCCGACCGAGACGATCCTGTCGTACCTGCCGGGGCTCGGCGCGATCTCCGGTGGCAACGGCATCACCGACTTCGGCCCCGCCGACCTGCCCGGGCCCGATCTCGACGATCCGCTGCAACTCGCCCTGACCCGGGAGCTGACCCGACTGTGCGAAGGCGACCGGTCGGGCACCTTCCTCGTCGGCACCGGCAGCGCGACCGGCGCGGGCTCCTCGTGGCTGGTGCGCCTCGCCCGCACGTCGGGCCCCGCCGGCCGGACCGCTGCGGAACTCGATCCGCGCACGAGGGCGCCCAGCGGCACCGTCCTCGGCTTCGGCACCGTCGACGCCGCCTTCGACGCACGGGGCCGCTCCACCGACGACGCCTGCACGTACCTCGCGGGGCGGTTCGGCTTCGGCACCCGGGGTGGTGTCGCCGAACTGGTGCGCGACCTGCTGCACCGGCGGCCACCCCCCTGTCTGATGGTGGACGGCGTCGACCGGGCCGCCGACCCCTCCCGGCTCGTCACGGAACTCCTCGCCCCCCTGGCCCTGCGCGCACGCTCACGCGGACTGCGGCTCGTCCTCGGCTTCGAGGGGGCGCCGCCCGAAGACCTCGCGTACGACGTGCACCTCGACCCGACGCCCCTGCCCGCGGGCGAGCCGGCGCGGCCGGCCACCGAGGAGCAGGCCCGGGCGGCGGTCGAGCGGCTGGCCGCAGCCGAGGAGCAAGCCCGGGAGCTCCAACGGGCCCTGGGGACGACGTTCCTGGCGCCGCCCCGTCTGCCGCCGGGCCGGGCGCCCCGCTTGGCCGTCCGCCTCGCCGTCGCCCGGGCCACGCACCCGAACGCCGAGATCGCCGCCGTCGAGCAGGACGCGGAGGCCGCCCACGCCGCCGTCACCCGTTACGTCGACCTGCTGCGGGAGATGGAAGGGGAGCACGAGGACCTCACCGTCTCCCTGGACCTGCACCGGGTGCGCGCCGCCCGCCTGGTCGGGGCCGAGGACCTGCGGCTCGGCGAACTGTACGTGGCCGCGGCCACGGCGCTGCAACGGGTGCCGGTCGACCTCGCGGCGGCCCGGCGGCGGGTCCCCCGCTACATCGGGGCGGTCGACCAGCGGATCGGAGAAGGTCACCGGAGTCAGGGAGGTTGAGGCGATGGCGGTGTGCAAGCGCCCCGCATGCGGGCTCGGCACCATCGACGCACAGGGATTCTGCACCGCCTGCGACAGGGAGCCGCTGCCGCCGGAGGCAGAGCCCGTGGCGGCGCCACCGAAACCGGCGGCCGCCGGGGTGGAGCAGGTGCGGCCGGACCCCTGGTACGGCCTCACCCTGGTCGACGACCTCCCGATGCCGGACACGGCCCGCACCGAGGAGCAGTCGCCGCAGACGGGCAGCGGACCGCTGTCCGAGGAACACCGATTCTGTGCCAACCCCGGGTGCGGGCGGCCCGTCGGGCGCGGCCAGGACGGCCGCGCGGGCCGGATCGCCGGGTTCTGCTCGCACTGCGGCACGCTCTTCGACTTCAACCGGGTCGTCGGCCTCGTCATCGCCGGCCGCTACGAGGTCCGCCGCCTGGTCGGCCAGGGATCGTACGGCGCGGCGTACCTCGCGCACGACCGCAACCTCGACACCGAGGTGGTGGTGAAACAGTTGCGCACCTCGCTCACCCGGTCCGACCGGGAACGCGATGCGCTGGTCGGGCTCCGGCACGACGCGATCGTCCGCATCCTCGGCTACGAGGAGGAGCACGGGCGCAGCTATCTGGTGCTGGAGTACGTCCCCGGCACCGCGCTGTCGAAACGGCGGGGCGACCGGCTCCAGACGCTGCTGGCACACGGCCTGCGCCTGCTCCAAGCGCTCGACTACCTGCACGGCCGCGAGCTGCTCCACTGTGACGTCAAGCCGTTGAACATCATCCGCTTCCACGAGACGGGCCCCGCAGGTCCGCTCGACCGGGTAAGACTCATCGACTTCGGCGCGGTGCGCTCCGTCACGGACCGCTCGCCGATGGCCGAGTTCACCGAAAGGTACGCGCCGTTGCGAGGGGACGCGGAGTACACGGACGGACCCACCCCCGGGTTCGACCTCTACGGCCTCGGCATGACGTTGAAGGAGGCGTCCCGCGAACACCTGGAGGATCCGTCCGCCCCGGGGGTGCGCTCGCTCGCCCTGCTCCTGGAGCGCGCCACCCACGTCAACGGGCCGACCTGGCGGTTCACCTCCGCTCGGCAGTTCGGTGAGCAACTCAGCGGTGTCATCCGGCAGGTCGTGGCGACGCCGCCGACCGGCCGTCGGGTGGCCCGCTCCTCGGCGCTCTTCGGCCCGCTCAACGAGTCGCTGCACGGCGGCATCGGCGCGGCCCGGCCGCTCGGCCACTGGATCGACGCGACGGTGGAACCGGGCGGCGGCGTGACCGGCATCGAGCCCGGGTCGCCCGGCGGCGTGCGCCTGGCCCTGCCGCCGTCGTTCTCCGCCCCCAGCCCGCGGGCGATCGCGGCGGCCCTGCCGATGCCGCTCGGCGACGCCGACGACCGTGCGTTGACCGCCGACGTCGTCGGCCACCTGGCCGAATGCCGGCGCTTGCTGCGCGCGGCGGACACCGAAACGGCGGGGCAGGTCTTGCAGGGCGTACCGCTGCCCGACGGGCACTGGCTGCGCGACTGGTACGAGGCCCTGCTCGCGCTCACTCGACCGGAACCGGACGTGCCGGGCGCCGAGTCCCACTTCACCCGGGTGCGCGGCGCGCTGCCCGGCGAGCTGATCCCGCAGCTCGCCCTCGGGCTGTGCGCGGAATGGGCCGGCGACCACCCGGTCGCCGAGGCGCACTACGCCACCGCCTTCGCCACCACCCCGGCGCTCGGAGCGGCCGGCTTCGGCCTGGCCCGCATCGTGTGGCGCAGCGGCGGTGCCGAACAGGCGGTGCGGATCGTCGGCGAACTGTCGCAGGAGATCCGCTTCGAACGGGCGGCGCGCGTCGCCGCCTTCCGGCTCTCCGTGGCGCGGCTGGGACCGGGTGCCGACCCGGACGAAACGGCCGGAGTCCGCGCACTGCTCGACCGACTCGACGGGGACGACGCCGAACATGCCGCTCTGACAGCCGAGTTGGCAACTGCGGAGTTCCAGGTCACCGGTGATCGGCTGGCCTTGTCGGAGGCGGTCCGGGCGCTGGCGCGACATTCCGTCACCGAGCGGGAGTTCGTCGCCCTGGTCGATCTCGCCAACCGACTGAGACCCGAACCGCGCTGGCCCTGGTCCGTACGGCCAACCCGCGGGGCGGCGCACATGAATCGGCGTAGCCGTTCCCGTTCCTGAGCGCAGGCGCTACGCTCCCGCTAGCCTGAGCGGGCACCCACGGTACACAGTGCGGTTCGGCGGCGACGAGGGGGTCGTGAGGACCGATGGGGGACTCATCGCGTGCGGCGCTGACCTTCACGTTGGAGAAGGACTTCTCACCGGACCTGGCGTTCGACGCCACGCGGGCCGACGTACTCGTCACGGTGTGCGCCCGCGCAGACGACGAAAGCGCCGCGGGCGCCGCGGGGAGCCCGACACCCGGCGCCGAGGTCTTCATCATGGACCGATCACTGTCGATGGCCGGGCTCGGCAAGCTCGACGAGGCCAAACGTGCGATCTGCGCCGCCATCGACGCCCTGCGCGACGGCACCCTGCTCGGGATCGTGGCGGGCCACCACGAGGCCGCCGTGGTCTACCCGCCCAGCGGGCGTCTCGTGCGCGTCGACGCCGCCCGCAAACAGGAGGCGAAGGCCCATGTCGCCGCCCAACTGACGGGCGGTGGAACGGCGATCGGGACGTGGCTGGACTGTGCCCGTCAGCTCTTCGAGACCTCGACCGCAGCCGGCGCCGTGCGCCACGCCGTGCTCTACACCGACGGCAGGGACGAACACGAGAGCCCCGAGGAGCTCGACGCCGTCCTCGCGGCCTGCGCCGACCGGTTCACCTGCGACGCCCGCGGACTCGGCGAGGACTGGAACTACCGCGAACTCCACCGCATCACGGAGGCGTTGCACGGAACCGCCGCGGCCGTCATCGACATCGCCGACCTCACCCAGGACTTCGTGCACCTGGTGGAGAAGGCGCAGAGCATCGTCGTGCCCCGCGTCTACCTGGGGGTACGGATCCACGAACAGCTCGACCTGGGGTTCGTCCAGCAGACCCGTCCCGTACAAGCCGATCTGACGCCCGGACCGGCCGACCGCGGGGAGGAGATCCACATCCCGCTCGGCGCCTGGTCCCCGGGGGTCCGCCAGTACCAGATCTCGCTGCGTTTCCCCTTCGGGGCGCTGCCCGTCGAGGAGCAGCTGCACGCCGCCCACCTCACGCTCTACAGCGAACCGTCCGACGGCCGGGGACGGGTGCCCTGCGCAGCGGTGGAATCCCTCACCCTGCGACGTCGTTCCAATCCGGCCTTCCGGATCCCCGTGTCCACCGACTTCACCCGGGTCGAGACGGAACGGGAACTCGGCATGGCGATGCGGGCCTGCGCGGACGCGCACCAGCAGCAGGACCGGGCCCGGGCCGACCAGGAACTGCGCCTCGCCCTGCGGCTCGCCGAAGAACTCGGCGACGAACAGCGCTTGCGCTTGCTGCGCGCCGTGGCGGACACCACCTCCGACGGCCGGGTGATCGTACGGCCGGACGTGTCGCGCGGGGCGATGCAGCAACTCGGGCTCGACTCGACGCGCACCGGTCCCCCACCCGTGGACGCGGTCGAACAGGTCGTCCCCGCGGCTGCGGGGGAGGGACCCGGCCGTTGCCCGAACTGTAGTTCGCCGCTCGTGTCGCGCGCCGCCCACTACTGCGAACAGTGCGGTCACCGCCTCGACGGCGGCCGTGCCGGGAACGTCGGATGAGCCCCCCGTCCGCAGGGGCGTCCGCCTCCGACCCACGGCGTCGGCCGGCCGGGGTGTGGCGGAGGCTGCGCGGTGCGCATCCGGTCCGGGTGCTGCGCTGGCTGCGCGGGAGCGTCCTGGCCATGGTGTGCGCGACGGCCGTCGTCTACCTCGCGGTGTCCACCAACGGGGGGAAGGAGATCACCTCCGTCCGGGACACCTATGCGGCGATCGACGACATCGGCGACGCCCAACACGCCGTGCAGCAGGCGGACGGGGCGCTGGAGCGCGCCAGCCGGACCGGTCAGTTCGCGCTGATCGGCACGGGCACGGAGTTCGCCAACGCGACCGCACGCATCAGCACCCTCGTCACGGCCGCCGCCCAGGGCAATGCGGCCGGAGCCACCGGACGCAAGCAGATCCAGTTCGTCCAGGGGCAGTTGACCACCTGTCTGGCACTCGCCGCCACGGCGGTCCGCGACTATCCGCGCAGCGGCCGGGCGGGCGTGGACGCCGCGCGCGGCGCGCTCACCGCCCCACGACTCGTCGACCCCGACACCCGCCGGCCCATTTCCGGAACGGGGGGACTGCTGGCCTCCCTCCAGGACCTGGAGGCGATACAGGACAGCGCTCTGGCCCGGCGACAGAACGACGGTTGGCTCGACCCCGTCCAACTCTGGGGCCTGGCCTCGGCCCCGCCGCTCCTCATGCTGGCGCTGGTCCTCGCCACCGCGCGCGTCCTGGCGCGCCACTTCCACCGCCACGTCGGTCTGCGGTTGGTGGGGGCGTTCTTCGTCACCGCGGCCGTCGCCGGTACCTCCGCGGCGCTGATCGCGTGGGACGAGGACCGACTGGCCGCCCATCCGACCGCCGGGCACCCCGTGGCCATGGTCCTGGCGCTCCTGGCCCTGGTGGTGGCCGGCGTGCTGAACCACGTTGCGTACCGTCCGCGGCTCGCCGAGTACAAGTTCCCGCGGCCATGACGACACGGGGGAGGACCGCCATGACGACACCGGTGCCCGAGCCGGCGCACCGCCGGGGTTCCGGACTGCTGCACGTGCTCGTGGTCCTCGGCCTGCTGCTGGTCACGGCGGGGTGCGCGGTGAGGGACACGGATGCGCGCGAGCGGGTGTCCATCATGGTTCCGTGGACGCAGCAGGGCGAGTTCCAGGCGTTCTACTCCCTGGTCAAGGACTTCGAAGCCGACACGGGCATCCAGGTCGACGTCCAGGTCACCCGGGCGCTCACCCAACAGTTGGACGCCTCGGTGACGGCGGGCGCCGCGCCCGACCTCGCCGTGCTGCCGAGCGTGGGCGCCATCACCCGGTACGCGGGCAAGGAGGACGGCCTCCAACCGCTGGATGCGGACACCGTCGACATCGGTGCCTTCCTCCAGCCCTTCCGCAACCTCGCCCGGGTGGCGGGCACCACCTACGCGGTACCGGTCAAGGTCGACGTCAAGAGCCTCGTCTGGTACGACTCCGCGGCGAGCGGTGAGCGGCGCACCGATACCGCCGACGTCTTCGACTTCGCACCCGGGTCCCGTCTGCGGTGGTGCCTCGGCCTGGCTTCGGGCCCGACCTCCGGTTGGCCGGGGGCCGATTGGATCGCCGACGTCCTGCTCGCCGACGCGGGCCCCGACGCCTACGTGCGATGGGTGTCGGGCACCTTGCCGTGGACGTCCCCGGAGGTCGAGCGGGCGTGGTCGCGCTGGCACGACCTGATGGGGCGGTCGGCGCTCCGGGGCGCCTCCCACCGGGGCTTCGCGGAGGCGACCGAGCCGATGGCCACGGAGGCGGCCACCTGCCGACTGGTCCACGGCGCCCGGTCGGCCCTGGCCGCCGATCTCCAGGGGGCCGACCGGTTCGACTTCGTCGCGCCCGCCGCCGGCCGTCCCGTGGAGGTGTCCGGCGACTTCATCGGCATGTTCACGGACGGCAATCCGAGCGCCCGCCGGTTCGTCGCGTACCTGGCGGGGACCGAGGGACAACGGGCCTGGGTGGAGGCGTCCGGGTCCTCCGCCTTCTCGGCGCGCACCGATGTGAGCCGGTACACCGACGCGGTGCAGCAGCGCATCGCGGCGATGCTGCAACCGCGTTCGGGCTATCGGCTGTGCTTCGGTGCCGCCGATGTGATGAGCCCCGACGTGGCCGCCGCGTTCTACCGGGCCGTCCTCGACTACGCCGACGGTGCGGACCTGGGCACGCTGCTGGACCGACTCCAGCGGGTGCAGGACGGGCTGCGGCACGCGCCCGTGCCCGCAAACAGCATCTGCTCCGAACCGACCTGACGGCCCGACCGCCGGCTACTCCGCGATCTTCGTGCTGTAGTCGAAGCGGAACACCGGCACCGTGCGGCCCTCCACCAACTCGGTCTCGGCGGTGCGCACGAAGCGTTGGTGCCGTCCGTAGAAGGCCAGGATCAGTCGCGCCGCATCCGCGACCGTCCCCTCCGGTAACCGTTGCACCCGCGGGAGCTCCGGCGGCCCGCCGCTCAGTACCACCCACTGGCTTCCCCGCACGACGTCCCCACCGGTCATGGCCACCCCGATTCCCGTGACTGCACCGGTCCCGACCGCATCGTGAGGGGACCGAGCGATGGATTCATTCCTCTGATGTCCATTGGGCATGATCAGGGGGATATCCGCTAGGCGTACGGAAGGGCGCATGTCGTGCTTCCGTACGCCGGGCTGGACGTCCGCATGCCCCCTCCCCTCGTCCTGCTCGTCACAGGCCCACCTTCGGCACAGCACCGGGTGTCGGTTCGCGCCGTCGGTTGAGCGCGCCGCGGTGGTGAGCACGGCGTGGCCCGGGGCAGCCGCAATTGCGTCAGCGGCGCGGAGAACCATCCGCCGGCAGGAGTCGTCCGACCAGGTATGAAGCAACGACGACTGATCCTTGTGGCCGCGTCCCGGCGGCTCAAGCTGTCCGGCCTGCGCAAGCTGCCGCGGCCGGGCCTGCCGAGGTCCCGCCGGGCCCAGCGGCGGCTGGTGCAGGCGACCATGGTCGCGTCGGTCCTCGCCCTCACCCCGACCACCTGGATGCACCTGGCCGCCGACAGCAGGGTCACCACGGTCGCCGACGTGCCGCGCCAGGAGGTGGCGGTGGTGTTCGGGGCCGGCCTGTTGGAGGGCAAGCCGACCAAGTACCTGGCGCACCGGTTGGACGCGGCGGCCGACCTCTACCGTGCGGGCAAGGTCAGGGTGGTCCTGGTGACCGGGGACAACGGTCGGGTGGAGTACGACGAGCCCGACGCGATGCGGACGTATCTGAAGGAGCGCGGGGTGCCCGACGGGCGCATCGTCAGCGACCACGCGGGCTTCGACACCTGGGACTCGTGCGTCAGGGCGAAGAAGATCTTCGGTGTCGATCGTGCGGTGCTGGTGACCCAGGACTTCCACATCCGTCGTGCGCTGACGCTGTGCCGTTCGGCGGGTGTCGACGCGTACGGCATCGGAGTGGCCGAGCGGCTCGACTCGAGTTGGTACCACGGGAAGGCCCGGGAGGTCTTCGCGGCGGGCAAGGGCGCGATGAACGTGCTGTTCGAACCGGACCCACGCTTCCTGGGGGCCAAGGAGAAGGGCATCCAGAAGGCGCTGGAGGTTCGCTGAGGCTGCGAGGTGCCGCCCGGGCCGGCTCCGTACCGGCCGACCCCGTGGGGCGGCGCCGGCCGAGGTGAGGACCGTCCGGGCGCCGCGGCGCTCAGGACGCGCCGGTTCGCCGGTTGTGGTGGTCCAACAGCTTCGACAGCAGTTCGGTCAACCGCTGACGCTCCTCGGGCGACAGCGGCACCAGCAGTTCCTCCTGGGTCTCGGCCAGTCGTTTCTCCAACTGCCGCAGCCGCCGCTTGCCCGCAGCGGTGAGCGAGATGATGTTGCGCCGGCGGTCGGACGGGTCCGGCGCGCGCTCGACCAGTCCGCGGTCGGCCAGCTCGTTGACGGTCGCGACCATGTCGCTGACGTGGATGCCGCTGCCGCGGCCCAGCGCGGTCTGGCTGGCCGGGCCGAACGCCTCCAGCGTCGCCAGGAGACGGTAGTGGTAACCGCGGGCGCCGACCGACGAGAAGCCGTCGGCCACCAGCCGGTGCGTGTGGTGGGCGGTCTGGGTGAGGAGCCAGCTCGGCAGCGTCTCCCAGTTGTTCGGTGTGTCCTCGGACGGGTTCTCCATGGGGCGAGTCTAACGAATCGTTGGTGCCGCCAATGATTGCGGTATCGTTCGCGGGGTAAACGTTAGTCGTCCAAATCTTTGGGCTTCCAATGAATCCTTCCGGAGTTGAGACCATGATCGAGCCGTTCCGCATCGGCGTCCCGCAGGCCGACCTCGACGACCTCGACGAACGGCTCGCGCGCACCCGCTGGCCCAACGAGGTCGCCGACGCCGGGTGGGACTACGGTTTCCCGTTGGCGCGGCTCAAGGAACTGGCCGAGCACTGGCGAACCGGCTACGACTGGCGCGCACACGAAGCCGCGCTCAACGGGCTTCCGCACTACACCACTGAGATCGACGGCCAGCGGATCCACTTCGTCCACGTCCGCTCGTCGAAGCCGGACGCGCTGGCCCTGGTCCTCACCCACGGCTGGCCCGGTTCCTTCCTGGAGTTCCTCGACGTGATCGAACCGCTGTCTCGCGACTTCCACCTGGTGATCCCGTCCATACCGGGGTACGGCTTCTCCGGACCGACCCATGAGCGCGGCTGGGACGTCGTCCGCATCGCCCGGGCCTGGGCCCAGCTCATGCACCGACTCGGGTACCGGCGCTACGGGGCGCAGGGCGGCGACTTCGGCTCGGCCATCTCGACGGCGCTCGGCGCGGTGGCACCCGATCAGGTCGTCGGGGTGCACGTCAACTACCTCCCGACCAGGCCGGACCCCGATGCCGACGTCGAACTGTCCGCCTCCGACGAGGCCCGACTGGACCGGGTCAGGCACCTGATGGCCAACCGCCCGCCCTACCAGGCGCTCCAGGCCGCCACCCCCCAGACCATCGGCTACGCGCTGACCGACTCGCCCATCGGCCAACTGGCCTGGATCGCCGAGCGCTTCGCCCAGTGGACGGACCCCCGTACGCCGGTCGGTGACGAACGGATGCTGACCGACGTCTCGCTGTACTGGCTGACCGCCACCGCTGCCTCCTCGGCGCGGCTGCACCACGACGCTCCGCGGCGGACCGCGCCGTGCCCGGTACCGGTCGGCGTGGCGGTGTTCGCGCACGACATCACGCTGTCGGTGCGCCCGCTGGCCGAGCGGCTGTACGACATTCGGCACTGGTCGGAGTTCGAGCGCGGGGGGCACTTCGCCGCGATGGAGGTGCCCGAGCTGTTCGCCGAGGACGTACGGGCGTTCTTCCTCGCCCTCACCGAGGACTGACGCCGTCCGCCCGTCGAAACCCGCCGCCGCACCGTGTCCCGCACGCGGAGCGGACACCGCCGGCCGTGAACTCCAGGCCGCGCGGCTCAGAGGTGTCGGTGGTAGACCTTGTTGGCGATGCGCCAACCGCCGTCGACACGGACCAGCAGGAAGACGTCCGTGAAGGTGTCCGGGCCGTGCCGCAGCGTCATCGTCGCGGTCCCGACGGTGCCGTGCACCTCGACCGAGTCGATCCGGCGCGAACGCGTCGGTTCGTCCACGGCCGGTCGGCCCGGGAAGAGCGTGCCGTACTCGTCCAGGGTCCACGAGACGAAGGTGCCGTCCCGGACCCCCTCGATGCGGGCGCCGGGTAGGAACGCCGCGCGGAAGTGGACGGGATCACCGGTGGCGTGCCCGCGGACGTAGGCGCGGAGCGGTTCGAGCACGGCGTCCGCCACGGCGGGGACCGTGGCGGCGACGGCGATGTCCGCCCCGAGGTCGGTACGGGTGTCCACCAGACCGGCTGCACTGCGCAGGGGGGTGGATGACGCGTCGGCCAGCAGCGCCATGTCCTTGACGAGCGCCCCGATCGTGAACTCGGCCGTGACCGCGGTCGGCGGGTCGGTGAGGAAGGGGCGTTTGCGCGCCACGAGCCCCCCGAGCTGGCCCAGTTCGAGGACGTCCAGCGCCCGGTCCCGTGGCAGGCCGAGGGCATCGGCCTGCCGCAGCGCATCGCGCAGGGCGAGGACGGCACCGGCGAGGCTGTGGTTGGCGACCAGTTTGAGTGCGGCGGCGCCCGCGGCGTCGTCCACGCGACGCACCGTGCCCAGCGCCTCCAGGACCGGTCGGACCCGGTCGAGTGCATGCGGATCGCCGGCGGCGAGGAACCGTAGGGCGCCGGCGGCGACGGCCGTGACGGAGCCGAGCACCGGAGCGTGGACGTAGGACGGGCCGAGTCGCCGGGCCAGCTCCGCTGCCTGCTCGGGGCCGACGGTGCTGGTGTTCAGGACCGTCACCCCCGTGCGCAGCGAGCCACGGACGTCGTCGAGGACCTGCTGACAGGCGGGTCCGTCGAACAACGCCAGGAGCACGACGTCCGCCGTCGCCACGGCCTCGCGCGGATCGCCGGTCGTCCTGACCGTTCCCCGGGTGCGCCCGGAGCGCGTCCAGCCGATGACGTCCCAGTTCCGGGCGGCGAGTCGGGTCGCGATCGCGCCGCCCATGCGCCCCAGGCCGAGGACGGCGATCGTGTGCGGTGTGTTCATGAGTGCCAGCGTGGTGCAGGGCGCCGACTGCGACAAGCGCACACTTCGCAGGACGGCCCTGCGGGATGCGCATACCGGCAGCGCATACTGACCCCATGGAACTGGCTGTGTGGCGGACCTTCGTGACGGTGTGCCGACTCGGGTCGCTGTCGGCGGCGGCCGTCGAGCTCCACCACACCCAGTCGGCCGTGTCCCGACAGATCGCCGGCCTGGAGCGGCAGCTCGGGGTACCCCTGGTGGAGCGCCATGCGCGCGGAGTGCGTCCGACGCCCGCCGGCGAGGTGTTCCGGCACCACGCCCTGGCCACGCTCAACGAGGCCGATCGCGCCGTCCGCGCCGTCCGGGACCTCCGTGACGGCGCGTTCCACCGGCCGTTGGCCGTCGGCGCCACCCCCGCGCTGGCCGCGGGAATCGTTCCCGAGGCCATCCGGGACCTCCTGGCGGAAGTCGGCCCCACCCCCTGGAGCCTGACCCCCGGACTGAGCGCACCCCTGCACCACCGGGTGATCACCGGCGACCTCGACCTCGCCGTCGTCACCGACGCACCGCCCGGACTGCCTCAGGACCCAACGGTCGCCCGACGGTTCCTCGGTCTCGACGAGATGGTCGTCGTCCTGCCCGTCGGCCATCCGCTGGCCGGTCGCGGCCCGCTGCACATCGCGGCGCTGGCCGAGCAGACCTGGGTTGAGGACAACGACGGATCGGCGGCGCTGCTGCGCCAGCACGCCGCCCGCGCCGGAGTCAGTGCCCGCATCGACCTGGCCGCAGCCGATCTGCTCGGCAAGATCGCCCTGGTCGCCAGCGGTCACGCGATCGCGCTGATACCGGGGACGCTGACGCGTGCGCTACGGAGCGACGTCATCACGGCGGACCTCGTTGATCCGCCGACCCGCGGCATCTACACCATCACCCCGGATCGCGACCCCCACCCCGCCGCAGCACCCCTGGTCGAACGGCTCGTCGGTGTCTTCGCCGAGGTCGGCCCTTCCCGGCACCGGGCGTGATCTCGGGGGCCGGAGTTTCAGCGGCCGGTCAGGGAGTGGTCGAGCAGGGGGAGCAGCCGGTCCCAGTGACGCTGGAGCCCGGAGGGGTCGAAGGCGTCGGTGTCCGACATGGTGAAACCGTGGACGGTGCCGGGGTAGATCTCGGTGGTGTGGTCGACGCCCGCGGCATCGAGGGCCCGGTCGAGTTCCTTGACGGCCTCGGACGACATGTCGTTCTCGGAGAGACCGAAGTGGACCCGGGCGTTGAGCCCGTGGACCAGGCGGTGCGGGCTGTCGGGCGCCTCGGTGACCAGGAAACCGGGGTGGAATCCGGCGACGGCGGCCACCAGGTCGGGGTGGGCCGCTGCGGTGCGCACCGCCAGGACGGCGCCCAGGCAGTACCCGATCACGGCGACGGGCCCGGCGCTGACCTCGGGCCGGCTGGTGAGGAACCTGAGGTAGGCGTCGGCGTCGCGCAGGACGTGTGCGGTGGTGTGCTCCTGGACCAGGGGCATCAGCCGGGCGACGAGCGCGGGCCGCAGGTCCTCTCCGATGTGCTCGGGGAGGTCGACCACCGGTGCCGGGCCGTGCCGGTAGTGGAAGTTGGGGACGAGTACGTAGTACCCGTGCGCGGCCAGTTCGCGGGCCCTGCGCTCCAGTTCGGGCCGCACGCCGAAGACGTCCGTGTACAGCAGTACCCCGGGGTGCCGCTCGCCGCGGTCGGGGAAGGCGGCGAAGGCGTCGGACCGACCGTCGGCGGTGGGGATCTCCAGTGTCCTGGTGGGCACGTTCGTCCTTCCTGGGAGTACGCTCCATCAACGTTAGTGGCACTAACATTATCGGTGCGGGCGACCGTATATCGTTAGTCGAGCCAATGGCAATGGGTGGGATGTGCGCCATGATCGGACCTGGAGTCGGGGACCTGCCCGGCGATGGCGCGTCGCGGACGCCCGACCGACTGCGTCGACGGGCGAGTCGACTGTTGTCGCAGCTGTCCACTCGCTCGGACCGGCTGGTCAACGAGGGGTTGGCCCGGGTCGACGCCCGCAAGTGGCACTACGCGGTACTCGCTTCGCTCCAGGAGTACGGGCCGGGCAGCCAAGCGGAGTTGAGCGGGCGCAGCGGCATCCACCGCAGCGACATGGTCGGCGTGCTCAACGAGTTGGCCGAGCGCGACCTCGTCGAGCGGGCACCGGACCCCGCCGACCGGCGCCGCAACGTCATCACGATCTCCGCCCGGGGCCGCAGCCAGCTGCGCCGCCTCGACCAGGTCCTGGACGTCCTCCACGACGAGCTGCTGGCGCCGCTGGACCCGGCCGAACGCGAGCAGTTCGTGCAGTTGCTCACCCGCTTGCTCGACCACCACGACCGCAGATCCGGACCCCCGCCGGGGGGATCGCGGTGAATCCGCATCCGTGCTGTACGTCCTGCTGTACGGTCGGGGCAGGGTGTCGAACACCGGTGACGCCGGGCGCGGGGCACAGGGCGCGGGTGCGCCGTCGACCGCATCCGCCGCCGGCGGAACCGACCGCTCGATCCGAACCGTTGGAGGGGGAGAGTCCACCATGGCCGACGCAGAGGAGCCCGTGGACCCGGGCGCGATCGTCCGGGCCCGGTACGCGCTCTACGTGGAAGCGCTCCGGGCCCGCATGCCGCACGATCAGTACGCCCTCCTCATGGAGATCGTCCGCGAGTACGTGAAGGCCGGCGGCGGTCGGTTCCGGCTCGATCTGGAACCCGAGGAGAAGGAACTGTTCACCGAAGAGGTGCAGCACGAGCTGCTGAACCTCCTCGGGCTGCTCGGCGCGATGGAGCCGGGCCACGAGGACCGGGCCGACCGCGTCGTCGCCCGCCTCGGTGACGGCGAGCACGTCAAGGCCGCGATGTCGCTGGTGCCCCCGGACGTCGCCGACGACCCGGACAGGCTGCGCGCGATGCGGGACCGGCTCGACGCCCAGCAGCACCAGCGCAAGCAGGACGAAAGGACGGTGGAGGGCATCGCCCGGGCGAGCGGCATGTCCGACGACGACTGAGCGGTCAACCGGCGAAGCGCGCCATCCACGCCTCGACCTCGTCCGCCGAGCGCGGCAGCTCACCCGACAGGTTCTGGTGCCCGTCCTCGGTGACGAGCAGGTCGTCCTCGATCCGGACGCCGATGCCGCGCCACTCCTCGGGCACGGTGAGGTCGTCCGGCTGGAAGTACAGGCCGGGCTCCACGGTGAGCACCATGCCCGGCTCCAGCACGCCGTCGACGTACTCCTCGTTCCGGGCCCGTGCGCAGTCGTGGACGTCGAGACCGAGCATGTGACCGGTGCCGGCCATGGTGAAGCGGCGCTGGAGCCCCAGGGCGTACGCGCGATCGGCCGGGCCCTCGATGAAGCCCCACTCGACCAGCCTGCCCGCCAGGTGGCGCTGGGCCGCCTCGTGGAAGTCGCGGTACGCGGCGCCCGGCCGCACGGCGGCCATGCCCGCCTCCTGGGCTTCGTACACGGCGTCGTAGACCGTGCGTTGCAGGGGCGTGAAGGTCCCGCTGATCGGCAGCGTGCGGGTGACGTCGGCGGTGTAGAGGGTGTGCGTCTCCACGCCGGCGTCGAGCAGGAGCAGGTCCCCGGGGCGCACCGGGCCGTCGTTGTCGGTCCAGTGCATGATCGTGGCGTGCTCGCCCGCGGCGCAGATCGAGCCGTAGCCGACGGAGTTGCCTTCGAGGCGTGCGCGGCGGAAGAACGTGCCCTCGATCCATCGCTCGGACGAGGCGACCGCCCGGGAGAGTTCGCCGATCACATCGGTGAATCCGCGCACCGTGGAGTCCACGGCCTTGCGGAGCTCGGCGATCTCCCAGTCGTCCTTGACGAGGCGGAGGTCGCTGAGCGCCCCTTCCAGCTCGGCGTCGCGCTCCGCGTCGGTGCTGACCGCGGCCTCCAGGTCCGGGGCGATGCCACGGACGATCCGGGTCGGCGCACCGAAGGCGGAGGCCGAGGCCAGGTCACGGACGGCCGTGCGGACATCGCGACAGGGCAGTCCGAGTACGCGTTGCGCTTCGGCGAGGGAGCGGCGCCGGCCCATCCACAGTTCCGCCGTGGGGCCGGTCCAGAACTCGTCGTCGTCCCTGCTGTCCCGCGGCAGCTGGTAGCAGTAGGCGTCGTGGCCGCCCTCCGCCCGGGGTTCGAGGACGAGCGCGCCGTCCCGGGCCTGGTCTCCGGTCATGTGCACGTAGCCCGAGTACGGCCGGAAGGGGTAGCTGTCGTCGTTCGAGCGGACCTTCAGGCCGCCCGAGGGGATCACCAGGCGCTCGCCGGGGAAGCGCGCGGAGAGTGCGGCGCGGCGGCGGGCCGCGTACGGAGCCTGCTCGGCGGGCCGCAGGTCGTGCCGTTCGGTGTCCGCCCACCCCGTCCGCATCAGCGCGGACAGTTCCTCGGAGATCCCCGAGTAGAGACCGTTCTTCCGGCCCTTGGTCATGTCGTACCCCTTCACCCGGGTGGATGTGCCGTCGCCGACCCTCGGCGGGCTTCGGACGGTATCCGGCACCGCATCCGTGTGGTGCCGGAGAGTGCCACTGGCACGGATCGGCCAGAGCCCGCCCTGAGCCGTCGACAATGAGGGCATGACGAACGCGAGACTCGGTGAGGCCCTCCGTGTGCTGGGGCTCGACGACGTGGCGGCCCGGGTCTATCTGACGCTCCTCGAACGGGCCCCCGCCCCGCTGGACACGGTCGCCGCCGCGGCCGGTGTGAGCGGCGCGGAGCTCGCCGTGGCGTACGGGGTGCTGGTCGAGGCCGGGCTGGCCAGTGCCGCCGAGGAGGGCGGGGAGACGGTCGCGCCGGTTCCGCCCGCTGCCGGTCTGGAGGTGCTCGCCCGACACCGGGCGGCCGAGGTCGAGGAGTCGCGCATCGCCGTCTCCGGCGCGTTCGAGTCCTTCCGGCGGCAGCGGCTCGCCGCGTACAACGACCACCTCGTCGAGGTCGTCACCGGCGAGGCCATCGGTCCCCGGATCCGGCAGGCGTGGGCGAGCGCCCGCGATCAGATCCGACAGTTCGAGTCGCCGCCGTACTTCCCCCTGGCGGCTGCCACGCACGACGCCCTGGCCACGCTCGCCCGCGGGGTGACGCAGCGCGTCGTGTACTCGCGGGAGTCGCTGGAGCACCCGGGGCGTCTGGAGGAAGTGATCGAACCGTGCGTCAAGGCCGGCGAGCAGGCCCGGGTGCTTCCGTCGGTGCCGGTCAAGCTGGTGATCATCGATGAGGCGTACGCACTGGTCTCCTTGTCGATCAAGGAAGCCGATGTGCACAACACCATGTTGGTGGTGCAGCCGTGCGGCTTGCTCTCCGCGCTGATGGCCCTGTTCGAGCTGTCCTGGCAGAACGCCCTGCCGTTCCAGGGCCGCGCCACCCTGCCGGGCGGTCTGCCACCGGCCGACCGTCGTTTGTTGTGGCTGCTCGCGGCCGGCGCGGGCGACGACGTCATCGCCCGCGAGCTGGGGATCAGCCGCCGCACCCTGTTCCGTCGGCTCCAGGTCCTGATGGCCCGCCTGGGCGCCGCGAACCGCTTCCAGATGGCCTTGCAGGCGCAGCGCAACGGTTGGTTGTGAGTGGCCCGCCCCGGTCCCCCGCCCCCGTCCTCCGCCGCCGCTGTCAGTAGAGGCCCTCGGGTGCGGTGGAAGTGATCTGTAGGGGACGGACGTTCGCGACCCCGTCCGAGGGCCAGCCGTCGCCGGTGTCGAAGCGCAGGGCCTGGTCGCGTTCCAGGATGTTGGGCAGCAGCAGGTCCTCGTGCAGGACGGTCAGCCGGACCTGACCGGTGGCCCCGTACGCCACCGGGGTCGTCCAGTCGCCCTTGTCCACGACGGCCATCGTGACCTGGGGGTAGTTGGGGGCGTACGGAAGGATCTCGCCGTCCTGCACGGGAGGGAGGCCGGCGGCGTTGCCGAAGGTGTTCCCGTAGCTGCGACCGCAGACCCCGCCGTCCAGCGCGGCGGTGAAGTCGCGGTACATGTCCGGGCTGATCTGGGTGCCGCTCAGGCGCACCCCGTCGAGGGCGGCGACCAGGTCGGGGTGTCGGCGCATCAGGACCTGGAGTACGGCGGGCGTGGTGTTGACGTAGTGGATCCGCTGCTGGCGCAGGACGTCGGCGATCTGCTCGACGAGGTGGGCGCTGTACTCGGAGGCTTCGGCGAGCCGCCGCTCCCGGATGAGCCGCTTGACCCAGCGCGGGTCCATGTCGACGGCGTAGACGAGGCCGTCGTGCAGTTCTCCGGCCTCCTGGGTGCCGTTGCCGATCAGATGGGGGCCGGTCGGAGTGGCTTGCAGCCAGGTGCGCCCGGCCTCGAAGCCCTCCGTGACGAACGACCAACGCCGCCAGGCGCCCCGGTGCAACAGCATCTCGGGCGTGTAGAAGACGCGGCAGGGCGTGCCGGTGGTGCCGCCGCTGTCCCAGATCCGGCCGGTGAGCGGACGGGGCACGGCCAGCGGCACCAGGTCCGCGGGGTCCTGCGAGCGCAGCACGTCGAGCGGGAAGGTCCCGAGCTCGGTGAGCTGGTCGTAGCGGGTGATGTCACGCGGGTCGAAGGCCAGTTCGGCCGCACGGCGCAGCCAGTAGGGGGAGCCGGTCGCCGGGTCGAAGTGGCGGCGCAGCACCCGGCGGGTCCAGGCGTCGAGATCGGTGGCGAGGCCCTGCGCGATGAGGTCGTCGCAGGTGGCCGCGCTGCCGGTGGCGCTCGGGGCGGCGCCGGGGGCCGTGCTCGGGGTGGCGAGGTCGGCGGTCATCGCGCGGCCCGGGAGGGAGCGATGTCGATGCCGAGCTCGAAGGCGGTGGTGAGGGCCAGGTCGATGTGCTCGGCACGGTCGACGTGCACGACCGGGAACGGGAAGCGCAGGATCCCGTCCGGTATGGAGCCGCCCATGATCAGGCCCAGGCGGACCCCCTCGTCCTTCATCGCCTCGTGCACATGAACGAGGTTGATGGGGTCGGTGGGGTTGCGGTGAAAGGTGCTGCGCACATCGGCCGCGGTGACCAGGACCTTGCGATCGAGGCAGGAGATCAGCGGCAGGCCGGGGTCGCGGAACGGCATGTCGTCGAGATAGGGGGTCATGAAGTCGCGGAAGTGGGCGCGCAACGGGGAGTGGATGGCCATGGCCCGGCCCGGCAGCGGAACGAGCGTGCCGTCCGGCAGCTCCGCGCCGAGCGCGTCGAGGGCGGTCCGTTCACCGGAGAGCATCAGGATGCGGGTCGCACCGTCGGCGGTCGGCCCGAACTGTCCCGCGAGGTACACCCCCGGACGCCCCTCGCCCCGGAACCGGCTGATGTCGCCGCTGACCGGCGCGAAGACCAGCGCCATGCCCTGCTCCGGGGTGCCGGCGGGCTGCTCGGGCGTGCCGCGGCTGTACGCGAGCATCTCGAACAGGGCCCGCCGCTCCACCGCCCCGGCGAGGGCGGCGGCGGACATGCCGCCGAGGCTCAGTCCGCCGAGGACCGAGGGGCGCAGCCCGTGTTGGACGAGGACGTCGTGCACGGCGACGGCATGGACGGCCTCGCGGACCGTGCCGACGCTCTGGCGCACCTCGGGAGCGGTCGGCAGTTCCTCGTCCAGGACCTGCCCGACGGTCAACCCCGTCCACTCGGCCACCTGGGCGTAGAGGTCCCGCACGACCGGGTATTCACGGTGGAGGTCAACACCCCGCGGTTCTTTACCGACACCGCCGCCGAACAAAAAGCCTAACGTCATCAGCCTTACTCCTGAAACTAGTTGTCACCTGATGATTCCGGGAACGGTGCGACTTTCGCCAGGGGTGAGACCGGTCGCGCGAAACACCGTACCCAGCGGCAGTTCGGGCGGGCAAGGCCGGAACGGCTCGTTCCCGTCCCGACCGGACGTCAGTCGGTGCGACCGGAGTCGTGCGCCCGACCGGCCGGTTCCGAAATTCGGCGGCGTACTCCTGCCCTTCGGTCGAGTGCGGGAGCGGCCTTGCGTATGAGGTGCACGTGTTCGGCCTCCGGGGAATCGATATCGCCCGCGCGTGGGCGCGTTACAAGCTGTCGCGCTTGACGTCATCGAGACGATATCGACGGCTGGAAGGGTGGGTCTTCCCGTCGAACGGTGATCTGCACGACGGGAAAAGGCCATTCGTGTACCGCCGTCGAACTGAGAGATATGGACCCCACTGTTCCCATCGCCGTCGTCGGGTATTCCTGCCGGCTCCCCGGAGCGGGGGACCCCACGGCCTTGTGGCGGTTGCTGTCGACGGGTGGGAACGCGGTCACCGAGGTTCCGGTCGGCCGGTGGGACGTGGCGGAACTGCCGGACGAGCCCTGGGCCCGGGCGGCGCGCTGGGGCGGCTTCCTCGACGATCCGGGCCTGTTCGACGCCGACTTCTTCCAGGTGTCGCCGCGTGAGGCGGCGGCCATGGACCCGCAACAGCGGCTCGTGCTGGAACTCGGCTGGGAGGCGCTGGAGCACGCCGGCGTGGTTCCCGCCGCGCTCGACGGCACCGACACCGGCGTCTTCGTCGGCGCCGCCCTGGACGACTACGCGATCCTGCGGGCCCGGCTGGGCACCGCCGGCATCTCCCCGCACACGACCGCCGGCACCCTGCGCAGCATGATCCCCAACCGACTGTCCTACCTGCTGGGGCTCCGCGGGCCGAGCGAGGTCGTCGACACCGGGCAGTCGTCCTCGCTGGTCGCCGTGCACCTGGCCGCCGAGAGCCTACGGGCGGGGGAGTGCTCCGCGGCCCTGGCCGGTGGCGTCAGCCTCAACCTCGCCCCGGAGACCGCACTGGCCGCGGCAGCCAGCGGCGCACTCTCGCCGACCGGGCGCGCCCACACCTTCGACGCCCGCGCCGACGGCTACGTGCGCGGCGAGGGCGGCGCGCTGGTGCTGCTCAAGACCCTCGACCGGGCGCTGGCCGACGGTGACCGGGTGCGCTGCGTGATCCGGGGCAGCGCCGTGAACGCCGGTGCCGCCGCGGCCGGGCTCACCGTGCCCGATCCGCAGGTGCAGCGCGAGGTCATCGACCTCGCGCACCGGCGGGCGGGCCTCACCCCCGCCGACGTCCAGTACGTCGAACTGCACGGCACCGGCACCGTGGTGGGCGACCCTGTCGAGGCCGCCGCGCTGGGCGCCACCCGTCCACCGGGATCGCCCCTGACGGTGGGTTCGATCAAGACCAACATCGGGCACCTGGAGGCCGCTGCGGGCATCGCCGGGCTGCTCAAGGTGATCCTCTCGCTGGAGCACGCGGCCCTGCCGGCGAGCCTCCACTTCGAGACCGCTCACCCCGCGATCGACCTCGACCGGCTCCAGCTGCGGGTGCAGCGTGACTTCACCCCCTGGCCCGCGCCCGTCGACGTGCTGCGGCGCGCCGGGGTCAGCGCCTTCGGCCTGGGCGGTACGTACGCGCATCTGGTGGTCGAGCAGGCGCCGGCCCGACCCGCCCCCGCCGCCCAGGGCGAGCCGGAACGGGCGGTGCTGTGGACGCTGTCCGGCCGCAGCCCGCAAGCCCTGCGGGAACAGGCCGCCCGACTGCACGCCCAGGTGTCGCAGCGGCCGAGGGTGGACCCGGCCGCCGTCGGTCGCGCCCTGCTCACCGCGCGCACCGCGTTCGCACACCGGGCGGCCGTGGCCGGAGCGGACCGGGAGACCCTGCTGCGGGGCCTCGCGGCCCTGGCCGACGACCGGACGGACCCCCTGCTCGCCGAGGGCACCGCCGGCGCAGTGGACACCACCGGCGGCCCGGTCTTCGTCTTCCCGGGGCAGGGCTCCCAGTGGGTGGGAATGGCCGAACGCCTGCTGACGGAAGCACCGGTGTTCGCCGCCCGCATCGCCGACTGCGAGCGGGCCCTGGACGCCCATGTCGACTGGTCGCTCACCGCCGTCCTCCGCGGTGAAGGGGACAGCCCTCCGCTGGAACGCGTCGACGTGGTGCAGCCGGTGCTGTTCGCGGTCATGGTGTCGCTGGCCGAACTCTGGCGCTCCTACGGTGTGGTGCCGGCCGCGGTGGTCGGCCACAGCCAGGGCGAGATAGCCGCCGCCTGTGTCGCAGGGGTCCTCCCGCTCGCGGACGCCGCTCGACTGGTCGCCCTGCGCAGCCGTGCACTGCTGGACCTGGTGGACCACGGCGCGATGCTGTTCGTTCCGGTTTCCGCGGAACAGGTGGAACGCCCGCTCCAGCCGTGGTCGGACCGGCTCTCCCTCGCCGCGGTGAACGGCCCCGACTCGGTGACCATATCGGGGGACCCGGGCGCGCTGGATGAATTCAGTGCGCTGTTGGCCGACCGCGGGGTCATGTCGTGGCGCATACCGGGCGTCACTTTCGCCGGTCATTCCCCGCAGGTGGAGAAACTCCGGGAACCGTTGCGGGAAGCCTGCGCACACCTTTCGCCCGGGCGGGCGAACAGCATCTTCTACTCGACCGTCACGGGTTCCCCGGCCGAACCGGACGAGCTCGGCGCCGACTACTGGTACCGGAATCTTCGGGAGCCCGTGCAATTCGGTGCCGCCGTTTCCGCCCTGTTCCGCGACGGGTACCGGAATTTCATCGAGGTCAGCCCGGATCCCCTGCTCACCGTCTGGGTGCAGCAAGCCGCGGAGAACGCACAGGTCGAGGGTTGCGTCACCGGGACCCTGCGGCGTGACGACGGCGGTCCGGACCGTTTTCTCCACGCGCTGGGAACGCTGCACGTCCACGGCGGGGAATTCACCGCGGAAACGCTGTTCGCCGGGGCGGCCCCGCACGCCGAATTGCCCACGTACGCCTTCCAACGGCGCCGTCACTGGCTCGGCGACACCCCGACCGCACCGGCGCCGGGACCGGCCCGGCCCGAGCGTGCGTCGCGCACCGGGGAGGGCGCATCCACGACGGTGGCACCGGTCGACGTCGCCGCCGTGGTCCGCACCCAGATCGCCCAGGTCCTCGGGCATGAGGACGCCGCCGGCATCGCCACCGGCCGCACCTTCAAGGAACTCGGCCTCAGTTCGCAACTGGGCATGGAACTGCGTGAGCGGCTGCACCGCAGCACCGGCGTCCGGCTGCCCAACACCCTGGTCTTCGACTGGCCCACCCCCGACGCACTGATCGACCACCTGCGCGGCATCGAGGCGCCGCGGACCGCGTACCTGCCGGCGGACGGCGCCCCCGCCGACATCGACGATCCGATCGTGATCGTCGGCATGGCCTGCCGCTTCCCCGGTGGCGTCGCCGGACCGGACGACCTGTGGCGGGTGGTGGCGGACGGCACCGACGTCATCGGCGACCTCCCCACCGACCGCGGTTGGGACCTCACCGGGCTGGAGGCCCGGGGCCCGGCCCAGGCAGCGGCGGTGCGCCACGGTGGCTTCCTCCCCGACGCCGCCGACTTCGACGCGGAGTTCTTCGGCATCAGCCCCCGCGAGGCCACCGCGATGGACCCGCAACAGCGGCTGCTGCTGGAGGCCTCCTGGGAGGCGCTGGAACGGTCCGGCATCCGCCCGGACCGGCTGCGCGGCACGCGCACGGGCGTCTACGTCGGGGCCACCGCGATGGAGTACGGGCCCCGGCTGCACGAGCCCGTCGAGGGCACCGAAGGGCTGCGGTTGACCGGTACCACGGCCAGTGTCATGTCGGGCCGGGTGGCGTACGCGTTGGGGTTGGAGGGCCCGGCGGTGACGGTGGACACGGCCTGCTCGTCCTCGCTGGTCGCCCTGCACCTGGCGGCCCAGGCCCTGCGCGCCGGCGAATGCGAACTCGCCCTGGCCGGCGGGGTCGCCGTGATGTCGACCTCCGGCATCCACATCGAGTTCTCCCGCCAACAGGGCCTCGCCCCGGACGGACGCTGCAAGTCCTTCGCCGAAGCGGCCGACGGCACCAGTTGGGCCGAGGGTGTGGGGTTGTTGGTGGTGCAGCGGCGGTCGGCTGCGGTGCGTGCGGGGCGTCGGGTGTGGGCGGTGGTGGCGGGGTCGGCGGTGAATCAGGACGGTGCGTCGAACGGTTTGACGGCGCCGAACGGTCCGTCGCAGCAGCGGGTGATCCGGCAGGCGTTGGCGCAGGCGGGCGTGGCGGCGGGTGACGTCGACCTGGTGGAGGCGCACGGAACGGGCACGGTACTCGGCGACCCCATCGAAGCGCAGGCGCTCCAGGCCGTCTACGGCGACGCCCACGACACCGACCGGCCGCTGTGGCTGGGCTCCGTGAAGTCCAACCTCGGCCATGCCCAGGCCGCCGCGGGGGTCGCCGGGGTCATCAAGTCCGTACTGGCCATGCACCACGGGGTGTTGCCGCGGACCCTGCACGTCGAAGCGCCCACCCCGCACGTGGACTGGGCAGCCAGCGGCGTCCGGCTGCTCACCGAGGCGCGGCCGTGGCCCGAGACCGGACGCCCGCGGCGCTCGGCGGTGTCCTCGTTCGGCATCAGCGGCACCAATGCCCACGTCGTTCTGGAGCACCCCGGCGAGCCCGCGAACGACCCGCCCGCCCTGGCCGATCCGTCGCAGCAGCCGGGCCTGTTGCCGTGGGCGGTGTCCGCGAAGTCCGCCACCGCACTCACCGCGCAGGCGGCACGGCTGGGAGAAGCCCTGTCGGCCCTGCGTTCACTGCCGGCCGGCGACGTGGCCCGCGCGCTGGCCGACCGGGCACCGCTCAGCGAGCGCGCCGTGGTGCTGGGCCTCGGCGCCGACCTCCTCGACGGCTGCACCTCCCTGGCCCACGGCGAGTCCCCGGGCCACGTCGTCCGCGGCCGGGCCCTCGCCGACGGGCCGGTCTTCGTCTTCCCCGGCCAGGGCGCCCAGTGGACCGGCATGGCCCGCGGCCTGCTCGCCGACGCCCCCGTGTTCGCCGCCCGGATGGCCGACTGCGCCGCCGCGCTCGCCCCGCACACCAGCTGGGACCTCCTGGAGACCGTCCGCACCGCGGACGACACGGTGCTGCGACGCGTGGACGTCATCCAGCCCGTGCTGTTCTCCGTCATGGTGTCGCTGGCGGCCCTGTGGGAGTCGCACGGCGTCCGGCCCGCCGCGGTCATCGGCCACTCCCAGGGCGAGATAGCCGCCGCCTGCGTCGCGGGGGCACTGTCCCTCACCGACGCCGCCGCGGTCGTCGCCCTGCGCAGCCGCTCCCTGACCCGGCTCGCCGGGCTCGGTGGCATGGTCTCCGTCGCGGAGCCCCTGGAACGCGTCGAGGCCCGGATCGCGGGCGAACCCCTCGAAGTGGCCGCCGTCAACGGTCCCGAGCTGATCGTCGTCGCCGGTGACTCCACCGCCTGCGACCGCCTCCTGACCGGGTGCACCGCCGACGGGGTCCGGGCCCGACGCATCGCCGTCGACTACGCCTCGCACTCCTCCCACGTCGAGGAGCTGCGGGAGGAACTGGGCGAGGCGCTGTCGACGCTCACCCCGCTCGCCGCCCCCGTCCCGTTCCTCTCCACCGTGGCGGACGGCTCCCGCGCCGAACTCGACGGGCCGTTGGACACCACCGCTCTGGACGCCGGCTACTGGTACCGGAACCTGCGCGGGACCGTCCGGTTCGACTCCGCGGTCCGCGCCGCCGTCCGTGCCGGGCACCAACTCTTCCTCGAAATGAGCCCGCACCCGGTGCTCACCACGGCCGTCCAGCAGAGCGCCGAACCGCTCGGCCGCCCCGTCGCCGCCGTCGGCACGCTGCGCCGGGACGAGCACGAGCCGTCCCGGATGCTGCGCAGCCTGGCCGAGGCGTACGTGCACGGTGCGGCGGTGGACTGGCACACGCTCCTCCCCGCCGGCAGCCGCGTCGACCTTCCGACGTACGCGTTCCAGCGCCAGCGCTACTGGCTGACCGAGGAGCCCGGCCGCGCCGGTGTGGCCGCCCTGGGCCTCGACGCGCCGCGCCACCCGCTGCTCGGCGCCGCCGTGCGTCTCGCCGACACCGACGACGTCGTCCTCACGGGGCGACTCTCCCGGCACTCCCACCCCTGGCTCGCCGAGCAGAGCGCCGACGCCGGCGGGGTGCCGACGGCCGTGTTCGTCGAACTCGTGCTGCGGGCGGGCGACGAGATCGGCTGCACCACCGTCGAGGAACTGCACCTGAGGACGCCGCTCACCCTGCCCGCCACCGGGAACGTCGACCTCCAGATCCGTACCGGCACCGCTACCGACGGCACGCGGACGGTACGTCTGAGCGGACGCACCCGCGCCGGGGCCGGTTGGACCCTGCACGCCGAAGGCACCCTCGGAACGGGACGGGCGCCCGCCTTCGCCCTGCGGCAGTGGCCGCCCGCCGACGCCGAGCCGCTGACGGTGACCGACCTGTACCCCTCGCTGGCAGCGCGCGGACACGACATCGGCCCGTCCTACCGGGGCGTCCAGGCCGCCTGGCGCGTCGGCGCCGACCTCTACGCGGAGGTGGCGCTGCCGGCCGGTGTCGCCACCCGGGCCGGCCGGTTCGGCATCCATCCGGCGCTGCTCGACGCCGCCCTGCACCTGCGTCTCGCGGAGACCGGCGACGGCCACGCGGTGGCCGCCGACTGGACCGGCGTCCACCTGGCCGCCACGGGCGCCGAACGGGTACGGGTGCGTCTGGCCCACGACGGCGCGGTGGAACTCGCCGACGGCGACGGAGCGCCCGTGGCGGCAGCCCGTGCCGTGACGATCCGCCGACCGCAGGGCACCCCGTCGTCGGCGGACACCGCCGACGCCCTGTTCACCGTGGACTGGCAGCGACCGGGACGGCCGGTCGGGGCCGCGCCCGAACGACCGGTGGTGCTCGGCGAGGACGGCGCGGACCACGAGGACCTGCCCGCCCTCCTCGCCGCCGTCGCCGCGGGCAGCCCCGCACCCGACCTGGTGGTGTGGCCCGCCGCCACGGACCCGTCCACGGTGCTCGCCGTCCTCCAGGACTTCCTCGCCGCCGCGGACCTGCGCAGCTCCCGACTGGCCGTGGTGACCCGGGACGCCGTGGGTGCGGCACCGGACGCCGGGGCCGCCGCCGTGTGGGGCCTCGTCCGTTCGGCGCAGCTCGAATTCCCGGGCCGGCTCCTCCTGGCCGACCTCGAAGCGGACGCCGTCCTGCCGGCCGTGCTCCCCGAGGCCGAGGACCAGCTGGCGGTGCGTTCCGGCGAGGTCCTGGTGCCCCGACTGGCGCGGGTCCGGGCGACCGGCGCTCCGGTCGGATTCGGCGCGGGTACGGTCCTGATCACCGGCGGCACCGGTGCGCTCGGCTCCGCCGTCGCCCGGCACCTGGTGGCCCGGCACGGCGTGCGGAAGCTGGTCCTGCTGTCGCGGCGCGGCCCCGCGGCGCCGCTGGCCGCCGCCTTGGTGGCGGAGCTCGGCGACGCCGGCGCGCAGGTCGACGCGGTGGCGTGCGACGCGTCCGACCGCGCAGCCCTGGAGCAGGTCGTCTCCGGCATCGAGGACCTGTCCGCGGTGGTGCACTGCGCGGGCGTCCTGCGCGATGTGACCGTGGCCCGGATGACCGCGGCCGACGTGGCGGAGACCTTCCGCGCCAAGGCGTTGCCCGCCCAGCACCTGCACGAGCTGACCGCGGACCGGGACCTGTCGGCCTTCGTCCTGTTCTCCTCGGTCACCGGTGTCCTGGGCTCGGCCGGTCAGGCCAACTACGCCGCAGCCAACGCCTACCTGGACGCCCTGGCGGCCCGGCGCCGGGCGCACGGCCTGCCCGGGACCTCCCTCGCCTGGGGCTGGTGGGCGGCGGAGAACGGCATGACCGGCGCGCTGTCGGACGCGGACCGCCGCCGACTGGCCCGCTCGGGCCTGGTGCCGATGACGGACGAACAAGGGCTCGCCCTGCTCGACGCGGCGCTGGGAACCGGTCAGCCGCAGGTCGTGGCGGCCCCGCTCGACCTGCCCGCGGTCCGCGGCACGGCCGCGCCGGTACCGTCCGTACTGCGGGCGTTGGTCGGTCCGGTGCGCAGGACGGCGGCCACGGGCGCCGGGACGTCCGACCTCGGTGCCCGCCTCGCCGCCATGACCGGCGCCGAACGGATGCGTCACCTCACCGACCTCGTCCGGGCGGAGGCCGCCACGGTCCTCGGGCACGCCGGCACCGCGACCATCGACGCCGACCGGGCGTACCACGAGATGGGCTTCGACTCGCTCACCGCGGTCGACCTGCGCAACCGGCTGACCGCCCGTACCGGGCTGCCCCTGCCCACCACGGTCGTCTTCGACCGTCCGACGCCCGCCGCCACCGCCCGTTACCTGCTCGCCGAACTGGTCGGCGAGAGCGGCACCGTCGCCACCGGGGCAGCGGCCACCCGTGCAGTGGACACCGACGACCCGATCGTCATCGTCGGCATGGCCTGCCGCTTCCCCGGCGGTGTCAGCGGACCGGACGACCTGTGGCGGGTGGTCGCCGACGGCACCGACGTCACCGGTGAGTTCCCCACGGACCGGGGCTGGGACGTGGCGGGCCTGTACGCCCCCGACCCGGACCGGGTCGGCACCTCGTACACCCGTCGTGGAGGGTTCCTCACCGGGATCGCCGACTTCGACGCCGACTTCTTCGGCATCAGCCCGCGCGAGGCCGCCGCGACCGATCCGCAGCAGCGCGTCGTCCTGGAAACGGCGTGGGAGGCCCTGGAGCACGCCGGGATCGACCCCACCGTGCTGCACTCCAGCGCCACCGGCGTCTATCTGGGCAGCAACCTCCAGGACTACTCCACGTACGCCGCCGGAGCGCCGGACGACAGCACCGGCTACCAGGTGACCGGTAGCGCCGCCAGTGTCATGTCGGGCCGGGTGGCGTACGCGTTGGGGTTGGAGGGCCCGGCGGTGACGGTGGACACGGCCTGCTCGTCCTCGCTGGTCGCCCTGCACCTGGCGGCCCAGGCCCTGCGCGCCGGCGAATGCGAACTCGCCCTCGTGGGCGGCGTCACGATCATGACCACGCCCTCCTTGTTCGTGGAGTTCTCGCGGCAACGCGCGCTCGCCCCGGACGGACGCTGCAAGCCGTTCTCCGCGGATGCCGACGGCACCGGATGGGCCGAGGGTGTGGGGTTGTTGGTGGTGCAGCGGCGGTCGGCTGCGGTGCGTGCGGGGCGTCGGGTGTGGGCGGTGGTGGCGGGTTCGGCGGTGAATCAGGACGGTGCGTCGAACGGTTTGACGGCGCCGAACGGTCCGTCGCAGCAGCGGGTGATCCGGCAGGCGTTGGCGCAGGCGGGCGTGGCGGCGGGTGACGTCGACCTGGTGGAGGCCCACGGAACGGGCACCGTACTCGGCGACCCCATCGAAGCGCAGGCCCTGTTGGCGACGTACGGGCAGCAGCGGTCCGAGGGCCTGCCCGCCTGGCTGGGCTCCGTGAAGTCCAACCTCGGCCACACGCAGGCCGCTGCGGGGGTCGCCGGGGTCATCAAGTCCGTACTGGCCATGCACCACGGGGTGTTGCCGCGGACCCTGCACGTCGACGCGCCCACCCCGCACGTGGACTGGTCGTCGGGTGCGCTGAGCCTGCTCACCGAGGCGCGGCCGTGGCCGGAGACCGGGCGTCCGCGGCGCTCGGCGGTGTCCTCGTTCGGCATCAGCGGCACCAATGCGCACGTCGTCCTGGAGCACCCCGGCGAGCCCGCGAACGACCCGCCCGCCCCGGCCGATCCGTCGCAGCCGCCGGGCCTGTTGCCGTGGGTGGTGTCCGCGAAGTCCGCCACCGCACTGACCGCGCAGGCGGCACGGCTGGCCGCTGCGGCCACCGACCGGACGGCCGAGGACATCGGTCGCTCCCTCGCCGGCACCCGGGCCGCCCTCACCCACCGGGCCGTCGTCCTCGGCCACGACCGTGACGCACTCCTCGACGGCCTGCACGCCCTGGCCGAGGGACGTCCCGGCGCAGCGGTCGTCCGCGGACAACGCCTCGCCACGGAACCGGTGTTCGTGTTCTCCGGTGAGGGCGCGCAGTGGGACGGCATGGCACGCCACCTGCTCGACGTCTCGCCCGCCTTCGCGGCCCGCATGGACGCGTGCGCCACCGCCCTGGCACCGCACACCGAGTGGTCCCTGCTCGCCGTGATCCGGGGCGAGCAGGGCGCGCCCCCGCTGGACCGGGCCGACGTCGGACAGCCCGTCCTGTTCGCCGTCGCCGTGTCGCTCGCGGCGATGTGGGAGTCGTACGGAGTGCGCCCGTCCGCGGTCGTCGGACACTCCCGCGGGGAGGTCGCCGCCGCCTGCGTGGCGGGCGTCCTGAGCCTGTCCGACGCGGCTGCGCTGATCGCAGCCCGCGGCCGGCTGCTGCACGCGTCGGGGCTCGCCGGGCGCGGTGCCATGGCCTGGGCGGCGCTCAGCCCCGAGCAGGCCGGCCCCCGGCTCACCCCCGGGCTCGCCGTCGCCGCCGTCAACGGCCCGAACTCGGTGGTCGTGGCCGGCGGTCCGGAGGAACTGGCCGCCTTCGTGGCGGGCTGCACCGCGGACGGCGTCCGGACCCGGGCGGCCGGCGCGGACTACGCCTTCCACACCGACCGGATGGACGCGCCCGCCGCGCAACTCGCCGAGTACGCCGCGCAGATCACGCCGCGCCGCGCCGAGGTGCCCTTCTGGTCCACGGTCACCGGCGGCCCGCTCCCGGACGGCGCGGCGGACGCCGGCTACTGGGCCCGGAACCTGCGCGACACCGTACGGTTCCACGACGCCGTCAGCGGACTGCTCGACGCCGGACACCGGTTCTTCGTCGAGGTCAGCCCGCACCCCGTCCTCACCCTGCCGATCCAACAGAGCGCCGACGCAGCCGAGGTGAGTGCTGCCGCGATCGGTACGCTGCGCCGCGGCGAGGACGGCCGGGACCGCCTGATCACCAGCCTGGCCACGGCGTACGTCCACGGCGCCCCCGTCGACTGGAGTGCCGTACTGCCCGCGGGGCCCGTCGTCGGGCTGCCCACGTACGCGTTCCAACGCCACCGCCACTGGCTCGACACGGTCGCGCCGACCCCCGACCTGCCGGCCGCCGGTGTGACGGGGACGGGGCACCCGTTGCTGGGCGCCGCGATCGACGTCGCGGAGCCGGGCGCCGCCCTCGTACTGACCGGCCGGCTCTCCCTGCGCGACCACCCGTGGCTCGCCGACCACGCGATCGGCGGCACCGTCCTGGTGCCCGGCACCGCGCTGGTCGAACTGGCCTTGCGCGCGGGCGCCGGTACCGGCTGCGGCGTCGTCGAAGAGGTGAGTCTGCACACCCCGCTGACCCTGCCCGATGCCGGTGCCGTGCGGCTGCAACTCGCCGTCGGCGCGGACGAGGACGGCCGGCGCACGTTCGGGATCTTCTCGCACCGGATCGGCGCCGGCGAGGACGGGACCGAGGTGCAGTGGACCCGGCACGCCGCCGGAGTCCTCTCCCCCGACGAGGTGCCGCCGCCGGCCACGGACGCGTGCACACCGCCCGCCGACGCGGAACCCGTCCCGGTCGCGGACTTCTACGCCTCGCTGGCCGACCGGGGCTACGCGTACGGCCCGGCCTTCCAGGGCCTGAACGCCGCCCGGCGCTCCGGTGCCGACCTGTACGTCGAGGTCGCCCTGCCCGACGCGGCTGTGGCGGACCGACGCTTCGCCCTGCACCCCGCCCTGCTCGACGCGGCCCTGCAAGCCGTGGCGCTGCTCGGCCTCGCCGACGACGCCGTGGTCCTGCCGTTCACGTGGGCCGGCGTCCGACTGCACGGGGCACACCCGGCGGGTGCCACCGCACTGCGGGTACGTCTGCGGCGGCTGGCGGACGGTGCCGTGACGGTCTTCGCCGCCACGGAGGACGGCACGCCGGTACTGACCATCGACTCCCTGACCATGCGCCCCGTGAACCCCGGGCAGTTGGCGTCCGGGGCGGGCGACGAGCTCTACGCGATCCGCTGGGCCCCGGTCGACACCGGTGCGGTGAAGACGGCCGAGCCGCGGCCCGTGCGGGACGGATTCTGGGACGGGAAGAGCACGCCGGAGCCGGTTGGCGGGACCGCCCTGCTCGACTGCCGGGTGCTGGACACCCGCGAGGTCACGGGCGCCGCGGCAGCCGTCACCCGCGTCCTGGCCTCGCTCCGGGAGTGGGCGCAGCACGCCGGTGCGCGCCGGCTCCTGGTGGTCACCCGGGGCGCGGTGGACGAGGTGTCCGATCCGGTGGGCGCGGGCGTGTGGGGCCTGGTCCGCTCGGCGGGGCGGGAGTTCCCCGGACGGTTCGCCCTGGTCGACGAGGAGTCGGACGGCGAGCTGCCCGATGCGCTGACCGACCTGGCCGCCGTCGAGGACCAGTTGGCGGTGCGGTCCGGCCGGGTGCTGGCCGCCCGCCTGGACCGGGTCGCCGCATCACCGGACGCCACCGACGACACCGCGGCCCTGGGAACGGGCACGGCCTTGATCACCGGCGGCACGGGCGTCCTCGGGGCGCTGGTCGCACGACACCTGGTGACCCGGCACGGGGTGCGACGCCTGGTGCTGCTGTCCCGCCGGGGCCCGAACGCGCCGGGTGCCGCTGCACTGGCCCGGGAACTCGACGCCACCGGCGCCCGGGTGGACGTGCTGGCCTGTGACGTGTCCGATCGATCCGCGCTCACCACGGTGCTGTCGGGCATCGAGGACCTGTCCGCGGTGGTGCACTGCGCGGGCGTGCTCCGGGACGGCACGCTGCCCCAACTGTCCGCGTCCGACGTCGACGAGGTGTTCCGGGCGAAGGTCCTGTCCGCCTGGCACCTGCACGAGCTGACGGCCGACCGGAAACTCTCGGCCTTCCTGCTGTTCTCGTCCGCCGCGGCCCTGCTCGGCTCGGCGGGCCAGGCCAACTACGCGGCGGCGAACGGCGTCCTGGACGGGCTCGCCGCCCTGCGCCGCGCCCAGGGACTCCCCGCGACCTCGCTGGCCTGGGGCCTGTGGGCCTCGGCGAGCGAAATGACCGGTGACCTGTCGGACGCGGACCGTCGACGGCTCGCCCGGGCCGGGCTCGCGCCGATGGCGGACGCCCAGGCCCTGGCCCTCCTGGACCGGGCCCTGGCGGGCGACAGCGCCCATGTCGCCCCCATGTCCCTCGACCTGGACGGTCTGCGGCGCGAGGCGAACACGCTCGCACCGCTGTGGCACGGCCTGATCCGCCCGGTACGCCGGGCGGGGACCGTCACCCGGGTTCCCGATCTGCGCGAGCGCCTGACGGCGCTGGCCGACCCGGAGGACCGCGACCGGCTGCTCGTCGAGCTGGTCCGGGCCGAGGTCGCGGCCGTCCTCGGGTACGCCCGGGCCGAAACGGTCGACGCACACCGGGCGTTCAACGAGCTCGGGTTCGATTCGCTGACCGCGCTCGACCTGCGCAACCGGCTCACCGCCGCGACGGGACTGCGGCTGCCGGCGACGCTCGTGTTCGACCACCCCCGGCCCGTCGGCGTGGCGGGCTTCCTGCTCGCCGCACTGGCCGGGGAACCGGAGCCCGGTTCGCCGGGGTCCGGGCCACCCACCGGTCCGGTTGCCGAGCCTGTCGAGGAGTCGGTCGACGATTCGAGTGACGATGAATTGATTGATGGTTTGGGTGTGGCGGATCTGATTCGTTTGGCGCGTGAGGGGGCGGGTTCGTGATGGGTGGTTCGGTGGGTGGTTCGGCGGATGAGTTGGTGGGGGCGTTGCGTGATGCGGTGAAGGAGTCGGCGCGTTTGCGTCGGGTGAATCGGGAT
>NZ_JBHWIQ010000037.1:0-5922 GCF_042732055.1 Streptomyces sp. NPDC059816
TGTTCTGGAACGCGGACACCGAGGACGCCGCCCGCGGGAACTGCGCCAGCCCCTTGTTCATGTTCGCTCAGCAGGTGGCGCGCGGTGAGTTGTTCACCCCGCCGGAAGTCTTTCGCCTCGCCCCCAAGGGACGTGCCTGTCCCTGATGGTCGCCTGCTCGGCGCCGTACCGGGGGTGCGGCGGGCGTCTCGGCGGGCGGCAGCAGGAAGGGAGGGAAGCGGGCGGCGGGGCAGGTGCTCGCCTTCTCTCTGTGCGTGAGCTGTGGCCGAGCGGCATCGTAACCCTTCCTGGCCTGCGCGGGTGAGGGGGAAGTGGGAGCGGGCCGGCATTGAATGAAGTAGGCGTAGAACATAGTTTGCAGGTGTCGAGATGGGGTGGTGAGTCCCCCCGTCGCTCCGCCCCGCACCCTCCGGTTCCTACAAGAAGGGCCCCCTCATGTCTGACACTATTTCGGTCTCGCCGGTGTTCGATCTCGCCCACCGGGCGAACGGCTCCCTGTCGTCGGCGCAGGCTGACACCGCTGCGGCTGTTGTCGTCCACGCCCGTCAGTGCGCAGCCTCCGGCGCAGGCTGCGGGCCTGGCAAGGCGGTCCTCACCGACGACGGTTACCAGGGCACCTACGCCTACTGCCCGGCCGTCACCGACCTAGACCGCCGGGCCCTTCGGCACCTGGCCGAGGACCGCCACCGCGAACAACGCACCCGTTCCGAGGGCACCTGGCCCCAGGGTCTGCTGTCCCCAGCCGACCAAGGCACGCTGGCCCAGCAGGTCCTCGACTGGATCACCGCCCACCCCGGCATTCACGACCAGCGCGGACTGGGCGCTCACCCCTTCGGACTCGCCCGCCTGTCCAAGGACCAGGACCCCGCCGCAGCCGGCGTCACCCTGACCGCCGCAGCGATCGTCTGCCATCTGGCCGGATACACGCTCCACACGGTGCCCGGGCACGCCCACGCCATCGGCTCGTACGGCATCACTCACCCCATACACGCCACCGCCTCGCGCCTCCTCGCACTCGATGCCGACCAGGCCCGCCGCCTCCACCACCCCGACCCCGACGAAACCATCGGCCTGCTAGACGAACTCGCCGCCCACACCGCCGACTGAACCCGCCTCCGCACGCCCCCCGCTGCCTTGGGGCGCGGCGTCCCCGCCGCGCCCCGCCCTCTGGAAGGACTACTCCTGTGGCCCATGCGTTGACCGCTCCTGAACGCCCAACCGCCTCGACGTGGTGGTTTGTTGTGACCCGTTCGGGTAGGCAGATGCTCACGCTCCGCCCGGACAGTTCTTACGCGCCGGTCAACGTCTGGGAGAACGGCTACCTGGTCCCCATCACGTGTCGGGAGCGCTGCACACCCGACCAGCGGCCCGATGTCCGCCGTGAAGTCGTCCCCGACCTCAGCGACCACAGCGCCTCTTGCCCCATCCCGGTCCGGCACGCCGTATGGCAACTACGGCTGCACCAGCAGACCCCGGCACGACGATAGCCGCGCCCGGTCCTCCCGGACCGCTTCACATTCTTAGGGAAGCCGTCATGCCGCAGTTCTTCGACCTCGACCCGACCACACGCCCCGTACTCCTGTCCGCCCGTCCGGACGACACCCACCCGTACGCCTTCGACCCGGCCACCGTGCGCATCGCCCGAGCCGACCGGGTGGAACACGGGGACATCGTGCTCGGTCAGGTCCGCGGATACGACCCGAGCCACGCCGCAGCAGTCGTCAGCTACCTCCCGTACGGGTGCTTCCCGTACGCCGCCCGCCCGCGCCCTGTCGACCCGGCGTGCCCGTGCGAGCTGTGCCGTTCCCGGCGACTGAACCCGTTCACCTACCTCACCGAACCGATCGCGCTCACCGTCTGGCCGCGCGGCGAACGGGGACTGGACCCCGTGTGCCAGGTCAACAACGCCGACGAACTCCTTGTCGTCATCCCCGCCCGCCGGCTCCCCCTGATGCTGGAAACACCGCGCCCACGCCGCTACGCCGGGCACGGCCCGGCACCTTTTCCCGCCGCTCACCCGCACTCGCTGCGCGGCCCGCAACTCCTGCCCCTAGACCGCCCCCGACCAAGGAGTTCCGTATGTCTGAGAACGTCGATGCCGCCCGCCCCGGCTACGTGCCTGGCCGTTCGCCAGCCCCGGCAGGGCGGCTTTCTGCGACGGATGTCCGCGCCGCCGTGGGCGTCTCCGGGCTCGGTCTGGGTGATCTGGTGGAGTACGACGGCCGGATCGTCGACGCCGAGGAAGACCCTCGGTTCGTGCCGGGCGGCCGAGGCCGGATACGCGACGTGTGGGCGGCCGGGGGAGAGGTGGTGGCACGCGTCGAGCGGGAGGACGGGGTCAGCGACGCCCCCGCGCTGAAGGACCTCCGCCCGGTAACCACGACCGTCTCGAAGGCATCCGGCGAACTCCGCGCGGGCGACATCGTCCGCGCGCACGGAATGCGCGTGCGGCTCGACGCACCGTGCCCGCCCCATTCCACCGACACCGACACCGACACCGACGACGACGTCGTCCACTCCTGGACCGGGACCGTGCTCAACCTCGCAGACATCCACGCCACCGGACACGTCTCGCGCTCGCACCTGCGGCGGTGGTCGGGTCTGTCCCTGCTCCGTGAGGACGCCTGGACCGTCCAGGGCACCAACGCCGTCCGGCGGAACGTCGAAGTACCGCTGAAAGCCCCCGAGCCGTCGGCGCCGCTCGTCGCGGCCCTGCGCGCGAAGGGGCTGGAGCCCTTTGCCCGGCAGGGCGGGGTCGTGACCGTCACCGCGCACGGCATCGAATGGACGCTGGAGCCGGTCCCCCACGCGGTCACGGGCGAGTGGTGCGGCGTGTGGTCGGCCGTCGGCCCCAAAGGCTCGCGCGGCATGTTCGTGGCGACCAACGCGGCCTCCTTCATCGCGGACCGCCGCGTCCCGTAGCCCCGCCAGTCCGACTAGCCCTGCGCAGACGCGACGACGCCTCTGCACGCGCGCCTTCTCCATTGAATGAAGAACGCCATCAACGTCAATTGCCGCCGAGGGGGCGGGGATGGCACCCCGCTTCGTCGCCGACGAGTCGCACCCCGGGATACCCGAGTGGGGCGCCTACAACGACCTGCGCCGCGAACAGGCCACCGCCCTGGACGAACCGTCGAAGCGCCCGCCCTGCCCCCGGGCCGGCCCGCTCTCCCCGCTGCTGCGCCCGCCCTCACCTCCTGACCTGACCCCGGAGAGACCCATGTCTGCACGTGACAACGACCTGATCGTCCTCGACCGGCTGCTCAACCGAGCCGACAGCGAAGCCGTCCCCCACATCCTCGCTGCCGCCCGCGCGGCCCGGTACCTGTGGCAGTGTGCCAACGCCGTCTGCGGCGCCCACAACGGGCGGGGACAGTGGTACTGCACCGGGTGCGGTTGGGGCTCGAAGGGCAGGCCCATCGGCGACATCACCCCGAGCAACTACGAAGTGCCGAAGCGGAAGTGGGCGGCGCTGCGCCGGGCGCTCACCGGCCACTTCGCCCAGGACGAGCAGCGGCCGGACGCCGTGGTGTTCGACTACCAGGACGGCCCCGGGTGGCGTGGCGCCCAGGTGACCGCCATGTACGGCGGACGCGCCGAACCCATCGAGGGCGGATTCCGCGACCGCGACCGCTTCGAGGACATCGGGCGGGCCCTCGACGGCCTCACCCGCTTCGAGAAGCCCGGCCACCACGAGCACATGCGCATCGTCCTGTCCGCCTGACCCACCCCGCGCGCGCCCTGCCCGGCCTTCGCGCTGCGCCGTGGACGACACCGCGCTCTCCTGCCGCTCACCACCCCCACCCGCACCGGCGCCCCCAGCGCCCCGGGCGCCGGTGCCTGCCACGAAAGGCGCCCCCGTGCCCGACCTGACCATCCTCCAGGCCGTCATCGACGCCACCGGAGAAGACGACCGCGAAACCGTCCTCGACGTCCTCAACGAGTACCCGGCTCGCCGTCGACCCCGCAGCCAGCGACCCCGACCCCCTGACCACAGTCGACACCGGCCGCGTCTACGCCACCCGCACCAGCACCGACACCGGCGAACTCCTCGCCGCCGCACTGCTGGACACCACCCACCACACCGCATTCACGATCACCCAGTACCCCACCGACGCCGACAACGGCCTGTGCGTCGCCCACACCCCCCAGGACGGCACCCGCCGCGCCCAGTGCAACGCCCACGGCACCCCCGTCGCCCCCCACGCCCGCGCCGAGTCCGCCGCGGGCATGCGCGACCGCATCCGGTCGTTCCTCGACCTGTCCACCCTGCACCTGGCGCCGGTCACCCGCGACGCCCTCAACACCATCGAGCGCGTGCTGAGTTACCCCCTCGAACACGGCTGGCTGATGTACGCGCCGGTGGGCGCCGCCGACCTGGCCCGGACACACGCCTGGCCCGAGGAACTGCTGCCCATCGTGCAGCTGGCACGCGCCCACGACTGCGCCTACATCCTCTTCGACGCGGACGCCGACACGACCGATCTGCTCCCGGTGTTCGACGACTGACCCCCTCGTCCGCGCCGCCTCCGCGCCACTGCGCCCGGCCCCCCAGAAAGGCCCCCGTCATGCGCACGCTGGTCCTCGCCGACCACCCCGGCCCGCTCGTCCTGCCCGACCGGCCCACCACGGACGACTATCCGCCGCTCCCGCACGGTTTCACGCTTGATGACGCGGTCGCCCGCCGCGCCCACCAGGTCGGCCCCGGCGACCTCCTGCTTGCCGAGTTCACCGATGCCACCGGCAGCGGCCCCCGCCCCGCCGAGCACATCCCCGACCCCTACCCGGCCGCCCCGCACCCCCTGTCCGCCTGTCCGTGCACCGGATGTGAAGCCTGCAACGCCATGGACGGCTGGGCTCTCGCCGACCACGGCCGCACCGCCGACGCCGGCTGGCGCTACGTGTGCCTTGCCCCCGCCGAGGACGGCGAGCCGTGCACCATCGTCCTGCGCAACCGGCCCATGGCGATCATCCCCGCCGGCACCGTCGCCCGCGCCCAGTACCCGACCTTGCCCCCGGCCGTGGCCGCCGATGCGCCCGGCACCCCGCACACCGTCCCGGCCGCCGAGTTCACCCGCGCCCTGCATGCCTGGAACACCGGCCACCCCCACGCCATCCCGGCCGAGGCCAGCGACACCAGCCCCGTGCCCGTCACCATCGCCGGAACGACCGTCGACGTCCACCCCGGCCTTCTGCGGATGCTCGCCGTCCTCATCACCGACCAGCACAGGGCCTTCACCCACCCCGAAGGGCACTGCCCGCACTGCGCGGGCACCGGATCAGCCACCGACGCGCCCGGCCCCGACCCCGCCGACTTCGACTCCTACGAGGGAAGCGACGGACTCATCTACCACGGCTTCGGAGAGCCCGACATCGAAGCCACCGCCGAGGCCGCCACCCAAGATCGCCGGTGACGCCAACCCGGACTGCCCGGCCTCGAGGACCCCGGTCTGTGCGCAGGCTCCGCGTACCCTCGGCTCCGCCCAGGCGGCCGAAGGCGCCCTTCACCGCCGAGTACGGCCCCCGCGGGGCACCTGGCCTGAAAACGACGCGGCAGGAAGAAGGGAACGGTGGCCCTGGGGCTGATGTCCCACGCCCCGTGTCCGCCTGGATTCTTCGGACGGCTCCCCGCACAGCATTTATTGAATATGATGCACGAAAATAATAGTTTGCATGTGTCGGGGCGGGGTGACGACAGCCCCCTGAGTCACCCCGCCCCGACACCGGCAGCAGGGGCAACGCCCCGCCGTACCGAACCAGGAGCGATCACATGGCCACCGTACTGACCCGCACCCACCCCGGAACCGACCTGCACATGGGCGCACTCCTGCGCGACGCACTGACCCGCCACGGCGTCACCAGCGTCCGCGTGGACAAGCCGTGGCCGTCGCTGCCGAACGAGTACCTTGTGGCCGAGGTGCC
>NZ_JBHWIQ010000037.1:6018-61286 GCF_042732055.1 Streptomyces sp. NPDC059816
GCTCCTGCGCGACGCACTGACCCGCCACGGCGTCACCAGCGTCCGCGTGGACAAGCCGTGGCCGTCGCTGCCGAACGAGTACCTTGTGGCCGAGGTGCCCGGCCGGGCACCGGTGTGGATACACGCCGCCTCGTGTAACGGCGCCACCCACTACGACATCCCGCGCGGTGAGCTGATGGCCGTGGCCGCCGTCGTCACCGACGAGACGAGCACCCGCTTCGTGTACGACGGGTTCTCCGACAAGAACCCGCGGCCGGCGGCACAGGCCGAGACGTGCGCGGAAGCCGTCGCCGCATTCCTGGGCATCCAGACCCCAGAGCCGGCCCGCGAGTGCCTGCACTGCGAACGCCGCATCGAGTGGATCGAGGCCGACGGCCAGGGCGCCTGGTACGACGCGTCGAACGCGACCGGATGCGTGGACAGCACACACCTGCACGCCCCGGCGCCACTGTGCTGGTCCTGCGAGGACACCGGCGTCATCGAGATCTTCCACGCGTCCACCGACCTGACCGGTCACCGGCCGTGCGAGGACCAGCCGTGTGCGAAGCGGCGCACGAAGGCGGCAGCCAAGGCCGAGGCCGAGCGGGCCCGCGCCGACGCCGAGGCGGAAGCACACGCGGCCCTCTGCACGCCGCAGTGCTGCCCGCCCTTCTAGAGCATCACTCACCCCCCAGCTGGTGTGCGGCCCGATCAAGTCGGGCCGCGGAGCACTCAACCGCACGCACTCGCAAGATCACCTCACCACCTGGAAGGAACGACCGGTGACCGACCCCACTGGCCCCACGCTCACGAAGAAGACCCGCGCGTTCGTCACGCCAGGCTGCCCCTTCGACACCACCGAGGACGTCACCGGACACGACTTCGAAGCCCACGGCGTCACCCTGTTCGTTCACACGATGCTGTCTCTTCCTCTGTCCGGCGGGGGGATGCGGCGCCGCTGGGTCGTCCGCTACGCCAAGACCACGGCCACCACGAAGGCCGGGACGTTCCTCGTGCTCCGCGCCGACAACGTCACCAGCCGTACGGAAGCGGTCGCGGTGGCCGTGCGGAGGATCAAGGTGCAGCAGGAGGCCGAGGCGGCGCCCGCCCCGCGCACGGCCGCCGAACAGGCGGAAGACCAGGCGTGCGAGCGGGACCGCAAGGCGGAGGAGCGTACGCGACCGACCAGCGCGCACGTGCACGTTTCCCCCCTCTCGGGGCGCGCGACCCTGCATCTGATCGGCACCGACGGGGGCCAGAACCACGCGCCCATCAAGCTGGACGGCAACCACCGCAGCCCGCAGGACACCGGAGCGCACGCAGCGGCGATCACGGCCCTGGGCCAAGCCGGTTTCCGGTGCGCGCCGGGTGCCTACTGGCGCCAGCACGCCACCCAGCAGGACATGGCGGTACTGGCGATCGTGCCGACCCGCGCCTACCTCGCCTACAACGAGCGCCGGTTCGGACCGCGCCCGGTGATACCCGCAGTCGCGGACACCACCATCAAGGCCCGCCCCCAACGGGGATGGTGGGACGTCGTCACCGCCGACGGCGAACGGTACGCGCTCACGTGGTCCCCGCAGATCACCGGTGACCGGTGGACGCTGTGGGGCGGACCCCAGTACACCCAGCTGATCCGTTCCGGCAGCCAGAACAAGGTCCTGTTCGTCCTCAAGCACCCCGCACACGCCCGCGCCACCTGCACCCGAGACTGACGACCACACCAGTGCGGCCCGGACGGGCGAACAACCCCCGGGCCGCACACGGCCCCCAGCTCACAGCCGGCCACCCCGCGACCCGGCCCAGGCCGCGGCACCGCCGCGCGTCCTCAACTTCGCCCAGGCAGTCGAAGACGAAGACGCCCTCACCGCCGAGCACCGCCCCCGCGTGACGCGGCCCGCGCCCGGCACGACGCCCTGCTCGCCCACCCGACCCGGAGGCAACGCCTGATGACCGCGCATCTCACCGACGCGGGGATCGACGAGATCACCCGCGAGTTCAGCCTCACCGAAGACGACCTGGACGAGCTTGTCCACGACGCGTGCAGCAGCACCGCCTCGAACAAGGTCAACGGCGACCGAGACGGTCTGGACTTCCTCGCCGCCTACGACCAGTTCCACGACGAGGCCGAACAGCGCGCCAGCAGCATCAACAACAGCGGCACCTCCGGACAGCTTCGCTTCCTCGCCGCCTTCTGCGGCACAACGCAGGCGCTGCGATCCCTGCTCCAGGACCGGCACCCCTAAGCCCGCGCCGAGCGACCGCCACCGCGGCGTGGCTCCGTCCCCGCCCGGCCATGCCGCCCGCACCCATCAACGACTCAACGACAGGAACAACCCATGCTCAGCCACGATCACCTGCCCGCCCTCCAGCTCACCATCCATGCCACCACCAGCACCGACCTCCCCGCCCTCCTGCACGCCCTCAACACCCACCACCTCGCAACCGACTTCACCGCCGACACCACCCACCCCCTCACCGCCCTCCAGACCGGCCACACCTACGTCACCCGCGCCGGCGCCGACACCGCCGAACACCTCGCCACCGCCCTCATCACCACCGCCCCGAACACCGCCTTCGAACTCGCAAACGACCCCGCCGAAACCCAAGACGGCGTCTTCATCGCCTACCACCCCGACACCGGCCTCTTCCGCGCCCAGTGCAACGCCGACGGCACCCCCCTCATCCCGACCGAAGAAGTCCGCCACGCCCTCGCCCAAGCCCCCGTAGACATGAGGGTCGGCATCTGGCTCGCCCTCTACGCCCCCGCACTCCTCGGCACCCGCGTACGCGCCGCCCTCGCCCGCACCAGCGCCCACCCGCAGCACGCGTTCCGGCACACCGACCAGACGCCCGACCACGGCCAGGACGCCCGCTGCGCCGCCTGCGGCACCGGCATCACCTGGTACTACGACGACCCCGAAGCGGGCACCCCCTACGGCCACTGGCTCGACTCCGAAGACCGCGACCTGTGCCCGGTCACCGACGAGGACGCCGACGACCCCGGCCACGCCCCCGCACCCACCCCGGCCGACTTCCACCAGGCCGCGCTCTACCTCCCGCCCGACCCCGCCGACCGCGACCACTCCTTCCCCGTCACCGCCCTGGCCGGACTCCGTATCGGCGCGTACATCGACGACACTTACACCCTGACCCTCGGCATCCTCGACGACACCGCACACCCCGCGCTGCGCACCGCCCCCGACGGGCAGCTCGCCGTCAACCTCCACATCGGCTCCCGCCCCGTCAGCCCCTCCTTGTGCCATGCCCAGCAGCCCAGCCCGAGCGGAATCAGCGTCGGCTTCGACGACGACAGCGTCAGCCTCCTCGACGGAAGCGAGGAACTGGTGCTGTGGACCCAGCAGGAATGGATCGAAGACCCCAACGTCATCTTCGCCATCCTCAACGCAGCCATGCCCGGCTTCACCCACGGCCCCGACGCCGTACGGGCCCGGCTCCACCAGCCCACCCCGCCTACCACTGAGCCCCACACGGTCTCCGACGACCGGCCCTCCCGCCCCCTCGGAGACGAAGCCCACGGCCCCGCCCGGCACCACCCGGGCCAGCCCGAAGACCCGGAGTGGACCGTCATCGGCGTGCGCTGGAACGAGTCGACCGCGGACGTCGACGCGCTGACCGTGCTGCCCGGAACGCACGAGCCCGCCGGCCACAAGGTCTCCGACCAACTGAGTGGATGGGTGCGCCACCTGCGCGCGCCCGACCCCGACACCGCGCTGCTCCTCGCGCAAGCATCCGCAGCCTCACCCGAAGCCGCCGCTGCCTTCCGCGCCGACGACCACTGACCACCACCTTCCTCGAAAGGGTCCCACGATGACCGACGCCCACTCCATCCACCCGCCCGCCACGGCGGACCAGCTCCGCACCCGCGCCGAGGCCCTCTCCCGCCACATCGACGCCCTCACCACCCTGCGCACGGCAGCCGAGGACCCCGAGATAGGCCGCGCCCTGGCCGCGCTGCTCCCCGAACGACTCGGCCACGCCTCCTTCACCCCCCAGGGCCTGGCCGAGCAGATCACCGACGCCCAGCGCGAGGAGACCAACCTCAACCACCAGGCAACGCATCTCGAACACGGCCAGCACACCCCGCGCCCCGGAACCCGGTTCCCCACCGACCTCCTCCCGGCCGTCCCCGCAGACCACTGGAACACCGAGAAGGTCGCCGACACCACCGTCGACGACGACGGCCAGACCGCCACCACCGTCTACACCCTCGACGCCTCCACCGCCGACGAAGCGGAACGCCGACTCCTGGCCTGGATCAGCCACGGCTTCCCCGACGACCTCAACGACGCCACCGCCACCGCCACCCGCCCCAGCCAGCCCGGCCACTACACCGTCTACCTCACCCAGCCCGTCCGCCACTGACCAACCCGCGAACCCGCCCCACGGGCCCCGGCACCCAGCGTGCCGGGGCCCTTTCGCGTCCCCGCGCACACTCCCTTCCCGCCCCACGGGACGCACCCCCCGCACCTCCCACGCCGCAGGTACCGTCACCCCTCACAGACCACCCGCACCCTGAGGGAGGGGACCACCAGTGACCACCGCACCGCAGCCCAACCGGCCCGCCGACACCAGCACCACCGTCGCCGAACTCGCCACCATCCTCGACACCGTCGCCCTCATCCGGTTCACCGAACCACGCGAGGCCCGATCCGGCCGCAACGCGGACGCCATGACCCACTGGCTCACAGGCGTCAACCGCATCTCCGAGATCCCCACCCGCGAGGGCACCACGACGTACGAGATCGCCAACTCCGGCTTCTCTCGCCACCTCCCGGGCGACCACAGCGTCGAGGTCTGGTTCACACCCACTCCCGCCCCGGCCCCCGCGCCCTACGCCGCGCCCGCCCCGGCCGTCCAGCAGTACGCCGCAACCCCCCAGCCCCAGTACGCCCAGCCCGCCGCCCCCGCACCCGCCCCGGCCGCCCAGCCCCAGTACGTTCCCCAGCCGGCCGCCCCCCAGCCGACCGGCGAACGCACCGCCGCGCCCTGGATGACCCCCCACCCCCAGGCCCCCGCCACACCCCAGCAGCCCCAGGCACCCCAGCAGCAGCCTGCCGCACCCGGCTACCCCGGCCAGGGCCATTACCCCCAGCAGCCCCAGCAAGGCGGCGCCGCGCCCGGCATGCGCTGACCGCCGCCCAGGGACACAGGGACACCCAGGGACACACTTCCCGGCATTCCCCACGAGACCGGCCCCCGAGCCCCCGCACAGGCCCCAGGGACACGCAGGGACACACCTCCCGCCTTCACCACCCGAACCGCCCCTACACCGCCCCGGCCCCCTCAGCCCCGCCCCCCTCCACCGTGACCGTGTTCCCCACCGGCCGCGGTCCGCCCGGACCACCGGAGGCCACCGGCCGGACCTCCTGCCGGACCCCGCCCGCCGCACCCGCCGCACCCGCAGCGCTCCCCGCCCCGCTGCGCCCCGGGACCCCGACGCCCGGCCCCGCCACCGGCCGTACCTCCCCGCCCCGGCCACCCGACCCCTGCACCGGCTCCTGCTCCTGTTCCTGCTCCCGGACCAGCCGCCGCAGCTCCTGCACATCGGTCCGCCGCAGCCCTAGCCGCTCCGCGACCGCCCCCACCGGCTCGTCCTCACCCAGCATCGCCACCACCGCAGCCCCGGCCTCCACCCGCGCCGCCTCCACCTGCTCCACCACCCGCTCCCGGACCGCCCGGATCTCCCGCTCCCCCTCCTCCCGCGCCAGATCCTGACGCTCGGTCGCCAAGAAGAAGTCCGTCGCCCGCTCCACCAGCCGCTGCTGCCGCGCCATCGGCGCCATCGCCAACTGATGCGCCCGCTCCCGCGCCGCCACCACGTTCGCCGCAGCCGACGCCTTCGCCTTCCTCACCATCTCAACTCCGAACGGCCCCGAACCGTGGGCTGCGCCCGGACGGCACCCTGCCGCCCTCCCCGGGAACCCGCACAGGCAGCCTCACCCGCCGCCCGGCCCGATCGAAGCGCTCGCCCGACCGAGCTGCCCGCGCTCCCGTCCCACGGGCCACGACCATGTTTTCTGCCCACCCAGCGGGAGGAGGGAAAAGTCGTCTCACCCCCGTTCTCCGGACAACCTCCCCACCCCGCTGCTCCTTGCTGCTGATGTCTTTGCAGGTCACCGGTTTGTAAGAGGGAGGCAGAGGGAGGGGACAGGAGAACGGAATGACATCTCTTGCAACTCTGATCGCCTCGTAGCGTCGATGCCGTGGCAGTGGAGCTTCGCAAGCTGACGGCGGCCGCGGGGTACCGGTATCTGCTCGCGCAGACGGTCCGTGCGGAGTCTTTGCCTGCCGCCGACGGCTCCCTGAACGCCGGCGCCCCACCGGGGGTGTGGATGGGACGAGCCGCCGAGGTCCTCCAAGTGGCTGGGCAGGAGGTGCTGCGGGCACAAGCGGAATCCCTGTTCGGTCTCGGCCGGCATCCGCGTGCGGCTGAGATAGCCGCCGATCGGATCGCTGCCGGAGAAAGCGAGAAGAAGGCCTGGCGGGCCGGGAAACTCGGCGCCGCCTACTCCCAGTTCAGCGACCCGACCGCCACCGACCCGCTGCTGGAGCGCATCGAGGAGGCCCTCGCGGAGGCCACCGCGCGCAGCGGAGGATCGCTCACCGACGCCCAGCGCCGGGCGATCCGCCGACACGTCGCGGCCCAGTACTTCCGTGCAGAGTTCCACCGCGGCCCGGCCTCCGTGGAGGAGCTCGACGGGTACCTGAGGATGCATACCCAGCCGGTGCGCCAGCCCTGCCTGGGCTGGAGCTTCGTGGCCGCCCCGCAAGGCTCGCTGCAGGCCCTGCGGATCCTGGGAGGGGAGGAGACACGCGAGGTCATCGACGCGGCGCACACCGAGGCGCTCGAGACGGCCCTGGCCTGGATCGAGGACCATGTGCTGGCCACCCGCGCCTCCAGCAAGGGCAGCATCGCCCAGGAGCAGGTGACCTCCGGCCTGGTCGCCGCCCGGTGGCGGCACTACACCGCGCGCGGGGATCCGGGTGACCCCCATCTGCACGATCACATCATCGTCGCCAACCGGGTCCAGGGCCCGGACGGGAAGTGGCGCACGATCGACGCGCGGCCGCTGCTCGCGCACGGAGTGACCATCAGCGAGCTCTACAACACCACTGTCATGCGGCTGGTGTCCGAGCGCCTGGGGCTCGCGGTCCGCGAGCGAGTCACCGCCCCCGGCCGGCGGCCGATCCTCGAGATCGCGGGCCTGCCCGACGAGCTGATCGACGCGTTCTCCACCCGCGGCAAGACGGTGCGGGCCGAGTTGGAACGCCTGGTCGCCGACTACTACACCCGCCACCAGCGCACCCCGCCCCCGGCGGTCTGGTACGCGCTCGCGCAGCAGGCCGCAGTCACCAACCGGCCCGAACTCAGCGCCGCACGGCCGCTGCGCACCCTGCAGAAGATCTGGTTCACCGCCGCCCGCGCGGCCCTCGGCGACGTCGACGCACGGCCCGACGAAGTCCTCACCCAGGCGTTGCTGGACGCCGTGCGCCAGGTCGCTGCCGACGCCGAACCGGCTCCCCAGGGGGTCGATCCGGACACCTTCGAGCGGCAGATCGCCATCGCAGCGCTGGCCGAAGTTGCCGAACACCGCGGCGTGTTCGCTGCCCAGCACGTGCGCGCCGAGGTGCTGCGCCAGCTCGGCTACCACCTCGCCCGTGGCCCCCTGACCCAGGACCTGGTCCTGGGTCAGGCGACCGAGCGCATCACCGCCCGCGCACTGTCCGACCTCACCCTTGATGACCCCGTCGTCGGCCTGCGCCCGCCCTCCCTGGTCGACCTGCACCCCGAGCAGCAGCGCCCCGACGGCAGCAGCGTCTTTCTGCGCGTCGAGGCCCCCGCCTACACCACTCGCCGGCTCATGGCTGCCGAGGACGACCTCCTGGCAGCCGCCGACACCCTGGTCATTCCCGCCGCCGAAGAGGCCGACTTCGCACGGGCAGCCCGCCGCCATCCGCACCTGGGCGCCGCCCAGTTGGCCCTCGCCCGCTCCTTCGCATGCGGTGACAAACTGCTGTTGACCGGCATCGGCCCGGCCGGATCCGGCAAGACGTCCGCGATGAAGCTGGTGGCCGACACCCTGGCCGCCTCCGGGCGCCGCCTGGTCGCCCTGGCCCCCTCCTCCCGCGCCGCCCAGGCTCTCGCTGATGACCTCGGTGCGCCCGCCACCACCCTGCATGCCTGGCTGCACCACCGCGACCAGCACGCCAAAGGCCTGGCCGACCAGCGCTTCCCCCTCGCCCGTGGCGACGTGATCGTCGTCGACGAGATGGGCATGGGCGGCACCCTCAACCTCCAGCGGATCCTGGCCCAGGCGCGCGCCGCAGGCGCCCACGTCCGGCTCCTGGGCGATCCGCTGCAGCTGTCCGCCGTTGACGCGGGAGGCGTTCCGCGCCTGCTCGACCGCCATCCCGACACGGTGCGCCTGGACGAACTGCACCGCTTCACCACCCCGGGCGAAGGCGCGGCCACCCTGGTACTGCGCGACGGCGACCCGGCCGACGTCTTCATCTTCCACCGCCAGCACCGGCGCATCCGCTCCGGGGACCCGGCCGACATGCTCGACGCCGTCTACGCCGCGTGGAGCACGGACATCGCCGCCGGGCTGAGCAGCGTCATGATGGCCCCCGACGCGGCCACCGTGCGCGAACTCAACGCCCGCGCCCAGACGGCCGCCGCCGCCCGCGGACTGCTCGACGTCACCGCCCACCGCCAACTGCGCGACGGCACCCGCGCCCACGCCGGCGACACCATCGTCACCCGCCGCAACAACCGCGCCCTGCCGGTCCTGAAGGGCCGGGACTTCGTGAAGAACGGCGATGCCTGGCGGGTGCTGACAGTCCACCCGGACGGCTCCCTGACTGTTAGAAACACCGCCCATCACGCCACGATCACCCTGCCCGCCGACTACACCGCCGCCCACGTCGAGCTCGGATACGCGGCCACCGTCCACCGCGCACAGGGCATGACCGTCGACACAGCCCACGCCTACGCCACCGCCTCCTCCTCCCGCGAAAGCGTCTACGTCCAGCTCACCCGCGGACGTCGCAGTAACAAGCTCTACCTCGGCATCAGCGAACCCACCGAGGACCCACTGGCCGACGAGGCCGCCGCCCTGCACCAGATCGCCCACGCCCGCCGCGCCGCGACCTCCGCCCACCAACTCCTGCGCGACCTGCAGGACGAGTCCACCAGCCCGGCCCTCCACGCCGCCCAGTACGCCGACACCGCCGCCCGCGCCGCCACCGCCCGCGCCCGGGCGCTGCTGGCCGAGATCCTGCCCGCCCTGGCCGACCAGACCTACACCGACGAAGGCTGGCCCAAGCTGCTGGCCGCCCTCACCGCAGCCGAACTGGCTGGCCACAGCACCCGCCGCACCCTCACCCGGATCAGCAACGAACCGGTCGACGACAGCGCCGACGACGACACCGCCTCCGTCCTGGCCGACCGCATCTACCAACTCGTCGCCACCACCCCGCGCCCCACTGCTGACCGGCCGCTGGCCGCCTACAGCGACACCCAACTCGCCCGCCTGACCGCCCTCGCACTCACCCATCGCGCCCACCTCCAACGCCGCGCCCCCACCCCCAAGGAGCGCTACCGTCAGGGCCGTTCCCGCGCCCGCGCCAGCCGCTTCGTCGAGCTCATCAGCGCCGAGCGTGACCTGCGCGCACGCCTGCCCGACCGCACCCCCCACGCCGCCCGCCACAGCGGTCCGGTCCCCGACTGGGTCGCCGACGCCCGCCTCGAACACGACCCGGACACCCCCGCTGACTGGCGCGGCCACCTCACCGAACGCCGTCACGTCCTGGGCCAACTGCTCGCTGCCCGGGGCCTGCAACTGGCCCAGGAACCTCCCCCGTGGACCACCGTGCTCGGGCCCGTCCCACCCCCGGACACCTGGCAGCGCCATGCCTGGCAGACCACCGCCGCGCTCGTCGAGACCTGGCGACACCGCACCGCATCCCTGCCCGACACAGACGGCACCGGTCCGCTGCCCCGCCCCACCAGCGGCCACGACGTGCCCGCCTACAACGACCTCGCCACCCGCATCCGCACCCTCACCCGCCCAGCCACCCAGGAGATTGCCACCTGGCCCACCGCCACCACCGCCTGGCAGAGCGCACTCGGCGGAGCCCCGCCACCCGCCGCCTGGATGGGGCAGATCCCCCCGCCACGCCCCGGCGACAGCGCCCACCGGGCGCGCTGGTGCGCCCTGTTCACCCGACTCGCCGCCTGGCACCAACACCGCCCCGAACTTGGCGCACAGCTACTCGGACCGCCGTCCGGCGACCCTGCCGACACCCGCACCTGGCGGCAGCTGCACACCGAACTCACCGCGCTGAGCACCACCGCCCCACCCGCACAGCAGTCCGCCGCCATCGCCCCGACCACCCCGAGACGGCCCGCCCGGTGAACCGCCACCACCCCACAACGCCCCGCGCACCGGCCGAGCTGCGGGCCCGCTGGCGCGATCTTCCGCGCCACGCCGCACTGCTGCAGCGCCGCCTGGGACCGCCCGCCCGCACCCGCGCATCCCACGCCGCCGGCGCCACACTGTGGCTGCTCCAACTCATCTACGCCCGCGCACAGGGACGGCTCCTCGCCCACGGGGGAGCGGTCCTGACCGTCCGCGGGCCGGCCATTGCGCCCGCCCGCGCCCTGGCCGCGACCGGCGCTCTGCTGCTGGCCGAGCTCGCCCTCACCGCAGGCCTGCTGCTGCCGACCGCGCTCGGCGCGGCAGCCGAGGCCGCTGGTGCCCCCGCCCCTTGGACGCGGTGGAGCGCGACGGGCGCCACCGCCCTGATCACCGCCTTGCTGCTGCTCGGCCTCATCCGCCAACTCGCCTCAGCCCGCACCGCTCGGGCAGTGGAGTCCTGCCGTCGCGCACGGCGCCGCACCGGCGGAACCTGGTGGACGGTCGGCAACCTGGCCTGCCGCGAAGACGACCCTCTCTCCGCCTCCTACCTGGTCCACGCAGCCCTCGCCTACGCCGACGGCCACGACGTCGGCGCCATCGCCACAGCCCGGACACCAGCGCTGCACCGCACCTACCTGCGCTACGGCTTCGCCCCCGACCTCGGCCACCCATCCGTCCTGGTCCGGCCGCCGCGAACGGGCCGCCCCGCTCCACGCCGCCGGACCAATCCCGCCCCCGTCTCCGGCCGAACACGAGGCGCGCCCGGCCGGGTCCGGACCCGGCCGCGCCCCCGCAGCCGTCCAAGAGCCGAGCGGACACGGCGCTGAACAGCACACGTCCCCGCGCGGCACGGACCGACTGCGCCCGGCGGCGGCGCAGTCGGACAGGCGGTGCGCGACGGATCCCGTCAGGGAGTGCGGCGACGCATGGCGATCACGGTGCAGTCGTCGCGGTACCCGTCGGCGTCCTCCTCGGCGGCCGCCACCAAGGCGTCCGCCAGGGCCTGCGGGTCCGTCTCATGGAGATGGCACAGCCGCTTCCAGGTGCCCTGGTCCACGTGGTCCGAGACACCGTCCGAGACGAGAAGGAGCAGCGGGATCTCCTCCGGAATCTCCACGAGCCGGCAGGTCGCCCACCCTGCCTGCGCGAGGCCGAGCCGGGCGTAGTCGTCGTACTCCTCGACGAGCTCCGGCGCGTATCCGCGTCGTCCGCACAGATAGATCCCCATCGTCATGTCGGTGCTCCACAGTGTGAGTTCGCCGTTCCCGTAGCCGTAGGCACGTGCATCGCCGATCCAGTGCACCGCACTCGGCCGGCCCGGCTCCACAGAGGCGTACACAGCGCTGGCATGCGGGGGAACGTCGTACGCGTACGCCATCCGCCCACCCGTGACCAGACCGGCCAAGCAGCCCTCGACCATACCCATCTGCGTGATCACCGCAGGCACCGTCGCGACATAACGCACGACCTCCGCACCGTGCCCAGCACCATCGACGACGACGGCGCACACACGGCTGCCGCGACGCTGGAAGTCCGCTCCGTCAGCGCACGGCGACTCGGTGCCCGGCCGTTGCGCCAGCCCCACCGTCACCATCTCGGACGCCTGCGTGAGCATCGTGTCCATCTGTTCCTCCTTCGGGTCCGGGCCCCCGACGGGCCCGCCACCTATACGCCGCCGGGCAACTACTTGGCGGTAAAGAGGGTTAGACAGCGAAGTTGAGGCGGGTGGGACGCGTGGGACGAAGCCGCCCGCGGCCGCATCAGGCGTGAGCCGACGGCGGCCCGGGGCATGCGCGCCGGCCCAGTCCTCCAGCCAGGAACACAGGACGCAACCCGGGTGGGACGGACGAGTCGTGGCCAGCAACCGGTGCGGGGTGGCGGCCGCCCCTTCCGTCGTGGTGCCCGGCACCAGCCGACGTCGTGGTGACGCAGAACACACCGATGCTTCCAAGATTCTTTGTCGGTTTCGCCGCCCGCCGCGCCCGAAGAGTGAAGGCGCGCCACCCCATACGCAGTCGGAGGACTCGATGATCCCGCCCCAGACGTCTCCCCAGACCAAGACCTGCCACGCGCAGGCCACGCTGACGGCCCAGGAGACGCGCTACCTCAACGCCCTGCCCGACACCGACTTCACGGCCGACGCACACCCGCTCGGCTGCGACTTCGCGGCGCACCCGCGAGAGGCCCGGCACGCGGTCTGCGTACAGATGCAGTACACCGGCGCCGGAGAACTGGTGTTGTGGTGGCTGCTGTGGGGCGAAGACGGCCACCGCGAGATCCGCACGGCTCCGGGGTGCCGCAGGCAGGTCGTCGACGAGACATGCCTCCTCATCAAGGACCATCCCAGCGCCTGCGATCAGGACTGTGGCTGGAGCCGTGAAGAACTGAAGAAGGTGTGGAAAGCGACCATGCCGCCCACGGCCTGACGGACTCAAGCCGGAGGGCGGACTGGCCCCGGGCGTCTTCGCTACTGCGGCGGGCCCGGGTAGCCGGGCTGCGCCGGGTACCCCCCGGCGCTGGCCGGACCGCCGGGCCACGCGTCCTGGGGATGGCCCGGGTGGCCGCCCGCCGGGGCGGTCCGCCGCGGCTGGGAAAACCCCTCGGCGACCAGGGCGCACAGGGTCAGGTAGGCCTCGCGGACCTTGGGCCGCATCAGGCCGAGGTCGATCTCGGCGCCGGCTGACAGATGCTCGTCGAAGGGGACCGCGACAACCCCGCGGCAGCGCTCGCTGAAGTGCGCCACGATGTCCTCCACCTTGATCATCCTGCCCTTCTCCCGTACCCCGGAGACCACCGTGAGGCTGCGCCGCACCAGGTCGCCGTAGCCGTGGGCATTGAGCCAGTCCAGCGTGGTGCTCGCGCTGGACGCGCCGTCCACCGAGGGCGTGGCGACGACGATCAGCTGGTCGGCCAGGTCCAGGACGCCGCGCATCGCGCTGTAGAGCAGACCGGTGCCCGAGTCCGTCAGGATGATCGGGTACTGGGCTCCCAGGACGCCGATCGCCCGCCGATAGTCCTCGTCGTTGAAAGTGGTGGAGATGGCCGGGTCGACATCGTTGGCGACGATCTCCAGACCGGACGATGCCTGTGAGGTGAAGGCCCGGATGTCGTGGTACGTACGCAGAGTTGGGATCGCCTGCACCAGGTCGCGGATGGTGGCTCCGGTCTCGCGGCGCACGCGCCGGCCGAGCGTTCCGGCGTCCGGGTTCGCGTCGATCGCCAGGACTCGGTCCGCCCGTTCGCTGGCCAAGGTGGAGCCCAAGGCGGTGGTCACGGTCGTCTTGCCGACACCGCCCTTGAGACTGATCACGGCAATCCGGTAGCAGCCGCGCACCGGTGTGCGGATCACCTCGAGCTTGTGCTGCAGCGCGGCGTCCTCCTTCGCACCGCCGAGCCGGAACCGCGAGGGCCGGGCGCCCGGGCGGCTGCTGCGGGCCTTGCTCCGGCCGCCGCGCAGCAGCCGATCCGAGGACAGCTCGGTCGCCGCGCTGTGTCCCAGCGGTGCCGCCGAGGCAGCGGTGTGCCCGACCGGGGGAGCAGTCGAAGAGGCGGCCGTGGGGTAGGAGAAGGGCGCCGCAACAGGGCCCGGAGCAACCGGTGCCGCAGGGGAGTAGCCCGGCGCCGCGGTCTGTCCCGGATACGCCGGATGAGCCGGGGCGGATCCCGCAGCCGGGTATCCGGGCACGGCCGCCGGGGCCACCGGCGGGGGATACCCGTAGCTCGGGCCTGCCCCGGCAGGCACGGCGGGCGGATACCCATAAGTGGGCGCGGCCACAGGCGCTGGGCCGGGCGGGCGGGGCGGGACGTACGGCGCGCCGCCCTGCGGCCCGGGCTCCGGCGCCGGAGCATACCCCTCGGGCGCCGGGACCTGCCCGGCCGGGAAGGCCGCAGCCGCGGATGGAGCGGCGGCTACGAGGGCCGGGCCAGGGGCGGAGGCAGGGGCCGCTTGGGCAGCGGCGCTCTGCACGTCGGCGAACAAGGCAGGCGGAGCGGGGAACACCCCACCGTCGGCGCCGTGGACCACCCCTGCGGGGGCGGAAACCGTCTGCTGCACCGGTGGCTCAGGCGCGGGGACCGGCGGCGGTGCGGCTACTTCGGCCGAGCGCGCAGGAGCGGGAGCCGCCGTAGGACCGGCGAGCGACTGGGTGTACCAGCCCGCCGGCGAGGTGTACGGGAAGTCGGAATCCCCACTGGCTCCGGCCCAGCCCACGCCGGCTCCGGGCCAGGCCGTGGCCGCATCCTGGTCGCTGTGCACGCTGCCTCCTGATGGATCGACACCGCCTCGCGCCGAGAGGCGCACACGGATCTGCTGCCGCGCGGGCGCGCGGCACGGACAAGCCGCGGGCCGCCAGCCGGGGGGAGGGGCGGCGGCCCGCGGGGTCAGAGGGAGGTCATGCCGAACGGCCGGACGGGCCACGGCGCTTGGCCCGCCGCTCCGCCTTCTCGGCGTCGGCGGCCCGCTGCAGCGCCCGGAAGGTACGCCCTCCCTGGCGGGACCTGAGATGGGGGATGTTATTGGCTGCTAATCCGAGCGTCTCCGGTCCGTATACCGCACGCAGATCCGAGGGAGTCTGCGAGGTGTAACCGGCGTCCTCGAGCGAGATCTCGTCGGGAAAGACATCGGCGTGGTGATGCAACAGCGGGTCGATCAAACCGTCCTGCGTGCCGCCGTAGCTGTATCGCCAGCGGAAGTTGGCAGGCGGATCGGGGCGCACCCACCGTTCGAACAGGGCGATCTGCTTGGTGTAGCTGTAAAAGACCACGTGCTCGGCGGACCGGAAGACGCGCAGCCATGCCTGGAGGTACGGCAGCGACCAGTAGTCGCCCGCGTCGTGGACCCGCACGTGCACGGGCTGGTCGTCGGCGGAGCGGTAGCGCCGGTGCTGCAACTCGGCGGTCATCTGCTCTTCCCAGCCCTGCAGATCATCGATGACGTACTGCATATTGCGCTGGTGCGCGGCGAGTACGTTGCGGAACTTGTAGGTCCCAGCCCGCGCGTAACACAGGTCAGCGCAGACGCCGGCGGTCGGGCAGGCGTTGTACTCACGACCGTCGGGAAGCGTGCCTTCGTGGGCGGGCAGCGTCCATCGGTAGATGCGCTCGGACGCGCAGCCAGAGCGCATCACGGTCAGTAGGAACCGGGGCCTTGAGGGTGCCGGATTCTCCCGGGCAGCCGGTATCGGTGCGTCCGTCACAGAGACCTCCCGAAGGACGAGGGCGAACTAGAGCTGAAGTCTGTGCCGGACCACCACCCCGCTTCGGCCGGGAAACCGCCTGGAGGGCAGCACACCCCGAGCGCTCCCGGCTCACGGGCGAAGAAGCCTGCTCCGGTGACCGCCACACGACCCGCGCCTCTGCCCGCCCTGCGGACCGTTGGCGAACAAATCGGCCGCCAGACGGGAAGCGGACCACTGCGCGCTTGCCCCCCGCCCATAGTGATCACCGGCGCCGCCGGTCGCGGCCGCGCCCCGACTCACACGAAAGGGACAGCGCTCATGAGCACCCTCCAGCGCACCCCCGGCCGCCAGTGGACCGTCCGCGTCACCGGGAGGGCCGACCGACAGGCACAGCTGTCCTGCAGCCACGCCTGCGACCTGCCCGAGCGCTCCCGCGACCTGCGCCACCTAGCCCAGGCAGCCATCAACCACCTGGCGGACCACGCGAACACGGCCCGCGCGCCCCAGCCGGCCCGCTACTGCGCCTGCCAGTGCGCCACCTGGCACCGGGACGTCAAGACCGCCAGTTGCGCCGGAGAGATCGCCCTGGTGCTGGTCTGCTCGATGCCGGGCCGGGTCTGGCACCTGGCCGAAGTGTGCACCTCCTGCTCCCGCCACATATCCGGCGGGCGCATCGTGCGCACCACGAAGCGCCCGGCCCGCACCACCGCCCCCGCCTCCGCTTCTGGCGACCCGGCCCGTGCCCCCCGCCCGGTTCCCGGAGGCTTTGCCGCAGCCTGACCCCGCGCACCCACCGCCACCCCAGCCCGCTCCGGAGGGACCGACCATGTGCGCAGACCGCGACCGCACCACCCCGCGTAGCCCCCAGCTGAGCGGACCGCTGGGATGGGTGGCCAACCCTCTTCCGCGTCGCGGGCTGCGCATCCCCGCATACGCCGCCATCTCCCTGGCCCTCGTGGCTCTCTCCGGCCTCGCCGCCTTCCTGCTGCTACAGCTCGCCTCAGCAGCCCCGCTTCCGGCACCACTGTCCGTGCTGGCCGGCCTGAGCGGCAGCGCCCTCGCCGTCGCCGCCTGGCTGGGCGGTGCGGCGCTGCTGCTGACCGCCCCGTTCTGGATCACGGCCAGCGTCCTGGACCACGGCAGGCGGCAACGCCGCCCCCACCCCGGCCGCCGCCGGGTGCCCGCCGTACGGGCGGGTAACGAAACCCGCTGCCCTCCAGCCGGGACACCGGCCCCACGCAGCCTCTCCGAGCCTTGTGGCGCGGAACCCGCCTCGCCCAACCTCGACGGGCGCCGCCCCCCTGCCCCCCTTTCCCCGGAGCTGCCATGCCCGCCGCCGCCCTCGACGACGCCACCACCTACCTGCTCGCCTCAGGCGAGCTGACGCTGACCCGCCTGGCCCGGGCCGACGACCTCGACCAGATCAACGCCCTGCACGCCCGCTGCACCCTCGCAACGCGCTTCAGCCGCTACCAGGCCGCCCGCCGCGACCTGCGCCCCGCCGAGTGGCGCCAACTGACCGACCCGGCCCGCGGCACGACCTGGATCACAGCCCTCGCGGGAGATCCCGAACAGGCCGTCGCCGTCACCCACTTGATGCGTACCGACCGCGACGGCGTACGCGAACTGGGCCTGCTCATCGAGGACAGCCGACAGCGCCAACGGCTGGGCACCCAGCTCACCGGCCACGCCATCGCGGTCATGACGGGCGCCGACAACCGGGCCATGCTCACCATCGCCCGCAACCGGGGCGCGGTTCTCCCACTCCCCACCTCGTCCACCGTCGACCTCGACATCCCGGTTGCGGGATGAGCCGTGGACCACACCCCCGACCGCCCCGGCAACCTGCCCCCGCCCTCCGGCCACCACTACCTTCCCCGCCCCGACGGCGCCCGACTGGCGCTCTACACCGACGGGCCCGACGCCGCCCCAGTGACCGTCGTCCTCGCCCACGGCTGGTGCGCCACCGCAAGCATCTGGCACGACCATGCCCGCCACCTCGCCGCCCGCGGCATCCGTGTCATCCGCTACGACCAGCGCGGCCACGGCGCGTCTTTGAGCGGCACCAGCACCGCCTTCACCCGACTGCTCGCCGACGACCTGGCGGCCGTGCTGCGTCACACCCGCCGCCGTACCAGGGTCGTGGTCGCCGGGCACAGCATGGGCGGCATGGGCGTCCTGCAACTCGCGGCCCACCACCCCACTGTCGCGGCCAGGCTGTCCGGAGTCCTGCTGGTCGCCACCAGTTCCGGGCAGATGGACCTGACCGGAGCCCAACACCCTCCGCTGGAACGCCTGGTGGGCAGGGCTCGCCACACCATCGCAGCCCTGTGTCTGCGGCTGCCCGGAGCGACACAGACTGTCCGCGACCTCCTGTCACCCACCAGCGACCCCAGACCACCGATTGACGTCGCGGCCGACTGGTACCGGGCGGTCACCGCGCACCACATCGAGCCAGGAGCCCTCGCCTCCCTGTCCGGCGTCCCTGTACACGTCATGGAGGGAGAACACGACCGCCTCGTGTCCGCCGTACACGCGCTGCGCCTGGTCTCCGAACTTCCGCACGCCCGGCTTCACGTGGTCCCCGACGGTCGACACGGCCTGCCCAGCGAGCAGCCTGCCCAGGTCCGCGCCGTGCTCGAGAGGCTGTGCGGACTGTACCGGACCCAGCCACTTCGACGGCGCCTGCGCAACGCCTGAGGCACACCCGCCCCGCAGGAGCGCCCCGGAGGAATCCGGGGCGCCCGGCGGGCTCCGGCGCGTCGGGTGCCCGCCTCATGGGCCCAGCGCCCCTCCCTCCACCAGTCCCATGACGAGGCTGTCGCCGATAGCGCCCTGCCACCGGCCGGGCAACGAATCGCACAGTCAGGAGAGACATGAGCAGGGCGCCGCATCACCGCCGTAGCCACCGCCGCCACCGCGATATCGGCAGGCCTGCTGGCCCTGCCGTCCACTGCCAGCGCGGCGGCCCCGGTCGGCTCCTGCGGAAGCAGCTACAGCAAGGTCGGCTCGTATCCGGTCACCCGCTCCTGGGAGAGCACCGCCGGGCACATCGACGTCTACTACTCGCGGTCCACCGGGAAGAACTGTGCCATCACCCGGCCCGTCGCCTCCCGGGCGGGCAAGGCGGGCAACATCTGGGTTTGCATCGAGCAGACCAAGGGCTACGCCCGCGACTGCGACGGCCCGGTCTACGTGTTCGGGCGCGGCCAGTGCATCAACGTCTCCGGCGGCCTCAACCGCACGCCCGGCGACAACCAGCCCTTCAACGGCGGCGCCCAGAAGGTCCACTGCGGCTGATCCGCCGCTCGTGCGCCCGCCGGGCGGGAGCGCCCAGAAGGAATCCCGGGCGCCCTGCGGGAACCTCCGCCTCGTGTGCCCGCCCGCCGGGCACACGGCCCCGGCGCCCCCACCTCTCATCCCAGGCTGTACCCCGCCCTGGCCGCTGACGCCGGTGGGCGCCAGGTACCAGGCGCCGGTCGGCGCAGCGCCATCCCAGCCGCGATGAAGGGAACCCCATGAAGTTTCGCGCTCCCGCCCGCTTGGCCGCCTCGGCCATGCTCGCCCTGGCGGTGACCGCCGGCCTGGCGGTGACCACCGCCCCGGCCGCCAGCGCGGCCGAGATGCCCTGCAAACCGCGCGTCTACTACGAGGTCTATCAGGCGAACGGCGTGAACTTCCGCAGCGGCGCCGGCACCGGCTACGCCTCCAAGGGCCTGCTCTACAAGGGCGACTGGGGCAAGAAGATCGCCACCAAGGGCTCCTGGATCAAGCTCCAGCTCGGCCAGAAGTCCAAGAGCGGACTGGCCAAGAACAGCACCGGCTGGGTCGCCAGCACGTACCTGTCCGACTGCGTGCCCATGCAGCTCGACTGACCCGTCCACCGAGCCGCTCCGCCCCGCAACAGGTCCTGCGCCACAGGCGCCGGTGCGGCTCACGGCAACTCGACCGATCCCCCCACCTGCACCTGAAGGAGCACCTGCGTGATAATTCAGCGCACCAAACGCGCCATCCTGGCGACCACGATGGGTCTGGCCGTCGCCGCTGGCGGCCTGGCCACCGCCTCAACGGCACAGGCCGCCGACACCGGACACACGAAGATCAGCTGTAGCGCGGTCAAGATCCGCAAGGCCCCCGCGAAGACCGCCACGATCATGGGCGTCGGCTACCGGGGCGACAAGATCGCCTACGACCAGTGGGCCTACAAGAAGGCCGAGCGGAAGTGGTACACCCGCAGCACGGTGACCCGGAAGTCGGACGGCAAGAAGGTCCGCGGCTACGTCGTCTACCAGTGTGCCAACCCGTACGGGGGGTGGCCCGCGCCCACGCCGCCGATCCCGAAGTAGAGCGCCGCCCTGGCCCGCAGCCAATGCGATCCCGTCACCAACCCGCTTGCGGGCACCGTCATTTCCACGCCCCGCCCTGAGAGAGGCATCCCCATGATCCGTCGCATCACGATCCGCGCCGTCGCCCCCGCGTTCCTGGCGATGGCGGCCGCCGCCACCCTGACCGTGATCACCGCCCCGGCCGCGCACGCCGTCGGCGAGAACAAGCAGTGCACCGTCAACTGGAGCAACGCGGCCGGCAAGGTGAAGAGCAACGGCTGGAACCTGCGCACCGGTCCGAGCACGGGCTACACCTCCCGCGGCTACCTCTACAACGGTGACCGCCTCAACATCCTGTGCAGCAGGGGGAGCTGGGACTACACCGAGCTCAGCGCCCGCTCCAAGTCCGGACTGCCGAAGGGGACCCGGGGCTGGGTCCGCAGCGACGGCCTGTACGGACTGGCCGGCTGACCCGAGGACGACGAGGCCCCGCCCCACCGCGGCACCCGGCGAGCCGGGTGCCCGCCGTCAACTTGGGTGCCGCCGTCAACTTGGGTGCCCATCAGGCCAGCCGGGCTGGGTCCGTCACGAGCGTCCAGCGATGGCCTGGCGGGCTGAAACGATCCCCTTCGGCCCGCCTGCCGACCCTCTCAGCGCACTGCCTGCCCGCCGGGCGGGAGGCAGAGGAGCCGCCTCGCCAGACCGCCTTGGCACCGGCCCCTCGTGCTGCTGGGATTGATCCCGCACCACCCCACGACACCGTCAACCCACGAGGAGTCCTCATGAACCGCCCCCGTAAGTCCGTCCGTCCGGCCCTCTCCGCGCGTCCCGCGTTCCTGGCCGAGCGCCCGCGTCTCGCGGAGCGCCCGTTCCGCCCGGAGTCGGAGCTCGCCGCCCGGCCGTAGCGGCCCCCCGGCCCCCCCGGCCGACCCGATGCGCCCGCCCGGTGCCATGAGCCCGGGCGGGCGCACTCGCGTCCGCCCGCGGCGGACCACGCACGACGAGCCGGCCAGACGGGATCCCCGCACATCCGCAGCCCGCGTGCCGGGCCGTCGGCGACATAGAGCCCGCCACCTCTTGCTGCTCACTCCCCGACCCAGCCAGGCTCCACGGCACCGTCTGCCAAAGGAGCTGTGGCGTGCGCCCTTCCCCCGACCTCGCAGCCAAGATCGAACGCGCCGAGGCGGCCGTCAACGCGTTCTCGCAGGCCCGCTCCCGCATGGAGGAGTTCGAGACCGTGGCCCGAGCGGTACGCCGCTACCCTGGCCTCGACGAGGAGAGCCGCACCCGCCGTGACGGAGTACGCCGCGACTATGCGGCCATCGTCCTGCGCGACCTGCTGGCCGACCTGGCGCTGTGGGAGGACGCCCACGGACACGGCGGCCAGGAGATGCTCCGCGAAGTGCGCGCCCGGTGGAACCGGCACCCTACGGAGAACTCGACGGCCCGGCCCGGCATCTCGCCGCCGCGCTCGTGTCCTTCGCCGGCGAACACAACGCCTCTCTGCGTGATGCGGCTGACAGAGCCCTGGAGACCCACAACGAGGAATGGCTGGACGCGGAGTTCCACTGGCAGCAGCACGCCGCCCCGCCCGCAACCGGACTGCGGTACTCCCTTCACCTCGCAGCCCGCCAGACGGCTGAAGACTTGTACCTCCCCACCGCGATGGCGGCGCTCGGCGCCCTCCTCGCCCACGATCGCCCCGGCCACCCGGCCCAGATCATCCAGTTGCTGAGCGATGGCAGCCACCGGCCGGTGGACCAGGCGGCGTTGTGGCAGGACGTCCTGGAGGAGAACGGGACACCGGGGGAGTGGCGCCCTACCCGCGCCGCGCGGCTCAAGCAGGCGGACCTGACCTGGAAGGAGGCAGCACATCGCGCCGATCCGACCTATCTTGAGCCAGTGCGCGAGGAGATGCGCGAAGAGAGTGCCCACTCACCAGTGATGCTCTTCAGCCTCGTGGCGGCGCTCAAGGCGAGAGACGGGTTCGAGTTCCAGCAGGAGGAGTACGTTCGCTCGCCCGCCCAGGCCCTGGACGAGGCGCTACAGCGTTTCCTGGACCGGACGGGTCTGCCGTACGCGCCCGCTGCGGAGACCGCCGCCGCACTCCTGGCCCGTCTTGCCCTGACCCTCGACACCCAGGGGCTGCCCGGTCGTCTGCTCCTCCAGCCTCAGGACACCACCGCGCCCGCCTGGCCCGAGCAGACCGGGACGGCCGGCCGGATGGCGGCGCTGCTGGAAGAGTGGATCCGCGGCACCGAGGTGCCTTTCGCAGCCGTCCTCCAGCAGGCCCAGGTCACCTATGACACCCACTGGAGCACCGAACACGACTACCGCGCCGAGCAGGGCCGCAGCGGTATCCGGGAGCTACGAAGCCCCGTGCGCTACCGGCTGTCCGGACCCGCCCTCACGTCGATCCCTGCCTATGAACAGTCCTGCCCCAACGCCGCTGTGGCGTGGATGGAGTTCCTGCAGCACGACAGCCCGCAGCGCCCCGTGGAGATCACCGCTGACCTCGCCCACGGCCGTCAGGTCCCGGTCGAGCCGGCCGCCCTTGCCCGGGACGCGCACGTCGAGCTCCACCATGATGACGCGTGGAACGAGCACGACTGGCCGATGTCCACCGACCGGGCAGCACGCGAGGACCAGGCCCGGGCTCTGTGGCTGCGGCGGCAACTCGCCAACGCTTCCGCCCGGCCCGACCGGGCCGCCCCCCCCGGCGAGTCTTCGGTTCCGCCGACCAGGCGCTGGCCTTCCTCCGGGACCAGAGTGGGCATGCCACTCCTGCGGCATCGCTGCGCGAGGCAGCGGCGCTGCAGCGGGCGGAGGCGGCTCTGACTCGCCTGTTTGCCCGGGTGCCCGAGGCGGGCAGAGCCGACCGGCTTAGCGACGCCGTCCTGGCGTTCATCGCCGAGTCGGCGGCACGGCGAGAGGAACTTATCGCCGTGCGGCCGCCTCCCAGCGCGCCTCCCGCTGCCATGGAACAGACCAGCCGGACTCAGCACCAGCAGCCGGAAGGCCAGGGAACCGGGAGCACCGCGCCGGTAGCGGCACGGCCGCTCACCGTCCGGGAAGCCACTGGAGGTCCAGAGCGAGCCCGGACGCCGAGGCCGGTCCGCCGCGCCCGACTGCGACCCGGGCCACCCAACTGGCCACGAGCTTTCGGCGGGTGGACATCGGCATCTGGTGACGCCACTGATACAGGGCATGCCGCAGAGACACCGGCGCAGGCATGGCCGGCTCGCTGCCGCAAGCCACCAGGACCTCCTGCAGCCGAGCCAGCCCGGCCAGCGCCCCGTCCGTGTACACGTGAGGCAGGAGACGCTGCGCGACTTCCTCCTCCAGGACCGACGCGTCCACCGGCGTGAAGCAGTCCCTGGGGCACCGGTAGACCGGACCCCACTCATAGACCATGGCCGACCGGCAGACCGCACAGTGGGCGATGTCCGTCAGGACGGCCTCCGACCACTGCGCGGAGTCCAGGTCCTGGCCGGGCAGCAGCAGGGGCTCGACGTGGAGGGCGATCTGCCGCAGGTCCGGGCGCCGGGCCGGTACGGACACGAACAGGGAGACCATCTGATACGGCCCGCTGTCCATACGCCACACCAGGTCAAGGCCGTCTACGTCAGGGACCTCGGCCGCGCCGCGCACCCGCAGGTCTGCCCCGATCTCCTCGTACAGGGACCTCAGATCCGGATCGGAGGGAGTCAGAGCGAGCGCCTCGCGCAGTACGGCCGCGAACGTCCCGGCGACATCGGCTGCGTTGACCAACCGACGGCGGGCCTCGGACGAGCACAGGATCCAGCGCAGCAGGCTCCAGCCCGGCCGCCCCAGCTCGGGCAGCAGTCTGGTCGCTTCCTGGTTGCCCCCCACTATGCGCCAGGCATGGTCCACCACGATGGCCGGCACCGTGAACCCCTTCAGCGTGGCGGCGATGGCGGTGCCAAGAGGCCGTCCGCAGAAGTTCAGACCGGAGCGGCTGCGCGCCTCGGCGGGGATCTGCAGGGCGTCGATGGCTGCGGTGAATGCCTGGTTGCCTGGCCAGCCAGTACCTGATTCGAGGGCCTCGTACTGGCGGGCGCTGATCCCTGCCGCCTGCGCGATGTCTCTGGCGGACCTGCCGGACCGGGTGCGATAGGTACGCAGGGTCTGTCCGACCGTCGCACTGAACATGACCTGTAGTCCTTTTCCCGGCGCTGCCCCCTGCCCGAGGCCTGATGGCGCACAACCATAAGCGCCCATGCCACGCTCAGTCACCAGGGGGAGGGAGAATTGGGGTGTGCGACAGGTCATGACCTCGTGTTGGTCTGGACCGCTCCGCCCAGACGAAGCACTGATTCAGTCTTAAAGTAACGGTCCGTCACCATCTGCTGGGGCTCCCGCCTCTCGGCCGAACAGGCGCCTCAAAGACCCGACCGGAGCGGCTGGCAGGCATTGGAGCCGCGCCCGGCTACCGTGAGATGGGATGCAACCTCGAGGCCTCCCGCCGGGGCCCGCTAGCCCTTCGCGTAGGGGCGGGCCCGCATCGGCGGGACGCGTCGCTCGGCGTCAGGGACGTCGGGAACATCGAGCAGACCGGCCTGAGCCAGCTTCCAACCCAACTGCAGCCGGCTGTTGCTGCCGCCGACCGCATCGCTCAGCTTGACGATGTGGTTGCGCACCGTCCGTTCGTTGAGGCCGAAGCGCTTGGCGATGATCGCATCGGTATGGCCGTCGACCAGCAACTGGGCGATGGCCCGCTGGCGATCGGTGACTCCGTCGACGCTCGGCTCAGGCGGCGCGTACAACGGAGTCGCGGTGGACCACAGCCGTTCGAAGACCCCGGCCAGGTAGTCGATGAGCGCCGGCTGGCGGACCTCGAGGGCGACCTGGCGGTCCTCCCGCGCCGGGATGATGGCCACGCTCCGGTCGAACAACAGCAGCCGTTCGGGCAGCTCGTCCAGGATCCGTGCCTCGGCCATGTCCTCAAGGGCGGTGAAGTACTCCAGTAAGCCGCGGCCGTAGCGTGCGGAGGGCTGGTAGAGAGTGCGCATCTGCACCTTGCGCTCCGCCAGCTTGAGCGAACGGGGGAGCGCGTCGGCCAGTGCGGACTCGGAGCGGATCCCGCCGGGCTGAATGGCCAGCATCCGTTCCTGCGCGTTGTTCGCGGCTTCGTCGATGGCGGCCTCGATCCGAGCCGGGCCCTCCAGGATCGTGAACGGGCCGCCCTGGACGGGCTCCGCCACATCCAGGCGCATCATCGGGTTGAGTAGGTCCGCCAGGCGGGCGCCGCGCTCGCGCTCGACCGCCACCCGGCGCTCCATCGTGTCCAGCAGCCGGGGCAGCACCACGGCGGCCTCCACGGCGAGGAAGACGTCCTGCCGGTCGGGAGCGGGGTGGAGCAGGCCCAGATCGATCAGACACGGCGCCCGCTCTGCCTCGGCTCGGGAGGCGGATCCTCCCGACCGCAGAGCGCGCTCATAGATTTCGGCCCCTTCTGCACAGACATCCTCGTGCTCGGGGTGCTGATGCGGCGCTACGCCCCCTATCACTACTGCCCCTCTCACCTGGGTTGATCAGGTTGAACGCGGAATCCTACGGTCCGACAGGACATGTAATCGAACTGGTTCTCGGTCCCAGGGTGCAGTGAGCCTATCGGCACGCTGCGTATCCGGACAGCTCGCGACAGACGCGATCCCGTGGGAGCCCTCGCACCCTGCGGCGTCTGCGCGCGCGAAGGGTCCGGGACGGCTGTCCTCGGTCGGTCTTCAGTTGTCTCGTGGAGACTTCTTCGCCCCCAACCTCGGCCGTGGCGAGGAAGTGCCCGCCAGTACGCCGACGCAGGAGGCGCTCGTGAGGAGCCCTTCGTGATCCTGCGGGTATACCGTAGCGGTATAGGTCCCGACGAGGGGGAGAGGGTCGTGTCCGTCCAAGATCCGATGACAGTCGTTCCGGCCGCATGGCTGCTGCAGCGGGCCCGCACAGAACCTTCAACGCAGACAGTGCTGGCCCGGTTCCTCGGTGTGACCCAGCCTTCGGTGCACCGCTACTTCACGGGAGAACGCGAACCCACCTTCGCCGATCTGCAGCGGTTGATCGCAGGCATGGGATGCAGACTGGAGCTGCTGGTATGGAGAGAACCCCAGCCTGCCTTCTCCTTCCAGCAAGACCGGATCACTGCCCGCCAGCCCTACCGGGTCATGGAACCCGTGCTGGCTCGTCTGCTGCCTCCCTCCCTGCAGCGTGACTACGGCGGCTTCCCCGCCGACGTCCCCGACGGTCCCACTCCCGGCGAGGCGCTGGGATGGCTCTACGAACTGCGCGCCCTCACCCGGCAGGCTGCTGGCCCCCGACGTCGGCTGGAGGCCCTGGGCGATCGCCGCCCCCACCCGCACGACGAGCGGCTCCTGCGCCGCCTCAAGCCGGTCGGATCCGGTGTCCGCCAGGCCGTCACGGCGCTCGCCTGCGCCATCGACCACGCGGCACTACGAGCGGGCCGTGAAGAACGCCGGCCGCGTCGCAGCCGTCGCGAGATCCCCGGCCACCTGGGGCGACAGACCTGGGCACACGCCGTGGCCTGCGTACGCGCCGAAGCGACCATCTGCGCTGACCTTGCCCGCACCCTGCCCGCCGAGGACCGCTACCTCGCCGCAGAACTCGACGAACTCGCCCAGCAGAGCACTGTCTTGTACCGACAGGCCGCGGCCACCGTCCCGTTCACAGCCTGGCGCGCTGAACTGGACGACCCGCACTACCTCGACTGGCTCGACGGAGGACTCCAGGACTGACAGTGAGGATGTGACGTGGCTTCTCCGACGGGTCTGACTCACGGACTGACCGACGTCTCGACTGTCTTGTTTGGGATTTGTCGATCCGCTCGGAGGAGCCGCCTCGCACGCGACCGGACGGGCGACCGTGACCTGATAGCGCCTCTGTGTGTCAAGCGGCTTGAGCGAGGTGGTGGTTCCGTTGGTCTCGTTTCATGATTCGGTAGACCACGTTGGACAGGCGCCGCTTCAGGGCCCGCCGGGCTTCGGACGGTGTCTTCCCTTCGCTGATCTTGCGGAGGTAGTAGTCCTGCCCGCGCCAGCCGTCGCGGATCTGACAGATCGCGATCGTGTGCAGGACCGAGTTCAGTGCCCGGTTGCCACCGGTGTTGAGCCAGTGGCGCACGTTGTTGCCGCTGGAGGCGTCCAGGGGTGCGCTGCCGGTGTAGCTGGCGAAGTGGTGCTCGGTCGGGAAGCGAGTGACGTCGCCGACGTGGCCGAGGACTTTGGCGGCCAGGACGGTGCCCAGGCCCGGCAGGCGGGTGAGCGTGGTGCGTGTGGCGGCCGGCGCCTCGCGCATCTGGATCTCGTTGTCCTTGACCAGTCGGTCCAGGCGCCGCAGGTCAGCCAGCAGGACACGGGCTATGTCGCGGCGGCAGTTGTCCGTGGCGGTGACGGGGCGGATGCCCTTCATCGCGGCGGCGGCCTTGTCGGCGGACAGACCGGTGGCCACGCCGCCGGGCAGCAGGTCCCTCAGGAGGGCGTGGAGTCGGTTCAGGACACGGGTGCGCTCGTGGACCAGGTCGTCACGCCGCTCGGTCAACAGCCGCAGGATCGTGGTCTGATCCTCGGCGGCGACCTGTCGCAGGTCGGGGCGGAACAGGGCGACCTGGGCGACGTGGCGGGCATCGGCCTCGTCGGTCTTGCGGTTGCCGCCGGTGGCCAGCACCCGGGCCCGCGCCGAGAGCGTGGCCGGCACATCGACCACGTGCTCGCCCGCGGCGGCCAGCTGCTGGGCGAGGGAACTCGGCCTGGCCGGGGTGGCCGCGGAGCACCAGGGAACGACCGAGGTCGACGTAGGGCTGCGAGGGCACACAGCCGTCGTGGCCGCCGAGCTCCCTCCACAGTGGCTGGTCCCACCACTCGGCCGTCGCAGACACCAAGACCCCCACCACATCGCCGTCCAGGCCGCCCGCCACCCCGGAGCGGCCCCAGCCTCCCGCCGAGCAGCCGCCCGCCCCCTCGGGACAGCTGGCCCACACCGGCGGCGGCAACATCACCTGGGCCCTGGGTGCCGGAGCTGGGCTCCTGGCCGGCGGCGGCGCGACGATCTGGGCCGCTCGGCGGCGCAAGCGCCCCGACACCTCCGCCTCCTGAAGCCCGCCCACCCGACCCCACCCGGTACCCGGCCGCCGCCACTGACAAACAGGAGCAGCATGCAGCAGCACCGCTTGGACCCCGCCCCGTCAGAACCGATCCGTCGACAGCGGGAGGCAGAGGTCTTCGGCAACCGGTTCGGCAGCCTGTTCAACGACGAGGTCGTCTTCCCCAACGGATCGCAGGGCAGCTACCTGCGATGGCAGTGGAGGCAGCAAGGCGTGGTCGTTGTCCCCGTGGGCCCGGGCGGGCTGGCCCTGGTTCCTACGTACCGGTACCCCATCGGGGCCGCCTCCCTGGAGTTTCCACGCGGCGGCTGCGAGCCCGGGGAAGACCTCCGTGAGGCCGCGGCGCGGGAACTGGAGGAGGAAACAGGGCTGAGAGCAACCTCCGTGCGGACCATAGGCCAGTTCCACACCGACACCGGGCTCATCGAGACCGGCGCGAAGGTGTGCCTCGTGGTGGTACAGCCGGGCGCGGGGGAGGCCCGGCCCGAGGCGGCGGAGTCGGTGGCCGATCCCCACTGGATGTCGCAGGACGCGTTGCTGGAATCGATCCAGCACGGGCGTATCACCTGCGGGGTCACCCTGGCCGCATTCGCAGTGGCCCTGTCCGAACTGGGCAAGTCCGCCGCGACGCACGAGGACGCCCACCAGGCCCCGGCCCCCTGGGCTCGCTGCCGCCACGGTGGCGACCTCCCTCCGGGTTCCGCAGGGGATTGGGCAGACGCAGACGTGAGAAGCAGCGCACCCGTCGTGCGCCTTCCGGGACGGGAGATGGCCAAGGAGCCCTTTTCGGAGCGCCTGATCGACGCCACCGAGTCGTTCGTGCTGGCCAGGATCACGCCCCACGTGTCCCGCGAACCCGCCACCGACATCGAGCGAATGGGTTCGCATCTGCTGCGTGGAGCACGGCTGCACGCCATGCATGCCCGCCTCGACGCGCGGGCGGTCGGACTCCGAGAGGCATGACTCTCCTGGCGCCATCTGGCCGATCTGGCACGGGCGTTCAGCGGTCACCCGGACTACGACGAGGACTTCGGACGCGCGATCTGGGAGTTCCCCCGCCCGAGCCCGGCCCGAGCCCAGATCCGGCTCGCCTGCGGGCACCGCCACACCCCTATGGCCACAGGCCCGCACCCCGCACTCACCCGTGACGCTCTCGACGACGACCCCTTCAGGCGCCTGCGGACCGCCGGCCGGCTGAGGGCCACCGGTGACTTCACCGAGCACAGCGACGGCAGCTACACCGAGCAATGGCAGCTGCTGGCGATCTGTTCTGCATGCGTCTGCACCGTGCGCCCCCGGCTGCCGTGCGCACCCTCGCCGCATCCGGCAGCCACGATCACGACCTCAAGGAAGCGACCGCGTGAAGCCCATCAGCCGCCGCCTGGCCCGCGCGGCCGTCGCCGCGCTCATCGCCAACGAACTGCAGTGGGGTGCCCTCAGGGACGAGATTCTCACGCAGCTTGGCCCCGTGCCCATCCTGCGGGCCGATGCCGCCGCCGAGATGGACCGCCTGCGCCGCCGAGGGCTGAGCGCTCTGCGGCAGGGCATGTCCAGTGATCTCGCCCCGTTCTTCTCGAAGATCCAAGGCGCCGAGCGGGCGGCCGAGCGCGTGCTGAGCCCGCGCATCATCATGCCCGCCCGGCGCGGACCGGGGCTGCCCACCGGGTGGGGCAAGACGAGCGTGGCCGACCTCGCGGCAGCGCGGCTCACGGCGCTCGGCAACCGTGCCGGCGGGGAGCCGGGCAGGCGCGGCAGGAGCCTGCTGAGCTGGCGCCGCAGGCAGTCGCACCCCGGCCAGGCCTGATCGCGATCAAGGGACACATTCTGCTTGTGTCCCTCGGCTGCCCCTGCAAACGAGGACGCTATGCACTGTTCTGTGGCTATTTGAGGGTGGGGAGAGGGGCACACAGGGACGGATTTCTCGGTACTGCGTACGAAACCCGCCCTGCGTGCGATCAGCGGACGGTGGGCGCCTGCGACGGGGCGGGGGGAAGGGCAGCCCGCTGGGTGGCATCGAGCCCCCGGTCCGCCCGCGCGGGCGGCAGCGGCGACGGGCCGGACTGCGCCGGAGCGGAGCCGGCTCGAAGATCGTGCACCCGAGACGTCGCCTGGCCCCTGGTGGCTTCGGCCGCGGCCTGGAGAAGGAAGGCTGCGGAGGCATCGTGGGCGGCGGACGCCGCCTCCTCCCGGACCGTGTTGGGATAGTCGGCATACAAGGGCTCCCGCGCCTGGTAACCGACAGCCCGTTCCGCCGCCCGGAGCAGCTCGTGTGCGCTGGAGGGATGCTCCCGCAGCCGCTGTGGGAGCGCCGCGAGCGTGGAGGTGCTCACCTGCGGCGCGTTCTCGGGATCGGCGACCTGCCTGAAGGAGTCCAAGAGATTGCCGCGGCCCAGATCCCTGGACAGGAGCCACAACCTCGCCGCGTTCTGCCTTAGCCCCTGCCGGTCGCCGCCCGGTGCGCCCTGGTCGTCACTGATCAGCCGGTCCAGCGCGGCCCGGGCGTGCGACCGGGCCTGCTCGATCTCCACCGAGGCCGCGGCCAGCACCCTGAAGTGTGCCTGCAACGTCTCCGGTGAGCCGGTGCCCTCCGTGCCAGCGGTCCGCAGGGCGCGCAGCATCTCCACCTCACCGTCCACCACCGCGCGGGCCGCCGCCGGCTCCAGGCGGCCGGTCACCTGCGGCGGCAGACTCTCGCCGACCCGCACGCGCCAGGCCCAACCCGCCTGCCGCCAGGCCGCCGGGTCGGGCTCGTCCCCGGCACGTACGGCGACGGACCGACGTGCCTGGTCCAGCCAACCGGCCATGGCCTCCGCCAGCCGCGCCTCCTGGCCGTTCCCGCTCCGCAGGGCCTGCGCCAGCAGTTCGCCGACCGGGATCTCGGTGCTCTCGGACGACTCAGCGATCCCGGTGAGGATGACGTACTGCTGCACCGGCCGGTCGCGCTGCGCCCACTGCACCACGGCCTCGAGCGGGTCCGCCGTCAACGTCCCCCACGCGGTGTCGTTGCCGGCGACCCGAATCGAGTACCACCGGCGCAGGCCGTCCGCCTCGAGCGGGCCGCGCCCCTCCAGCAGCGGGAACAGCTCATCCCACACCTGGCCGGCCTGCTGCGCGTACACGGTCGGGTCCAGCTCACCGGTTCGCGCCTGCTCGACCAGCTCGTACAGCTCCAGCTGACGATCGGCGCGCTCCTCGGACCGCCGTGCCATCTCCCATGCCCGCCCGGCGGTCTCCAGCGCCGTCCGCTGCGCCGTCCCGGTTCCCTCGGCCGCCGCCAGTGCCCGGCCGGCGGGCGAGGTCAGCTCCGTGAACAGCACGTCCGTGTCGGTGAGGCGGCTGCTGGCGAGCGTGTAGGGGGAGGGGAATCCGCCGTCGGAGTAGACGATGACCGCGTGCCGGGGCGGCCGGGTGAACTCCGCGTGCGCATAGCGGGTGTTACCGATCGTCGCTGAGGCCAGGATGGTGGCCCGCGGCGGGGGTACGGGCCGCGCACCCAGCTCGTCGCCTGTCTGCCCGGGATAGAACGCCTCGAGCTCGGCGTCGTCCATCGCCGCCAGCGCGGCAGCCTCCTCCCGCTCGCCCGCAGGCCGGTAGACGGCCCGCCGCTGGCGGGTGAAGTCGAGCGCCCAGTCGATCATGGCCCGCTCCTCGGCGGCGCCCTGCTGGATCCGGACCAGTACATCCGCGCTCGCATCCGCCCCGGAAAGCCGCAGCACCCAGGCCAGGACCGGGCCCCGCGGCGGCACCTCGCCCAAGTACCTGCTCCAGCGCGCGCCCATCTCCTCCGGGTGCAGCCCCTCGGGTTCGTCGGCCAGTAGCCACAACGCCAGCTCCCGGTCCACCTCCCAGTGCTCATCAGGTCCCGATGCGGTGCTGCGGACCTGTTCGACCAGGCTGCGTGGGGTGCGCTCGCGCCACCGGCCGCCCGCCGTGCTCTCTTCGATCCGGGCCGGGTTCGCGGGGAACAGGGTGTCCGGCCCGGGCCGGTGCCGCTGAGTCCAGACCGACAGGGCCTTCCTCGGATCGGCGGTCACCGCGTACGGGCCGCCGTCGGGCCCGACGCGCAGTAGCGCCGGCTCCGGGGCCGGGGCCGTCCCGGGCTCCTGGTCGGGCTCCGACTGGTTCCAGGTCAGGGCCCGCAACGCTTCCTCGACCCGGCCCAGCGCCATCCACACCTGCCCGTGCTGGCCCAGCTCGTAGGTCTGATCGGGGGCCTCCGGCACGTCGAGCAGCGCATCGAGCGCGCCGAGCTGGAGAGCCACGTCCCGGCGGGCCTGCTGTTCGCTGGGGAACGCCGCCCGCAGTAGGCGGCGGGCCTGGGCCACCACACCCTCGCCCGCACCTGCCGGGGCCCGGGTGGTGATCTCCTCATGGCGCTCGGCGAGAAACGCGAAGGCCGCGTACTGGGCGCTCTCCTGCTCCTCGGCGGCGGTCCAGTAGGTCTGGCTGTTCTGCCAGTACTCCCGCTGGGCCTCCTCGGCGTCCGGCAGGTAGTCGGCTGAGCGGGTGCGCTGCCGCTCGCGCGGCCAGCGCTCCGCCCAGGCCTGTTCCTCCTCGGTCAGCGGATCGGCGTCCGGAGTGAAGCTGGCATACAGCTGGTCCGCCTCCTCGACCTGCTCGGGGGTGGACAGGTAGGCGACCCGTGCCCACTGTTCGAGGCCGGGGTGATCCGTTCCCAGGAAGCCGGCGACGCGCCCCGCCCGCGTATCCCGGTCCAGGGCCATACCGAGGAAGAAGTCCGCCGTGCTCCTCAGAGCGGGTGCCTGCCTGGCGGCCTCGTTCAGCTGCCGCCACGCCTGCTGGTAGTCCCGGGCCGCCCACTCCTGCCGTGAGGCGTGCTCCGGGAAACGCCACTGGCTCTCGTGCTCCAGCAGCGGCAGCAACTCGTCCACCCGTGAGCGCAGGCGCTCCCGGTCGGGTCCGGAGAGATCAGCGAGTTCCGGGTGTTCCTCGATGCCGTCCGGGAGCGGAGCGCGGAAGACCGCCGACCACTGGGCCGCCGCCCCCTGGGTGTCAGGCCCCCAGGGCGACTCGAGAGCGTTCGGAAGGTCCAGGTGGTAGCGCAGCCAGGACGCCTGGGCGTTGCGCCACATGTCGGCCACGAAGCCGGAGGAGGGCGCGGGAGCGGCGAGTCCGGCCAGCGACGCCGTGCGCGCCCCCCGCTCGTCGACCGTGAAGACCTGGAAGGCCTCTCCCCGCCGATCTGCCCGCAGGACGTGCAGGGCAGCGTCCAGAGGGTGCTGGCTGACGTACTCCGTGCTCTCCCCGCCCGGACCGGTGGTGATCACGAAGTAGATGGGATCGTCCGCCATTGCGCCTCCTCCGGCTGCTGCTCGAAGGGCACAGCGTGCCCGCGCCAGAGCGCAGGCAGGGGCGCCGCGTGCGAACTTTGTGCACCGCTCCCGCCCCACGCAACACCATCGCGTTTTCCGTCCCGCCCCACGGTTCGCCCGCCCGCCACCGATCTTGCGGCCGGCCTCTGCACGACCAGGCTGATCCTCGGGGGCGCACGAGCCGCCGGGTTGCCGAGGAACGGCACGGCCGTGGGACACGGACGACAGCGGGCCCGCCCCGCGGGCCCCGTGCAGGGGTTTCCTCCCGCAGGGAGGGAGCGCGCAAAGCGCCTGGCCAGCGGGCATTGTCGCGGGCCGAACGTGCGTGATCAGGGTGGAGCGAGCCGCTTCCAGAACATGGACCAAGGAGCCCCGATCATGCCAGCGCGCCCTTCTCCCACCCGACGTATGCACATCGGGACGGCGGCCGCCGCAACCGGGCTCGTCCTGGTCCTGGGCGACTGCAGTACCGATTCCTCCGCGCCCCAGCCCTCGCGAACCACCACGCCCGCCCCGTCACCCACCCAGGCCAAGCCGCTGCTCACCGTCCAGCAGGCAGACCAGCTCGTCGACCGCTACCAGCAGGTCAACAACGCCGCCAACGCCAAGCAGAACGCCGCCCAACTCGGCACGGTGGAGGACGGCGCGACCTACGAGCAGAGCCGGGCCGACTTCAAGCAGTGGCCCACCTACAGCGAGAAGGAGAAGAAGGAGTACACCGACGCCTGGACCTACGCCCAGCGCACCTACTTCATCCCCGAGCAAGGCAAGGCCAGTTGGTTCCTGATGCGCGCCTACACCGACCACGGCGGGAAGATCAGCAAGGAGCCGTCGCTGGTGGTCTTCGACAACCCCGATGGCGCGGGCTTCAAGCTGACGGCCTCCGTCCACGGCCTGGACACCGAGCCGCCCCTTTCGCAGACCAGCCCCGACGGGCTGGCCCTGCTCGCCGACCCGGCGGCCAAGAGCGGACCGCTGGCACCCGTTGACGTCACGGCCGCCTTCGAGGACCTGTACGCCACCGGCGGCCAGGACAAGAGCACCGGCCTGGACCGCACCACCGAGTCCGCCAAGGTGCCGCTCGCACACACGATGGAGGTGATGGTGACCCGCCCGGGCCTGCAGGTCGACCCCAGCCCGGCGGAATCCCTCCTCGGCGCCAAGACGGGCCCCGTCATCACCGACGAGTTCCGCGGACAGGCCGCCGCCTACCTGTCCGCCCAAGGCAGCGCCCAAGTCCTGGGCTTCGGCTACACCGTCACCGGCGCCCACTGACCGGAGACGATCTCGATGACTGCCCCCGCCGCCCTCACGCACCTTCACCGCACTCTGGCCGACTCCCTTGCCGACGCCGCCCACGACACCGGGCATCGAGCCGAGCCCGATACTCCCCTGCCCGGGACGAACTGGGCCGCCGACGTCCTGGTGACATCCCCGAACGGGCGCCGCACCGTCCTGCAGATCCCTCCGCTCGCGGCCCGCGGCCAGGAGATCCGCGAGCGGACCGCGCACGCGCACCAACGCGGCCTGAACATCGTGTGGTTCACCCCAGACGCGCAGGATCCGCCGTGGCTGACGATGGTGCCCGCAGTACGCGTTGCGCCCCCAACTCACCCCGGCGCCCCGTGGACCGCACCCGCCGCCGTGCAGACACTGACGCGGCAGGCATGCCCCTGCGGACCGGACTGGGACCACGGCGTTCACTGCACCTGGGCGCCACCCGAACCGCTCCCCGTGCCCGCCCTGCTGGCGGACCTGCTGACCGGCCGCCTGGTCCACACCACCGTCCAGGCCGAACTGCCGGGTCACCGCTTCACCGGCTGGGCTCACGGTAAGGACGTGCGCGCCGAAGCAGAACACCTGCGGACACTGGCCGCCACCGACGGCGCCCTCACCGAAGCCGCCCGCGCCTCGACCCCCTACACCCCGCGCCCGGACGGGCGGACCGCCGCCCCTCTGGGACGGCTGCTGGAGGCCGCCCGCCGCTGGGGCCACCAGCACACCGGCGTGGTCTGCCACATCGAGACGGCGAGCGCCGACTGGATGGCCGGCGGTCTCGTGGTCACCCCCAGCCGCCGCCCGCCCGGCCGCCCGCTGCCCGAGGTCACCGCGGTGGTGCGCCCGCTGCCCAGCAAGATCGACTGGAACGGCCCGCTGAGCACCGTACCGGTGCTGGTCGGCTCGCCCGAGGAGTACTTCACCCTCCGGCGCACCGCCCCCAAGGCCGCCCAACTCCTCATCCTGTGACCCGTCAGAGCTCCCTCCCCTCCCGCCTGTTCCCCCTGCCTGCGAAGGAGCCTCCGGGCGTACCGACCGCGACCGCACCGAGCCAGTCCCCGGACAGAACGACGCCACCGCGCTCGGCGGGCACAGACACCGAGGACCCCTCCGCGGGCGGGCGGCTGCGCCGCATGGGCCAGGGGCTGGCGCTACCGATCGCCGCCATGCCCGCTGCCGGTCTGCTGCTGCGCCTGGGCCAGGACGACCTGCTCGGCCGTTTCGACTCCTGGCACCGGGTGGCGGCCATGCTCTCGGCGGCGGGCGGCGCGATCATGGATTTCTTGCCGTTGCTGTTCGCCGCCGGCATCGCACTGGGCGCCGCCCGCGGCCGGTCCGCCTCCGAAGCCGCGGGCCCGGTCCTCGCCGCCATCATCAGCTACCTGGTGATCGCGCGCACCGTACTGGTGTGGCATCCGCTGGACGGCCCGGCCACAGCGAGCATGGCCCCCGCCCGCTGGCCCTACGGCGCACTGACCGGCATCCTCGCCGGACTGCTGGCCGTTGCCGTGTGGAGGTGGGCGGTCGACCGACGCCGCCTGCCCGCCTTCGCCGGGTACGCAGTCATCCTCGCCGCGGCCCTGACCGGCGGGGCTCTGCTCGGCCTCGTCTACCCCTGGGTGGACCGCGGCCTGACCGGATTCGCCGAGGCGATATCCGCCAACAGCGTGCTGGGCGGGGGCCTGTTCGGGTTCGTCAACCGGGCACTTCTGCCGCTGGGCCTGCACCACATCCCCAACACCCTGGTCTGGTACGTCGCCGGCCGGTGCCAGGGAGGGGTCACCGGCGACATCCCGTGCTTCTTCACGGCCCACGACCCACAGGCGGGCCTGTTCATGTCGGGCTTCTTCCCCGTAGCGATCTTCGGGCTGCCCGCCGCCGCACTGGCGATGTGGCACTCGACTCCCCGTGACCGCAAAGCGACCGCCTCGCTGCTGCTGTCCGGCGCGCTGCTGTCGGCAGCCTTCGGGATCACCGAACCGTTGGAGCTGAGCTTCGCGTTCACCGCAGTGCGGCTCTACCTCGCCCACGCGATCCTGACCGGCCTGAGCCTGGCCATCACCAACTTCCTTGGCGTGCACGCCGGATTCCTGTTCTCCGCTGGTCTGCTCGACCTCGGCTTCAACTGGTCCATCTCCACCCGGCCCGTCCTGCTGCTGGTCGTGGGCGCCGTCTACGCCGTCATCTACTACTCCCTCTTCCGCTTCGCGATCACCCGATTCGACCTGGCCACACCCGGCCGCACCCCCTCGGCCCCCGACCCGAAAGAACCAGCTCCCCATGCCACTCCTGTATAGGCCGGTCCAGGCCGCCCACTACGGGCTCGGCGCGATCTTCCCGGTCCTCGTGCTCGCCCCCGGCGGCTGGCACACCCCCGGCCCCGGGCTGCCGCGCCGCACCCGCGGGGCGGGCGAGACGCTCTCGCTGCGCTGGTGCGGCCCAGCCGCCGACGAGGACATGGCACCGCACCAGGCTGGCCGCCGGACATCACTGAGGAGCAGCTCGCCGCCTTCGCCGACCAACTCCCCGCCAACCTGCGGGTGATCGCGCTGCGGCCCCCGGCCCTCATCGGCGACTGGTCCACCCGCCCCGGCGCGCCCCGACCGCCCCTGAAGACCGTCGTCCTCACCCCATCCCGCCCTCTGACCTGGAGCTGACCCCGCCGTGTCCCGCACCCCACAGATCAGCGTCATCACCCCCACCCGCCTGCTGCCCAACCGGCTGCCCTACTTGGAGCTCTTCCACGCGAGCCTCGCCGCCCAGACGGTCGAGTGGGAGCTCGTCCTGGCGCTCGACGGAGCAGATCCAGACCAAGTGCCCCGCTCGCTGGCCACGGACCGGCGGGTGAAGATCCTGGAACTGCCCAAGGTCGGTGCCGCCGGCGCCAGAAATCTCGCGCTCAACCTGGCCGAAGGCGACTGGGTCCAATACGCCGACGATGACGACGCCTTCACCGCAGAGGCCTTCGCGCTGCGCCACGACTACGCCCTCGAACACGACCTGGGCTGGGTGGCAGGTTGGTCGGCTGACCTTTTCCCCGACGGTTCGACCCGTGTTTGGCGATGCCCCACACCGCCCGGCATCCACGAAGCCGGCGCGGTGTGGACGTACTGGCCGACCCCTCAGGACACCATCCCGCTCGGGCAGACCCAGATGATCGCCCGCCGTGAGCTCGTGCAGGCCGCCTGCGGACACGGCGGTCTGCCGCAGGGCGAGGACTTCATCTACGTCTGCGCGCTGACCGCGCTCAGCGCCGGCGCACTGCTGCCGGTGGTGACGTACCACTACCGCCAGCACGGAGAACAGATGACTCGCTCCCCGCACCATGATCGATTGGAAGGAGCCGCACGGCAGTTCGCCTGGCAGAGCGGTCGGCAACTTCGCGCCCACCTGGAGGACCACCGCTTGGTGAGAGCCGGGGTTTCGTAAGCCCCCGCGAGCCCGCCGCCGCTGGGCGGAGCCGGATGAGGGTGCCGAGCGTTCCCGTGCCTCCCGCCTGACGGGACCAAGGCCAACAAGTCCACCGCCAGGCGGGAGCAGAGAGGCCCCCTCGGCCAGATGCCTCGCCCCGGCCCGGGCCCGCTCCACAGACTGGCTGCGCGCCCCGACCTGACGCGAGCGCACTGGCGGGGGGGGGGGGGGGGGCGGGGCCCCCCCCCCGCCCCCCCCCGCCCCACGCCCCATCGCCCGAGAGAGCTCTGATGACCGTCGCTTCGCCGTCCTCCCCCGTCCGCGCCCGTTGGCATCGCAGCATCGCCTCGTTGCCCGAGGACCGGCCCGCCGTCACCCCCTTCCACAGCCGACAGTGGGCAGCGGCCTGGCAGAGCCCACAGGTTGAATCAGTGCTGGCGCACCGGCACTTGCTGCTCTCTGACGGCCAGCGCACCCACCGGCTCTCCTACCAGCTCTCCGACAGCAGCCCGCTGTGGAAGGCCCTGGAGAGCGACACCCACCGCCGCACCCCCGTGTTCTCCGGCCCCGTGGTGTACGCGCCCAGCCTCTACAGCCAGTACGGCGGACTACCTGGGGCCTCCGCCCTGGTCCTGGCCGAGGCCGTGGACCGAGGCCGCCAACTCGCTCAGGAATGCGACGCCCAGGCCCTTCTGGTGCCCAACCTGGCACCCGTCGAGCTGGAGCAGTGGACACGGATCCGGCCCCCCGACGCCCAGGCACGGCTCTTCTCCGCCCACCGCACCCCGATCGGCGCCGGTCTCGCGGAGTTCACCGCCCGCATCCCCACCAGCCAGGCCCGCGCCGAACTCCAGCGGCAGCACAGCCGCGGCACCGACGCCGGACTGGTCCTGCGCACGGTGACCGGTGCCGCGCTCCCACCGGTCCTGCCCGCCATCCACGCCCTCCACCAAGACGAGACCCGAAGGCAGAGCCGCCCCACCCTGTACAGCCTGGCGATGCTCACCGCCCTGCCCCGCATCCCCGGCGCCCTCGCCCTGCTGGCCGAGGAAGCCGACGGCACCCTCGCCGGCGCCTTCCTGGGATTCCGCCACGGCACCACGCTCTACCTGTGGGCCGAGACCGTCGCGCACGGCCGACGAGGGGATCACACCCTGGGATGGCTGCTGGCCGAGAGCATCCACCACGCCGCCGCCACCGGCGCCCGCGTCCTGGACACCGGACGCGGCCACTACCAGTTCAAGCGCCGGATGGGCTTCACCCCCGTCCCGCTGACCACGGCCGTCTACCTCACCACCCCCCACCCCGGGTCATCAGCAGCCTGCGGGAACTGAACACCGCGCTCGACGCCTTCGGCCGCCCCTGACCCCGAGGAAGTGCACATGACCGCACACGAGGCCACCCCCGAGGATGCCCCGGCCATGCTCCTGATCGGCACCGGGGAGAGGCACTACCGGCAGGACGCGCTCAAGTCCCTGGCCGCCCGCTACCGCATCCTCCTCATCGACGACACCGCCCCCACCTGGCAACAGCCCTTCCTGACCGACCACCAGGTGAGCGACCTTGGAGACACCGCCGCGCTGAACGCCGCCGCCAGTAGCCTGGCGGTCGCCCACGACATCGGGGGAGTGCTCACCTGGAACCCGGCTGCCACCGCCCCCGCCGCGGCCATAGCCCAGCTGCTCGGAACCGCAGGACTGGACCCGGTGGCCGTACGCGCCAGCCGCCACCAGGCGGCGGCCCACGCCGTGCTCGACGCCCATGGAGTGGCCTCGGCCCGATGGGTCCCAGTCGGCAAGATCGGCCAGCTCCGGATCGCCGCAGAGCACCTCGGCTACCCCCTCGTCCTCAAGCCCGCCATCGCGGGCAGCGGCAGCGGCAGTGGCCGCGTGGGCGCGGTCCGGGTGGGCGGGCCCGCACAGCTCGATGCCGCCTACGCGTTCACCGCGCGGGCCGCCGCCCGCCACGGCACCCAGAGCGCGGGCCTGCTCGCCGAGGAGTACCACCACGGCCCCGAGGTCGGCGTCGAAGTGGTCTCCGTCCCCGGCCGCCATGTCGTGGCCGCCATCACTCACACCCAGCGGGGCGAGGCCTTCGAGGTGACCGACCGGCTCGTCGCGCCCGCGCTGTGCTCCCCGGTCACCGACACAGCCGAAGCGACCGCGGTCGAGGCTCTTGAGGCGCTCGGCATCACCCACGGCGTCTCCCACGTCACGGTACGGCTGACCACCTCCGGGCCGAAGGTCACCACCGTCACACCATGCCTGGCCGACGACCTGATCCCGCACCTGGTCCGTCTCGCCACGGGCATCGACCTGGTGGCCGCCGCCGCCGACCTGGCCATGGGGCTCGAGCCCGACCTGCGCCCCGGCCATCTGCGCGCGGCCGCGATCGGCTTCCGCTACCCCCACGCCGCCGGAGAGCTGGGGTCATTGACCATGGACCGCACTCTGCCCTCCCGCATCTGGTGCGATCGGGCCGTGCTCGAGCAGCAGCCCGGAGTCAGCCTCGCCGCCCCGGCCGACGGTGACACCGCACGCCTGGCGCACCTGGTGGTGACCGCCGACACGCCGGCTCTGTGCCGCAGATACCTGGACCGGGCGCTCTCCACCGTTCACGCCACCATCGGCGAGGCAGACGACCGGGCCGCCGCCTGATGCCCGTCCACCCGCCGCACGCCCCCGGCCGCGCGGCACTGGCGCTCGACGCCGCCTTCCGCGCTCGCGGCCCGCTGCTGGCCGCCTACCTTCCGGCCGGGTACCCCGACCGTGCCACCAGCCTGGACCTCCTGCACCAACTTGCCCTCGCATCAGACGTCGTGGAGGTGGGTTGGCCTTACACCGATCCGATGATGGACGGTCCCATCATCCAGCAGGCCGGGGCCCAGGCGCTGGCCGCCGGGTTCACCGTCCGCCACCTCATGGAAACCGTCCGATCCCTCGCGCCCGTCACGCACGTGCTGGTGATGGGCTACTACCAGCCCCTGTACCGCTACGGCCTGCGGCGTGCGGCGAAGGAACTCGCCGCGGCCGGCGCAGCAGGAGTGATCCTGCCCGATCTGAACATCGACGAGGCCGGCCCCTGGCTCGCCGAGGCACGCCGGGTCGGACTGCACACGGTCTTCGTCGTCGCGCCAACGGCCAGTGACGAGCGGCTACGTCGCATCGCGGCGGGCGCAGGCGGCATGCTCTACGCCCCGGCCACTTCCGGAGTTACCGGTACAACTGGCTCCTTGAGCGCGTCGCTGCCGTCCTTCGTCCACCGGCTACGGACACTGACCAGCCTGCCGGTTGGTGCCGGGATTGGTGTTTCACGGCCCGAGCAAGCCGCCCGTCTCCGGCAGTTCGCAGACGCGGCCATCGTGGGCTCTGCCTTCATCCGGGCCGTACAGGACAACCCGGGACGTGCGGGCATTGCCGCAGCCGCCCAGTTGGCGGGTGAACTCCGACAGGCTCTGCGTCTTCCGGCCGTGGCTGCGGCCTGACCGGCGCCCTACGCGCGGACGCCGTCCTCGCAGGCCGTCGGTCATCGCGTGACAGCGCCCGATCGTCCCTGCTGAGGGGAGTGATCAGAGGTGTGCCGCACGGATGCTTGTTCCGGGATAAGCGGTCCGGCCACCGGAGACGCTGCGGCGGCGGCCGGGGCCGGCCGGTCGGCGTCCATCGACTTCACACGCTCAGCCGATTCGCGGGCAAGCCCCCACAGTGCCGCGGTTTGGGCATGGTTCAGACGCACCGCCCCCTTCCCGAAGAGCTGACCCGCTTCGGGCAGCGCCTGCGCCCGCTCCGCCACCTCGGTGCTGTAGGCCTGGTGGTCGGCACGCAGGGGCGCCATGCGCCGGTGTGCCTGGGCCTCAAGCGTCTCCGGTCTGCCGCTGTACAGCCCGGCGGCGGCCGCCATCGTGTGGAGAAACTGCAGCGCGGGCTGCGAGACACCCTGACCTGAATCGAGGCCCGATTGCACCGTGGCCGCGACGTTCGCCACTGCCTGCAGCTGCCACAGCTGTGCGCTGTGGGGGGTCATGATCCGCTGCTCCAACGGCCAGGTACTCAAGGCGTAGTACCCCTTCGCCGCCTGCAGGTCGCTGGTCAGCACGGGACACACGAAGTAGGGCCGCTGCGAGACCTGGTGCGAATTGCGCTCGCCCTCGCGGAGCGACCGCATGCTGCCCACGGCCAGATCGTCATCATGGAACGCCCCGTAGGCCTGGGAGAGAAGGGTGGGGCTGGCCGGTGTACCGAGAACGAGCAGGGCTGCATGCACCTTCTCTCGCACGGTGCGCGGTGCCTGACTGCCGGACTCGACGGCCCGCTCGGTGAGAGGGGCGGGTTGCTCGACAGTCCGGTGCAGTGCGAGGGACGTCTCGATCCTCCACTGGTTGAAGGCTCGCTCGGACTCGTCGCGCAGTGCCTGGACTTCTTTTTGCCCAGCTCCGTCGGCCACCGCACGGCGGGTGGCCGCCAGGAGCCGGACGAGCTCCTCTTCGCGGGCCTGGAGATCCTCGGACATGCTGGCACGCTGCCACGGGAGAGCGCGGCCGCCCGGACGCTGCCCGCCGCTCGGGCGTGGCAGGCCGGGACGGCCCGCCGGGCAGGAAGGCCGGCAGATATTCGACCGTGGGACGGGAGGCCCCGGCGGCGGCGTGCCCGCGCCTTTCATGCTCGGCAGGGATGTCAGGTGCATCCCACAGGGGAGGGCGGGTGGACGGCAACACGGATCTGCTGGTGGTCGGCTTCGACCTGCACACCGGCCGCGAGGTCCATGTCTCCGAACAGCCGGCGCAGTACTGGCGCACCCGCGGCTATCCGTACGGCGACTCCACCCTCATTTGCTGCTACTGCTTCCGCGGCATCGACGCTCCTCAGGGCACCCGGATCCCGCTCGTGGTCCGGGGCCGCCTGGGAGGGCAGGTCCGCACGCACTTCGCACACCCCCCTGGTCAGGCCCCGGTCGCGGGACACCATCCCGAGAGCGTGTGGCACCTGAACTCCAAGCACGTACTGGCACGGTGGGCCCACGACGTGCCCGGTGTCGAGGCCGTCCAGATCGAGCAGTGGACGCCCCGGCGTGAACGTCGCGCCGATGTGCTGGTCACTCTCACCGACGGCAGCCGCGTAGCCCTGGAAGTACAGAAGGAACTGCTCACGGACGGTCAGTTCCAGGCTCGGCATCACGACTACGCCGCCCAGAACATCCACGACGCTTGGTTCTGGCGGCCCGGCCTCCCGGTGCCGCACGCGGTTCTCGCCGAAGGGCTGCCCGTGTGGTTCCTCGACGCCTCCGCCCCTCAGGTCACCACGCTGGTCGCCCGGCCCCACGTACGCCCCTACCAGTGGTGGCGCTTCCCCGACTTCGCGCTTTTCGCCCCGCACCATCCGCCCTGCGCGCTGGATGCCACGGAGAAGACGAGCTTCCCACTGCAAGTCCTCGGTCTTGACCGGCGCGGCGCCTCGTTGCCCCAGGCGCTCCAGGAGCAGCTACGCGAGGCTGACCGCAAGATCGGGGAACTTGCTCGCCAGCGTGCCAACGAAGCAGGCCGCGCTGCGCTGGAGCGCTTCGCTCGCCAAGGCCGGTCCGACCGTCAGGCACCACGCCTTCCCGGCCGGTCCGTGCAGCGCCGTCCTCGGTCCACAGCAACCACAGCTCCGACACTCAAGCCGCCCAAGCCGCAGTGCGAGGTCTGCAACAGGCCTCTCCACCCCAACCTCGTCCCCTACCGCCGCCACCTCCTGTGCTGACCCGTCCCCGCGCGTCTTGCCGGGGCTGGCGCCCGTGAGCCGGGGCGGGGTGGCTGAGTAGGCTTCGCGTGCGGCGCCGTGGTCGCGTGCGGGCCGTGGACAGCACCAGCGGAGCTGCGTCCCGGGTGGCGCGGACCGTGACGGACAAAGACATCGCAGCGTGGCTGATACCGGGACGGGGGCCGCCGTTCGGCCGTGGCCGGCCGCCCGGCTCCGTACCTCCGGACGCCCCCACGCCGCTGCGGCGCCGTGGGGGCTGGCGTTCGCCGGCTGAGGATCACAGGCCGGGGACAGCGAGGCTGGGTCGACACGCGCGACGCGCCGGGGCGCGCGATGGAAATGCTGAACGGATTGACGGATCAGCGCCCCCTGGCTCTGCAGCTCCTGTACAGCAAGGAGAGAGGGACACGCCCTCACCTGGCCTGACCTGCTGTTTTCGCTGGACGATACGGCTCCCAAGATCGGATATGCCGCTTCCGGAACCGCGTTATGCCGCTCCAGGGACCGTGTTATCCCGCTCTTGGAGTCTGGATATCCGGCTCCTCTGAACGGTAAGAATGAACTATGAGTACATGTCGTGGGAGTTCAGGGATCCTGACCCGGGCTAGGGTGTGCATGTACTCATAGTTCATGTAGCCCGAAGACCGGAGAGAAGGTATGGCGCGCTCTGCGCAGCAACCGGGGGAGAGCGGTGCCCATGGCCGGGAACCGCATACGCGCTTCGGCTACATCGGCGGCTACAGCACGATCGACAACGAACGCCTGGAAGCGCTGGCAGCCGTCCCCAAAGAGGAGGGAGGGCTGACCGACCGCGAATTCCGCATCTTCATGTGGTTCGTCGGCGCCACGCTCTGCCCGGGGGAGCCGGTCATGAAGACCACCGCGTACATCGGCCAACGGACGGGGACCTCTCCGGACGCCCTGGGCCGCATAGTCCGCAAGCTGGTCAGCCGACGGCTCCTCTTCTTTGCGGATGAGTTCGGCCGCCAGCGGTTCTACAAGGTCAGCCCGTACTTCGCGAGCCAGCTGACCTCAGTGGAGCAGCGCGAGGCGATCCGGGCCTACAACCCGCCGGACATCCCAGGGCTTCGGGAACTGCAGCGGCCCAGGTTCGTAAAGGGGGACCAGTGACGACCAACGGTGACCCGGTAGCGCGCGAAGTCCTGCGGCGCACCAAGGGCCTCAAGCCCAATCAGCGGCTCATCATGCAGCTCTACGCCGTCATGCCCAAGGAGTTCACCGGCGCCGTCAAACAGACCGCCACCAGCTTGGCCGGTGAGCTAGGGATGACACCGACCCTGTTCAGCCGGGTGCGAGGGCAACTCGCCAAGGAGGGCTGGCTCGAAGAAGTCGACCGGATCTCCAACAGCCCCATCTTCCGCCTGGGCGAGAAGGCCACCGGTGAACGCACCGTCATCCCGCTGCGCTCGGCCTGACCCGATCCGGCTGCCCGTCCGACAGGGCGGGTAGCGACGGAAGAAGCCGCCACCTCGAACCGTCCTTCCTCTCAGCAGGGCTGGGACGGGCGGACCGGATGCGCCTGTCAGACACCCCATGTCGTTTGGTGTCAAGTGGCATGGGGGTGGGCGTGGTGTGACCAGGCGGTCGCTTCGTCGTAGTGGGTGCGGCTTTTGAGGCAGCCGTGGAGGATGCCGACAAGGCGGTTGCCGAGCTGGCGGAGGGCGGGGTTGTAGCCGGCCTCGCGTGCGCGTTGTTTGTCGTAGTAGCGGCGGGCGCCGGGCGAGCGCAGGGCAGCGAATGCCTGGGTCTGGAGGGCGTTGGCGAGCCGGTTGTTGCGGACGTAACGGGCCTGGACGGTGTGGCTCTTGCCGGAGGCCCTGGTGATGGGGCTGGTGCCGGCATAGTTCTTGCGTGCCTTCGCGGAGGTATAGCGGGTGGGGTCGTCTCCGAACTCGGCGAGCACCCGAGCGCCGACGATCTCACCGATGCCGGGCATCGAGAGGTAGATCTCAGCGTCCGGGTGCGCCAGAAAATGCGCCCTCACCTGCTCTTCCATCACGGCGATCTGCTCGTTCAACGCGATGATCAGATAGGCGTGAGCGGTGGCGGCAGCCGCGTAGGCGGCGGTGACCGGCTCGGGAAGGCCAAGCTGCCGCTCACGCAGCGCGCCCTGGATGGTGGCCGCTTTCGCGTCCCGGTTGCGGCGGCGGTGACGGGTCAGGACGGCAGTGATCTGGGTGTGGGTCAGCTTCGCCGCCGCGGCCGGGGCGGGTGCCTTGATCAGCAGTTCCAGCGCGTCCGTGCTGGTCAAGGCTAGATCCGAGTAGGCGTTCAAAGCTCCGGGGAAGTACTCGCGCAGTGTGGACCGCAGCCGCTGGAAGGTGCGGGTGCGTTCCCAGATCAAGCTCTGGTGGGCGCGGGCGACAACCTTGACGGCCTGGGCCCGCTCACTGTCCCCGGCCACCGGCCGCAGCTGGGCGCGGTCGATACGGACCATGTCAGCCAGTGCGTGCGCGTCGCTCTTGGCCCCGGAGGTGCCATACCGCTCCTTGAAGCGGTTGACCTGCCGGGGGTTGATTGCGAACACCTGGTAGCCGGAGGCGATCAGGGCCTGCACCCACGAGCCGCGGTCGGTCTCGATCCCGACCACCACCTTCCCCGGGTCCAAGCCCTCGCCGCCGTGGCGGGCAACGAGTTCGTGCAGTTTCGCGATGCCCGCCACTCCTTCGGGCAGGTTCGCGGTGGCCAGCTTCCGGCCGCTCTCGTCCTGGACCTCGACATCGTGGTGGGGTCGGCATGGAGCGCGGTTCCGGGATTACTCCCGTCCCGTTTCTCCATGCCGCCCTCCCGAACCGGACGTGCGAGTTGGCCCCGCATCCGGCTCTCCACAAGCCCCGTTGGGCGGTCGTGTTCCTCAGCTTGGGCTGGGCCACGGAGATGGGATGGTCGTCCCGCGAGGCCGGTAGCGCGTCGTGGCTACCGACCCGGGGTTGAACAGGACGACTTCTCCGTCGTGTGGCCACCATCCGCCGCCGCAGTAGCGCTGTTCGCCCGTCCACTCCCGGGGTCTTGCGACCAGCATTGACCTCCGTCACGCGCCGCACGCTCAACAGCGTGTTGGCCCGGGAACGGAGCATCAGTTTCTGCAGGTTGCGAACCCGTTTGAGGTCGCCTGCCTGCGATGCCGTGAAGATCCTCTGCCTCAGACGCCGTACTTCGTCCTCGACGACACGCCAGTCGATCTCGTGCCAGCCGGGGACGTTGTCCTCCGGTCCGTTCGCCATCACCTCCGCACGGGCGTGCGCCCGCGTGTTGGTCATGGCGTCCAACTTGTCCATCGGTTCCAGTGTCTTCCTCTTCGTCTCTGCACAGGCTCACCTGGCCCACGTCAGCACCCTTTCGGGTCCGGGCATCGGCCCGTATCCGACCGGTTATGCGAGGCGACCGGCGGAGGAGCCGGCCTGGATGCCTCGGTTTCCCGTTGCCTTTCGGCGGTCGGCATTGGCTTTTTGGGCCATCCTGCTCCCGCTGGAGGATCGGGCCTTCCTTGCGGTCGGCTTGCCGCGGACGCCTTCGCGCCCCGGACTCCAACGGGGTTTTCACGTTCCGCACGAGTGAGGTGCGGCCGGGTCGGGTGCCCCCTATACCCCGAGGACGGCGGTGTTCTCCCGACCGGCTTCGAGTCTTCCGGTCGGCGCCTGCCGCTTTCCAGCGACCAGTCCTTGACCTCGCTGCTGCAACCCATCTGCGAGGCTTCCGATGACGAGGCATCATCAGGGGTTCACGGTTGTTCACCCTGTCGGCCTTCCCCGTGACCTGTAGCTCCCGGATGGAACGGGGGCCCTTGGGCCTGGAGACCTGAGCTTCGCACCCCGCCGTTACCAGCGACGCACGTCAGGCCCGGGGACAGATCCTCGAACACTGATCCGTAACTACACCTTCGGCATCAGCCGACCTCCTTCGATGAAGCTCACTCAACTCGTGCGACTTTCGTGTCGCACCCCGGCCTCGGACTACTACGGAGCCTCCGCCCCGCCCGGCGCCAACAGCAGACGACGCGCCTGTCCCTGCACCGCGCTGGCTGCACGGGGTCAGGACGACACCGGACGGTTCCCACGTTCACTTGAGAGTCGATCGACGGGTGAGGTGCCCAGTTCTACCCCTGCGGCATCGCCACGGTTACGCCGCAGACATTCACCGTGGCCTCCCGGCCGGTAATCACATGCCGACCCAGGAGTTCCCCACCGCCCGAGGGCAGCGGGTGCGCGCCGCGACCAGCCCATATCCGCCAGGTTGGAGCTGGTGGGCCGTTAAGGGGCGTCAGACACCGGTTCCTCTCGTACACCTTCCCGTCTCGCTTGCCGGACCCGCACCATCTGGCAGTACTGGCACGTCCCGGCGTTGTCAGGGCTGCTCCCACCCTCCCCGGCGTCTCCCGGATCAGGCTGCCCTCAGCTTCACCCAGCCGCTGCGACGGCCAGGAGTCGAAGGTCTTTCACCTCCGCTCGACTTCAAGCGCCTCGTGGCGCACGTGATCCTCGGCCCAGTCATCACCGATCAACAGCAACAGACCCTCCCCAGCTCCGTACCCGGCACAGCGGTGCAGCCTGCGGAAGGCACGGCACGCGGCCTAATGGATCCAGTGCTCACGCCCCATGGGGCGGACACGCCACCCCATCAGCGGTCTGGCCTCCCGGCCACCAGCAGGGGCACGATCTGACAGCAGAACTCGAAGGCTCCGGCGGCAATAGTGCTCACCTGATGGCGGCTACGGAATCAAGCATTCCCCGACTCTGTAGCTCCCATTAGGCGGGAACGCCGCCCATCTGGCTGCCCGCCTGGTGGGAAGATCACGCCTCGACGCTCGAACTCGCTGGCTGCGGCCGCGCGGCACCGTGCAACGTGGACTTGGCCGGAAGGCCCCCTGTCTATGACCGGCGCCGGGCCCAGCCACGAGGAGACCGTCATTTCCGCCATACGCAAGACCCTGACCGCCACCGCCGTCGCCACCGCGGTCCTGACGGGTGCCGTCGCATGCGGCACGGCGGAAAACCTGTCCGCCGGCCAGAAACTCGACCGGGCCTTCGACAAGCTCGGCAAGGAGCACTCGGCTTCCTTCGAGCTGGACCTGGACGCCGACGCCACGACCCTCAAGTCTCTGGACAAGGGAGCCGCGCCCGGCGACGAGATGCCCGACCAGGTCGCCAAGCTCCTCGCCGACGCCAGGATCTCCCTCTCCGTGCAGTCCAAGAAGCCCCTGGACGAGTCCGGTGAGAAGGACATCACCGGGATGACGGTGAAGGTCAGCAGCACGGACGCCGACCTGATCGAGTACCGGATCGTCGGCGACTACGCCTACCTGCACGCCAACGCCAACGCCAACGCCAACGCCAACGCCAACGCCAACGCGAGCGCGAGCGCGAGCGCGATGGCCGCGCAGACCGGCAGCCCGCTTCCGGCCGCCGAGGACCTGCCCGAGAGCGCGACCGCGTTCAAGCACCTCCTCAACGGCAAATGGATCAAGGTCCCCGCGAAGGACCTCAAGAGCAGCGTCACCGGCCCCCAGACGTCGCAGACCACGCCGGACGCCGACACCCAGAGCAAGCTCAGCAAGGCGCTGCGAGGCGTCATCACCCGCCAGGTCGAGCTGAAGAACGTGGGCGAGAAGGACGGCGTTGACCACATCACCGCCACGGCCTCCGTGCGGACGCTGCTCAGCGAACTCCTCAAGGAGGTCCGCCCGTTCACGAAGGGCCTCCCGCCGGGCGCCGCGCTGCCCAGCGACGACGACCTCAAGAAGGTGCCGGACCAGAAGGTGACCGCCGACTTCGCTCTGAAGAACGGCAAGCTGAGCGAGGTATCCCTGGATCTCGCCAAGTTCACGCAGAACGCGAAGGTCACCAAGCTCGCCCTCGTGCTGCGGGTGGCCAAGGCTGAACCCACCACCGCCCCGGCCGGAGCCGTCGAGGTGCCGATGGCTGAGCTGGTCCAGGGATTCACCGGCGCCCCCGCGCCCGACGGGCAGAGCCCCGCGCTCTGAGTGCCTGGCGCTGTCGGGGATCTTGGTATCCGGGGTTGTTTCTCGATCTCCAGTCTCGTGGGCGACTCCGTGGAAGGATGGGGCCATGACCCCGGAGGAGGCTCGGCGGGCGGCCCGCCGTTTGCAGGATGGCGCTCTGATCGCTGAGGCCGAGTCGGTTGCCGAGGGTTGGCACTTCCTGACGGTCGATGGGGTCACAGTCGAAGATCAGCCCAGCGCGGACCTGTATGAGCAGGTGATCACTGTGTTCCGGCAGGTTGTGGGAACCGGGCGTCAGGGGCGGCACTTCAGGACGTCGTCCGGTCTCACCTTCGGGATTCACAGTGCGGATGCCGAGGAGCGCGTCCAGATGCTGCGTGAGCGACTGGACATGCTCAACCCGACCGGCTCTGCGGGCGAGCGACGGTGGACGCTGCGCGAGGGCATGCGGTAGGAGCTGGCGAGGCGGTGGGAGCAGGTGAAGGTGGCAACTACCGCCTTCATGTCAGCCTGCGGGGTGGGTGGCGGCGCGCCAGGACCTGGGCCGCGGGATGTGCTGCCAGTCGAGGAAGCCCTGGAGCGCGGTTGGGTTCCGGGGCCGGCCAGCGGCGCCCTGCGGGCGAGTTCCACCAGGGCGGCACGCATGGCCTCGGTGACCAGCTCCAATCGGGTCAGGTCCGGACCGCGGCGAGGCCGTGGGTGGAGTCCGTGCGCTGTCGGCCCCGCTCGCGGACCAGGCCGACGGCCCGGATCTTCTCCAGCGCGAGATCGAGCAGCTTGTCGGCCCGGTCTTCCTCGGTCAGGCGCTCGTGGTGGAAGTCGGGGTCTTCCAGCTCCATAGCAGGGCGTACTTGAAGTCGATGCGGTTCCGCACGGACTCGGCGGGCCTGCTGGTCGGACAGCTCCAGCAGGACTGCAGACCGACACCATCGCCAACTGGGCAGGTGGCAGACCGGGCCTGCCACCCCGCGGGTGCCACTCCTCGAAATCCTCATCGCTCCACGGACCGTTGAGGTGGTCGCGGGATGGCCATGGCCGTGGGGCCCTGCGGGTTGCACGCCCGCGCCACTCGCGCCGTCAGCTCGGGAACCACACAGCCGGTACGGGAGCGGACACACATCTCGGACCTCAGAAATCGCGGGCGCCAACCATCCCATCCGCCCGGATCACGAAGGCTGCGGTTCCCCGAGCGGCTACCACGAACGGGTGAACGTCCTCAACGCACAAGTCACGACAGCAACTCCAACACCAGAGAGCACGAACGATGCGTTCGCCCAACGGTCACCAGACCACAGCCACGTTCTCCATCGTTCGCCGACGTGTTCGCCGGCTCTCTGAACAGCGGAAATGGATCGCTCGCCCGGCATCGCCCTCATGATCGACAACCTTGGAAACCAAGATCCCCGACAGCGTCAGGTACTGACGCTCCAGCCGGTGGAGGGCAGGCAGGGACACAGAGGGACACATCTGCTGGCAACACGAACCAAGCCGACCACCGGGCGGGCGCCGCGCCTCCCTGCCCCACCCACCAGACGGGAGAGACGAAGGTACCTGCCCGCCCCATGGGCCGCGTGGCCTCCGCCTTCTGTTCCTTCGCGATCGTGAGATCCCTATGCCAGGCGCACGAGGACGCGCCAGCAGCCATAGGGGAGTGAGGGTGGAGCAGGGACATGTCGGTTATCCCGCCCACACAGTCCCAGCACCTGTTCAGAGGAGAGCCCGTGACACACGGCACTGTCTGGATCTACACCGAGGGCTACAGGGAAGGGAACAGCGCCGCGCGCCTACTCCGCGCGGACAAGGCCAATGAGATCTTCCAGCTGGACGCCGCAGCCGTGCTCGTCAACGGGACCGATACCGTCTGGAACCCGCGCACGCCCCCCTCACGGCCCGAGGACCTCCCGCCGCAGTTCCTGATCGCCCTGGCCAAGGCAGTGCAGGCGGCCCGCCATGCAAGCGGCGACGGATACGACCGGGTCGTGACCCCCCGGCACAGCGCGAGCGACGGATGGCGGTGGCACGTCTGCCGCCTGGAGGAGATTCCGGATCCGCCCCAGCCCGACCCCCTGCCGCCGGCCCTCACCGCCGCGACACGGGCGGCTTGGGGTATCCGCCTGCCCACAGAACCCGAAGCGGGCAGCCCAGCGGCCTAGGAGCGCCGCCCGGAGCCCCGTAAACGGCGAGTCCGCGAGAGCGGCATGTGATGGACTACCGGCTGAGTAGGCACTGCTCACGGTCGAGGGGGGAACGTGGACCGCTGCATCGTCCTGGTGGACGCCGGATATCTCCTGGGCGCGGCCGCGACCCTGTTGACGGGTGACGCGGCACGGTCGCGGCTGTCCGTCGACCACGGGCGGCTGATCGAACAGATACGCCAGCGCGCCGAGGCCGATACCGGGCAGCCGCTCCTGCGTATCTACTGGTTCGACGGGGCCCCCGAACGAGTGCCCCAGCCCGAGCACCGTCGCCTGCGGGTGATGCCCCGGGTCACGGTGCGCCTGGGCCTACTCACCCAGGTCGAAGGACGGTTCCAGCAGAAAGGCGTGGACGCGGCCATGCACGCCCAGCTGACCGAGCTCGCCCGCAACCACGCCTGCAGCGACATCATCCTGATCACCGGCGACGGAGACCTCCTGCCCGGGGTGATGGCGGCCAAGGATCACGGTGTGGCCATCCACCTGTGGGCCGTCCAAGCCGCCGACGGCGAGTACAACCAGTCCGAAGACCTGGTGGCGGAGGCCGACGAGCGGCATCTGCTGGATCGCGCCTGGCTGACACAGGCCATCAAGGCCGCCGGTTCACCCGCGGCCCGACAGGAGACCAACAGTCCAGCCCAACCCTCGCGCGAATACGCCGGGCCGGACGGCGAGCCCGACTCTCTCCCGGCTGCGCCCCGGATCCCCACCCCGATGGCGCTGGCCCACCGCCCGGCACCGCCCCCGGCCGCCGCCTTGCGCTGGTCCTCGGACACCGGCTGGGTCGACCCCGACGTCGGGCTTCCGCTCCTGAGCGATCTCACCACCTCCGAACAGGAATGGGCGGACCGCGAGTACGACATGACCCAGGTCACCGGCGAGCCCAGAGAAGTCGGCCGCATTTTCGCCACTCGCTGGACCCAGCGACTGCCGCACGACCAGGCCGCAGAGCTCATCGACAGGCTCGCCGAGGCCAACCCCCGCATCCCCCGCTCCCTCGACGGCGAACTCCTGCGCTACGCCGCCCGCTTCGGCATGATCGGCAACGAGGAAATCAGCGAAGAACACCGAGTCCACCTGCGCGCGGGATTCTGGGACGGCGTCGCGCCAGCCGACCGGCTGACTCCCGCCCGCTGAGAACCACCGGACCTAGGCGGGCGCGGGGCGGCAGCGCATTCGATCACGGCCGTTCTACTCGCGCAGCGTCACACCGGGGAAGTGCCGGATCCCGTTGCTCTTGACCAAGGCGCCTACTTCCAGCACCTCCAGGACCTGCTGGGTCATCACGCGGGAAGGCACGGGCCGCAGGCCGTTCTGCTCACACCAGCCGGCATACGCGGCGCGGAGTTGGGGCTGGCCTGTCCGGCCGGCGGTGTCCTTCACACAGCGCTCCTCCAGGAACTGGCCGATCGGGTCGGCGAGATATGAGGGCGCAGGAGCGGGCAGCGCCGCGAGAGGAGCGGGGCCGCCGGCCTGGTGACGCTCGATGTACCGGCGGGCCCCGGCCAGCATCCACTGGAGAACGCCCGGCCCCTCCTCGTGGACCACACGGCGACCCAGCCCCGGGTCGAGCTGGCGAGGGGATTGCGTGAAGAGGATGGGCCGGAGCCGAGCCTGCATGCTCGCAGTCTGCAAGCCGATGTCACGTGCGATGAGACAGACATGATGATCGAGGCGGATCTGGAAGGACGCAGCCAGCCCCGGGCGCCGCACCACATGAATGCCGTCCGGCAACATGGGCAACCGAGACGGCGGTTCCTCGACACTGATCAGGCGAGCACCCCGCAGGCCGGCCAGATATGCTGCCCCGGAGTCGTCGAGCGACCGCCCGGGACCATGTGCGGCATAGGACCCCATGACCTCGGCCACGATGCCCAGCAAGGTCGACTTACCCTGGCCGGGGCCCGTCAGGAGAGGAAGCACCCGGCCGCTGACGTCGCCGGTGAGGGAGTAGCCCAGCAGAATCTGCAGGTAATCCCGAGTCTGCTCACCGTCCAGGCCGTCGCCGAGGACGTCGAGGAGGAAGCGGTCCCAGAGCGGAGTCGGCCGACCGTCGGGGACGACGCTGGTGCATCGGGTGGCGAAGTCCCGGCGCGGATCCGCCGGGCGTCGGCTCCCAGATGCCAGATCGACCAGACCGTCTGGGGTGCACAGCACAAAGGGGTCCGAGTCGAGCGCGAGAGGATCGACCGTGATCCCTACTGTCGCAGCAGCCAGGGCCAGCAGCTCTCGCCACGCGGTCGCTGAACCGTCCCACCACTGCTCATCGGGTGAATCGTCCACAACCTGCCGGGTCAGCTCCTCGAGGAACTCGGCGGCCGCGAGCCGGGGCAGCTTGTCATCGGCCAGGATCTCCCACCGGTGTCCGGTGAAGGACAGCCATCCCAGCCCCGTCGCATGACGAAACCGAGTGCGGTAGCGCTCCGCGAAAAGATGCGCGGTACTGAGAGGCGTGAGGGGCCGTTCCGCGAGGCCAACTGGACTCGCCGTCCGGCCCGCAGGTTCGACAGGGGGGAGGCCGTAGGCCAGGGCCTGAGCTGCCTCCTGGATGCCGGCCCGATCCAGAACGGCCGGGAGCAGCCCCAACTCATGAGCCTGCGTGACTCGCCGCAGGGCCTCCTGGCGACCGATCTGAGGGGCGAGCTTCCTCAACTCGCGCGCGATGCGCTGCTGGTGGGTCAGGTTGGACGTTCGGGACCTGGGCGGGGTCATGATCAGCTCCTGTACAGCCCAGCGAGGCCGCCCCATCACGACCGACGCCAGGGCGTACGGAACATACAGACTGCGCCGATGATCTCCCCGTCTCCCGAGCGGCGGCTCGGTTCACCACCGGCAGGTGATGGGCCCGCCGCGGCACGTATGACGGATACGTTGGGAGGAAGAGTATCCCGCTCCACAACGTCCGCACGGCACCCCGGCTGCCGGTCACTCACCGCTTTCATGCAGGGCGAGCCAGGTCACTCCACGTCAGCAAAGGCTCGCGCCACGGCCACTCTCCGGGCGGTACCGGCGCCAACCCGAGACGTTCGCGTACGGCCTCGTCCTGCCCGCATGGCCCACAGACACTGATGTCGCGCTCCACCACGATCCGGGACCGGCTCCCGGAGTCTTCCGGGAAAGCGCGAAGAGGGCCAGCACAGCGTGGGCACGCATCGGTCTGTTCAGCTTCCATGCCCTCAGACTAGTAGTACTTCGTTAGGTTGCGCCCGGCGGGTGGTCGTCTGTTTGAGCCGGGGGCGGTAGGTCTCGGTGGCAGGTGGGGCATGCGCCGGTCCA
>NZ_JBHWIQ010000038.1:0-22477 GCF_042732055.1 Streptomyces sp. NPDC059816
TGTGGGTGGGTTGGTTTTTTTTTTTATCCGCCCGGCGGGCCCGGGGGGCCGCCGGCCGCCCGGCCCACGGCAGCGGGGTCAGTAGCTGGTGGTCGACTCGTCGGCGGTGTCGGTGACGATCTCCACCCCGGCGCTGGTGCCGAGGAGCACCGCACCGGCGTGCAACAGCTCCCGTGCTTGCTGCGCGTGCTTGATGGAACCGGACGCCTTCACCTGGACGCCGTCGCGGGCCCGGTCGACAAGGTAGCGAACACTCGTCGGGTTCGCGGTTTCGAGCTGACCGCTGCTGGCGTTCTTCAGGTATGATACGCCGGCTTCCATGGCCAGTTCGACGGCGGTCTCCCGCTCCTGTTCGGTGAGCAGCGGCAGTTCGAGCATGACCTTGACGGGCAGTCCCGAGGCGCGGACGACGCCCGCGATGTCCTCACGGAACTCGTCGTACATCCCGCTCTTGAGCCAGCCGATCTGTACGCCCATGTCGAGCTGGGTCGCGCCGAGCCGGGCGATCTCGGCGGCCTCGGCCGCCTTGCCCGCGCTGGTCATGACGCCGACCGTCGGGAAGTCGAGGGCCGACGCGATGCCGATTCCGGTGCCGCGCAGCTCGGCGGCGACGACGGACACCCAGGAGGCGGGGACCATCGCCGCGTTGAAGCCGTACCGGGCCGCTTCCCGGGCGTGGGCGACCATGTCGTCCCGGGTGGCGCTCGACTCGATCTTGGTGTGTTGGATGTAGGGCGCCAACTCCGCCGGGGTGAGGTTCAGTTCTGCGGGGCTGGTGAGGGTGTCGGACACGGGGTGTCTCCTTGTCGCGGTGGACGGACAACAGTGAGGGGTCGGTGGCGGGGGTCCGCCGGGGTCCGGGGCGGGCGGATCGCGCCCGCCCGGGGGCGGGAGGGTCAGATCCGGGACGCGTACTCCTCGGGCACCACGACGCCCTCCCCGCCGAACCACCGGGGCGCGTCGACACCGCAGTACAGGCCGATGTTGCCCCAGGGCTCGAAGGCCCCGGTCCGGACGACGACCTTCGCCTCGTGGGCCAACCGGCCCAGTACCTCGGCGTGCGGGCGGGTGGTGAACTCGGCGCCGGTGAAGCGCTCGTGCAGCCAGGAGTCGAGCCGCGGATGGTGGCTGGGGACGTTCTCGGCCCGGACCACGCCCTCCACCACCAGTTCGTCGGCGATCAGAGCGAGGACGGTACGCAGGTCGGGGACGTTCTCGGCGAGCGCCAGATCGATCCGGTGGGCGTCGCGCGGGACGGGGAACCCGGCGTCGACGACCAACAACAGGTCGGTGTGGCCGAGCGTGGCGAGCGCCCCGCTCAGTTCGGCGTGGAGGATGCCGGTGCGCTTCATCGGAGGGTTCCTTTCGGGTGGGTGGGCGCGACGGGGGTGCGTCAGCGGGCCGGCGCGACCGCGGCGCCCGTCGCCAGGGTCATGAGGGACTCCTCCGTGGCCGACGCGGCGTCGACCACCTCGACGAGGCGGCCCTCGCTCATCACCGCGATCCGGTCGGTGAGGGTGAGCAGTTCGGGCAGGTCGGAGGAGGAACAGAGGATGGCGAGCCCCCGGTCGGCGAGGGCGAACAACTGCTCGTAGATCTCGGCCTTGGCGCCGACGTCCACGCCCCGGGTCGGCTCGTCGAGGATCAGTACGCCCGGGTCGATCGCCAGCCAACGACCGAGGACGGCCTTCTGCTGGTTGCCGCCCGACAGGCTGGTGATGGGCTGCTCCAGGGTCGCGGTCTTCACCCGGAGCCGTTCGGCCTGCTCGGCGGCGCGCCGGTCGAAGGCCCCCCGGCGGATCAACCCGAAGCGGCTGAACGCCTTCGCGGTCAGTACGCCGACGTTCTCGCCCACGCTCATCGTGCTCAGCAGGCCCTGGGCCCGTCGTTCGCCCGGCACGAAGGCCAACCGGCGCTCGACGCTGGCGATCGGGTCGCGCCGTGCGTAGGGCCGGCCGAGCAGTTCGACGGTGCCCCCGGTGCCCCGGTCACCGCCGAAGACGTTGTGCAGCAGTTCCACCCGGCCGGAGTCGGGCAGGCCCGCGATCCCGAGGATCTCCCCGGGCCGCAGGTCGAACGAGACGTCCCGGTGCCGTCGGCCGCTCAGCTCCCGCACCCGCAGGGCGGGCGCCGTCGCGGGGTCGATGCGCTGGGTGGCGCGCCGGTCGAAGCCGCCGAGTTCACGGCCGACCATCGCGGCCACCGCCTGGTCCGGCGTGGTGTCGGTGCCGCGCCAGGAGGCGACGTGGCTGCCGTCGCGCAGGACCTCGATCCGGTCGGCGAGTCGGAAGACCTCCGGCATCCGGTGGGACACGTACAGCAGCGTCGTCCCCGCCGCCTTGAGCCGGTCCATCAGGGCGAACAGCCGCTCGGCCTCGGCGGGGGTGAGCATCGCCGTCGGCTCGTCCAGGATCAGCACGCGGCAGCCCCGGGCGATGGACCGGGCGACCACGACCAGTTGTTGGGTGGCGAGGTCCAGCGTCCGCACGGGTGCGCAGGGGTCGAGGGCGAGATCGAGTTCGGCCAGCAGCTCCCGGGTGCGCTCGACCATGCGCCGCCGGGAGGGGAACCAGCGGTTGCCGGGTTCCACTCCGCTCAGCACGTTCTCGGCCACGCTGCGGTCGGGCAGCAAGGAGAGTTCCTGCGGGACGATCGCCACGCCGTACCGGTCGAGCAGGGCGCTGGGGGAGTACGTGGTGACCCGCTCGCCGAAGACGGTGACGGTGCCGTCGCTGGGCGGTTGCAGCCCGGCGAGGATCTTGAGGAGCGTCGACTTGCCGGCACCGTTCTCGCCGAGCAGTGCGGTGGTCTCGCCGGGTCGCACGTCGAACGACACATCGGACAGAGCCCGCACCGGGCCGAAGCTGCGGGACAGTCCGCGCACGCTGACGGCGAAGGGGGCCGCGGGCAAGCCCTGGGCGGCGGCCATCACTTCTCCACCGTGGCGGAGGCGAGGTTGTCCCGCGTGACGAACTGCGCGCCGGTGTTCACGCCCTTCACCTCGGTGCCCTCGGTGAGGAAGTCGTTGAGCACCTTCACGGCCTGGTAGCCCTGTTCGGTCGGGTTCTGGCTGATGGTGAAGTCGACGACGCCCTTGGTGAGGTACTCCGCGGTCTGCGGCAGCAGGTCGAACCCGCCCACCACGATGTCGTCCCGGTCGCCGGAGCCCGCCACCCACTTGGCGGCGGCCGTGGTGGAGCAGCAGTCGAGCCCGGCGACGGCGACCACGTCCTGCTGCCCGGACATCGTCGACTCGACGGTGTTGTACGCGGCGCTGGGTTCGTTGCCGACGTTGACCGGGCCGACGACCTTCAGACCGCTGCCCGCGAGGCCGTCCTCGAAGCCGCCGAACCGGTCGTGCGACCAGCCCGCCCCCGTGTCCACGGAGAAGACGACCACCGTGCCGCCCTTCGCCGAGCCCTTCCCGCCCAGGTCCTTGACCAGCCGTTCGGCCTGCGCCTTTCCGGAGCCCTTGAGGTCCTGTCCGACGAAGCCCATCTGCTGGGAGTCGGGGTTGTCGGTGTTGAACGAGATCACGGGGACGCCCGCCCGGTACGCCTGGGAGATCACCGGCTTGAGGGCGTCGCTGGAGGCGGAGGAGACGGCGAGCCCGTCGAGGGCCTTCTGCTGGATCAGGGTCTGGATCTCGGAGACCTGTTGGGCCGCGTCCCCGCCGGTGGGGCCGATGAGGGCGGTCTCGGCGCCGAACTCGGCGGCGGCCTTCTTCATGCCCGCGGTGATCGGTGTCGCGAAGGCGAGGGAGGGGTCGTGGTAGCTCAGCTTGACGCGCATCGGCTTGCCGTCGTCGACGCGCTCCTGGATGTACGGGGCGAGCGCGAACGAGCCGTCGTCGGTGCCGCCGCCGTCGGCGGGCTGGACGGCGCCGCACGCCGAGACGGAGAGGGCGGCGGTGGCGGTGGCGAGCGCGAGGAGACCTCTGAACGCAGTGGTGCGACGGGACATGGCAGGACTTCCTTGTCGTGCGGGGGAGTGGTCAGTGGTGCCGGGCGCGGCGCGCGGGTGGGACGGTGTGCGACGGGCGCGGCGGTGTCCTCCGTGGGGGCGGTCAGGACGGTCCGGTGTCGAGCAGGGGGAACGGGGGTCTCAGGCGCGCGACTTGCGTCTGCGCTGCCAGGTGTCGGCGGCGACGGCCGCGACGATCACCAGACCGGTGACGACGGTCTGCCAGAAGGAGGAGATCCCCCTGATGTTCAGGATGTTCTGGAGCAGTCCGATGAAGGCGACGCCGATGACGGTGCCCCACATGGTGCCGGAGCCGCCGAACAGGGCCGCGCCGCCGATGATGACCGCGGAGATCACGGTGAGTTCGAGCCCCTGTCCGGTGACGCCCTGGACGTAGGAGAGGAACGACAGCCCCAGCACTCCGGCGAGCCCGGCGGTGAAGCCGGAGAGGACGAACGCGGTCAGCTTGACCCGGTTGACATTGACGCCGACCAGCCGGGCGGCTTCGCGGTTCCCGCCGACCGCGTAGGAGTTGAAGCCGAAGCGGGAGCGGGCCAGCAGCACCACGCCGATCGCGGCGACGGCGGCGAAGAACACCAGTTGCATCGGGATCACGCCGAACAGCTCGCCCTGACCGAGCAGGTTGAACTCGGCGACGCCCGACTGCGAGGAACTGAGTGAGATCGGGGCGCCGTCCGAGATCAACAGGGCGATCCCGCGGAAGACGCTGAGCGTTCCCAGCGTGACGATGAACGAGGGCACGCCGAGCACCACCACGGCGAGTCCGTTGAGGAGGCCCGCCAGCGCACCCACGGCGAGCCCGGCTCCCATGGCGAGCGGCCAGGCCCAGCCGTCCGAGATCAGCATGCCGGTCGAGATCGCCGACAGTGCGTACGTCGAGCCGACCGAGAGGTCGATCTCGCCGTTGATGATCACGAACGTCACGCCGACGGCCATGATGCCGATCTGGGCGATCTGCTGACCGACCGACAGCAGGTTGTCGGACTGCGCGAACCCGGGGGTGAGGACGGTGCCGAGCAGGAAGAGCAGGACCAGTGCGGCGAACACGCCCGCCTCGCGGGCGTGCAGCAGTCTGCGCAGCGGGAGCGCGAACTCCCGCGCCGGGGCGGGGGTCGAGGTCGTTGAGGTCACGGGGCGGTTCCAATCCGGGCGGCTAGCTGGTCTCGGGTGGGCAGGGCGGGGACGACCCCGGCCACGGTGACGGCGTGGGCGCCCGCGGCGGCGGCGTACCGCACGGCCCGCTCGGGGGTGTCGCCCGCGGCGAGTCGGACGGCGAGCGCGGCGGTGAACGCGTCCCCGGCTCCGGTGGTGTCGACGACGGAGCCGACCGGGGAGGGCGGGGTCGCCGTGACGGTGTCCTCCCGGGCGATCAGGGCGCCCGCGCCGCCCCGGGTGAGCACGGCGACCGCGCCGGTGCGTTCCCGCAGGGCGCGCACCAGGTCCTCGTCGGTCAGTCCGTGCCCGGGGTCGAGGCCGAGGAGGACGGGGGCCTCGGTCTGGTTCGGGGTGATCACGTCGATGAGCGGCCACAGGTCGTCGCCCAGCGGTCGGGCGGGCGCGGGGTTGAGCAGGGTCCGGGTGCCCGTCGCGCGGGCGGTGCGCAGGGCGGCGGCCACGGCCTCCTCGGGGATCTCCATCGACACCACCAGGACGTCGGCGGCGGCGATCTCCTCGCGGAACGCCTCGACGGCGTCCGCGCCGAGTTCGTCGAGGGCGCCCGGTGCGATGACGATGCGGTTCTCGCCCGAGGGCTCGACCAGGATGAAACCGACCATGGTCGGCGCCGTGGTGGTCACCACGTGGTCGGCGCGCACCCCCTCCGCCCGCCACAGCGCCCGGGCGGCGCGGCCGAAGTCGTCGTCCCCGAGGGCGGTCAGCAGGGCGACGTCGGCGCCCAGCCGGGCGGCGCCGATGGCCTGGTTGCTGCCCTTGCCGCCGGGGCCGGAGTCGAAGGTTCCGCCGGACAGGGTCTCGCCCGCGACCGGTGACCTCGGGACCCTCATGGTGAGACCGGCGCCGTAGCTGCCGACAACAGCGATCTTCATCGATGCACCGCACTTTGTACGTGGACAACTATGGACATGAGGAATGTAGGTACAGGGATGTCCCTAGTCAATAGGTGAAGACGAGGTGAACTTTCGTGTCGTCGTCCAGGGCGTGACCGGGGGCCGTGGCGCGGCCCGGGGTGCGGAACGGGGACGCGGGTGGACGATGGAAGACATGGACCGCGACAACGCCCGCGGCGATGACGTCTATCAGCCCGACGGGTCCGAGGTGCAGGACGACGAGGGGCTGCTCGACGCGGCGGACACCCTGGTCGCCGACGGTGTCGACGATCCGCTGGACCGGGGCTACTCCCCGCCCGACCGCCCGCGCGCCGTCGACCGGGAGGACCTGACCTTCGCCGATCAGCTGCGTGGCGAGACCCTGGACGAGCGGTTGGCCGAGGAGCTGCCGGACGTGCGGGAACCCGAGGGGGACGGCATCGGCGACGCCGTCGACACCGACGGCGAACCGCGGGACGGGGAGGTCGGGGCGGCCCGCGCCGGCCGGCTGGTCGCCCCCGACGAGGGCGCCCACGAGAACACCGTCGGTGACCTGGTCGCCCAGGACGTCGGCATCGACGGTGCGGCGGCCTCCGCCGAGGAGGCCGCCGTCCACCTGGTCGACCCGGAGGACGAACGCGCCGCCCGTGACGGCTGGTAGGGGACACCCGGCCGGCCGCGCATCGACCGGTCACCCGGAAAACCCGTTTCACCGACCCCCGGTCTGTACTTGGGTCAGCCGGTGACCGTGAACCGAATCGCTGTGCTGCGTTGGCAGTTCGACCTGACCTGGTCCCTCTTCGAGTACCACTTGGAGCGGCTGGAACCGGGCGACTTCCTCGCCGAGCCCGCCCCTCTGAGCTGGAACGTCCGGCCCGGCGAGGACGGCTCCTGGGTGTCCGACTGGGCGGACGTCGAGCCCGATCCCGTCCCCGTGCCCACCATCGGTTGGCTGAGTTGGCACATCGGCTGGTGGTGGTCCACCGCCCTCGACCACGTGCACGGGCGCACGCCCCGGGACCGTACCGAGGTCACCTGGCCCGGCGACGGCGAGGCTGCCGTCGTGTGGTTGCGGGGGCTGCACGGGCAGTGGACGACCCTGCTTGACGGGCTCGGCGACGCCGACCTCGACGTCCCGGCGTCCTACCCGGTGCCCGACGACCCCACCTACACCGTCGCGCACCTGCTGGCATGGGTGAACGCGGAACTCATGAAGAACGTCGCCGAGATCGGCCAGTTGAGGATGGTGCGCGCGGCCTCCTGAACGGTGGGCCGCCCGCCGCGGCGGTACCCGTTCACTCCGCCTCCGGAGCGCTTTCCATCACCGGAGGGCGCCAGTTGTCGACGTAGTCCCTCGCCGCCGCGTCGAGCCCCACATCGTGCTGGGCGCGCTCCGACATGCTCCAGCGGTGCTCCAGCAGCTCGTGGAAGATCTGCGCCGGGTCCAACTGGCCCCGGATCTCCAGCGGAACGGACCGGACGGTGGGCCGGAACACCTCACGCACCCAGCGGTGGGCCAGTACCTCGGGGCGCGCCCCCAAGGGGTCCCCGGGCGCGTAGTCGTCCTGGGTCGCCATCCAGCTCTCCAGGTCACTGAGCAGCCGCCGGGCCTGGTTCTCCTCGGTGTCGAGGCCGGTCAGTCGCAGCAGTTGGCGCTGGTGGTGACCCGCGTCGACCACCTTCGGCACGAAGCTGACGGTGTCGCCCACGTCACCCTGGCTGATCTGCATCTCGGCGACGTCGAACCCGAGGTCGTTGAGCCGACGTATCCGCCGGTCGATGTAGTGCCGCTTGCCGACCGGGTACACCGACCGTCGGGTCAGCTCGGTCCACAGCTCCTCGTACCGTCCGCAGATCGTCGTGCCGAACTCCACCGGGTCCACCGAGGGGTGCAGCGCCCCGGCCGCCTCCAGGTCCATCAGCTCACCGGCGATGTTCACCCGGGCCAGATCGACGTCGTAGCTGCGCTGACCGTTGCTGAGGCGCTCGTGCAGCTCCCCGGTCTCGGCGTCCACCAGGTACGCCGCGAACGCGCCCGCGTCCCGTCGGAACAGGGTGTTCGACAGGGAGCAGTCGCCCCACGCGAAGCCGGCCAGGTGCAGTCGCACCAGCAGCACGGCCAGCGCGTCCATCAGACGGTTCATGGTGGAGGGCCGCATCGTCGTCTCGAACATCGACCGGTACGGCAGCGAACCCTTCAGATGGCGGGTGATCAACACCGGCTCCAGGGGTTCTCCCGAGGCGTCCGTCCGTCCGGTGACCACGGCCAACGGATCGACCCCGGGTATGCCCAGCCGGTCCAGGACGCGGAGCAGTTCGTACTCGCGCAGCGCCGGCCTGGCGGCCAGCTCCTTGACCGCGACCACCTCGTCGCCCGCGCGCGCGTAACGGACCACGTGCCGGGAGATGCCGCGTGGCAACGCCACCAGATGTTCCTCGGGCCAGTGTTCGAGGGGCACGTCCCAGGGCAGGTCGAGGAGGAGGGCCGGGTGTTCGGGATTGGTGGCGCTGATCTGAAGAACCATGGACCGTAAGCTACTGGCCCGGCACCGCGGGACGGGAACGGCGGTGCACGTCGGGCTCGCGGGCTGACCGGCCGGTCGGACGCCCGGATGCGTCGTACGTCAGGGGGGTAGGGGCAGTGGGGACGGCGAGGAGGGCGGACACGTGCAGTGGCGTTTGCTGAGTGCCGGAGCGAGAGCGGTCCCCGAACCGCTGGCGACACCGCGGGTGTGGACGGGCGCCGTCCTCGGCTCGGGCCTGTTGGTCGGCGGACTCAACCAGCTCGCCGGGCCCGGCGAGCCGCTGGTGCACCTCGCGGCCCTGTCCGTGCTCGCCGCAGCGCTCGGCACCCGGGCCCGGCTCGGGGCCGTCCCCGGCATCGCCTGCCTGTGCTGGCTGTTCTTCAACGCCTTCGGGATCCCGCCCGCCGGGGTGCTGACCTGGAGCCCCTCCGTGGACCTCCAGCGCATGTCCCTGCTGGCGGGCGCCGCGCTCACCGGCACCCTGGTCGGCCGGGTGGTCCATGCACGCACGGCCTACCGCCGCATAGCCCCGCCGCGGTGACCGCGGGAGCGGTCCCAGGGGCCGCACACGGTCCGTGGGGGTGCCCGTCCGCACGAGAACGGACACCCCCAGCGCTCATTCGACGGCCGAGGACCGTTCCACCCCGGTTGCGGAGTCCGGTGCCTTCGACGAGGTCACCGGCTGCTCGGGTGCGTCGCCCGGAGCGTCGCACGCCTCACCGGCACCCCCCGCCACCAGCGGCTCCGCCCCGCGCCGCGCCCGCAGGTACGCGGTGACACGTGCCGCGACCGGCTCGGTGAAGCGGGCGGTCACCGGACCGATCACCACCAGGATGAGGACGTACGCGGTGGCCAGCGGGCCGAGCGACGGTTCGACGCCGGCCGCCACCGCGAGACCCGCGATGACGATGGAGAACTCGCCGCGCGCCACGAGCGTGCCGCCCGCCCGCCAACGGCCCTTCACCCCGACTCCGGCGCGTTTCGCCGCCCAGTAGCCGGTCGCGATCTTCGTGCCGGCCGTGACCACGGCCAGGGCGAGCGCCGGCACCAGCACCGGCGGAATGCTCGCCGGGTCCGTGTGCAGCCCGAAGAAGACGAAGAACACCGCGGCGAACAGGTCCCGCAGCGGACTCAGCAGGGTGTGGGCGCCCTCGGCGACCTCACCGGACAGGGCGATGCCCACCAGGAACGCGCCGACCGCCGCCGAGACCTGGAGCTCCTGCGCGATGCCCGCGACCAGGATCGTCAGACCGAGCACCACCAACAGCAGCTTCTCCGGGTCGTCGCTGGAGACGAACCGTGAGATCACCCGTCCGTAGCGCACCGCGACGAACAGCACCAGACCGGCGACCCCCAGCGCGATCGCCAGCGTCACGCTGCCCGCCGCGAGGGAGACCCCGGCCACCAGGGCCGTCACGATCGGCAGGTAGACCGCCATCGCCAGGTCCTCCAGGACCAGCACGCTGAGGATCACCGGAGTCTCCCGGTTGCCGACCCGGCCCAGGTCGCCCAGTACCTTGGCGATCACTCCGGACGAGGAGATCCACGTCACGCCGCCCAGCACCACGGCGGCCACCGGACCCCAGCCCAGCAGCAGCGCGGCGGCGGCCCCGGGCAGGGCGTTCAGCGCGAAGTCCACGGCACCCGCCGGGTACTGCGTCTTCAGGTTCGACACCAGATCGCTCGCCGTGTACTCCAGGCCGAGCATCAACAGGAGCAGGATCACCCCGATCTCGGCCCCGGTCGCGATGAACTCCTCGCTCGCCCCGAGCGGCAGCAGCCCGCCCTGCCCGAAGGCGAGCCCCGCCAGCAGGTAGAGGGGTATCGGCGAGAAGCGGAGTCTGCCCGCTATGCGTCCGAGCAGCCCCAGGGCGAGGATGATCGCACCGAACTCGATCAGCAGGACCGCAGAATGCACGCGCTCACTCCTGCCCGAGAATCGTCGCCGCCGCCTCGACACCCTCACGGGTGCCGATCACGATCAGGGTGTCGCCGCCCGCGAGCCGGAAGTCGGGCGTCGGGGAGGGTATCGCTCCGGACCGCCGCAGCACGGCGACGACCGAAGCGCCGGTGTCGGTGCGGATCCGGGTGTCGCCCAGCACCTTGCCGTTCCACGCCGACACCGCGGCGAGCTCGATCCGCTCGGCCACCAGGCCCAGGTCGGTGGTGTGCAGCAGACTGGAGCTGTGGTGCTCCGGGGTCAGCGCGTCGATCAGGGAGGCCGTCTCGGCACCGGACAGGTGCAGCGAGTGCGCGCAGGCGTCGGGGTCGTCCGACCGGTAGACGTTCACCGTGCGGGTGCCGTCCCGGTGGGCCACCACCGACAGGTGCCGATGCTCCCGTGTCGTCAGGTCGTACTGGACGCCGATCCCCGGTAGGGGCGTCGTCCGCATCCGTGGAGCAGGCACAGCCTGTCCCCCCTCGTTGTCGTTTCTCTGTTGATGCGTGTGGCTCAAATTCGATCATGCGGCCCGCCCGTGCCCGCCCACCGGCCCGTCGAACGCGATGCCGTCCGCGCCACCGGTCGGCTCGGGAGGGGCCCGCCGAGCCGCCCCATGCTGCCATCAGCACGGCACCGCGGACATGGGTGTCACCACGGATGGACGGTATCCCGACCGGTGGGCGAGACTGGCGGGGGAGAGGTCCGCGCCGCGGGTCCGGGGGCCGTGGCGGGTGGACCGCCACGCGCACGTACGAGAAAGGTACGGGGAGCGTGTCGCTGTTCTGGCGGATCTTCCTGCTGAACGCCGCCATGCTGGTCGTGGCCGCCGTCCTGCTGCTGGGCCCGGTGACGGTCTCCACGCCGGTGCTGCCGGGCGAAGCGTTCGCCGTCGTGGCGGGCCTCGCACTGATGCTGGTCGTCAGCGCCGTCATCCTGCGCATCGGCCTCGCCCCGCTCGGCCGCCTCAACCGGGCCATGGCCACCGCCGACCTGCTGCGCCCCGGTGGGCGCCCCCCGGTCACCGGCCCCGCCGAGATGGCCGAGCTGATCGGCACCTACCACACCATGCTGGACCGGCTCGAACACGACCGGGCCAGCAGCACGGCCCTGGTGCTCTCCGCGCAGGAGGACGAGCGGCAGCGCGTCGCCCAGGAACTGCACGACGAGGTGGGCCAGACCCTCACCGCCGTCCTCCTCCAGCTGAAGCGGGTCGCCGACCGGGCACCCGGCGAGCTGCGGGAAGAGGTCTCCCTCGCCCAGGAAGCCACCCGGGGCAGCCTGGACGAGATCCGGCGGATCGCCCGCAGGCTCCGCCCCGGAGTGCTCGACGAACTCGGTCTCACCAGCGCACTGCGCGCCCTCGTCGCCGAGTTCCCGGACCACGACGTCAGCGTCCGACCCCGCTTCACCGGAGCCGCCGACACCGCGCCCTGTCTCGACCACGACACGGAACTCGTGCTGTACCGCGTCGCACAGGAAGCCCTGACCAACGCCGCCCGGCACGCCCGCGCCGCGCACGTCACCCTGGAGCTGCGCCGGCTGCCGGGCCGCACCGAACTGCGCGTCGTCGACGACGGTCGCGGCATCGCCGACGCTCCCGAAGGGGCCGGCATCCGGGGGATGCGGGAACGCGCCCTGTTGATCGGCGCGGAACTGACCGTGGGCCCCCGGCCCGGGGCACCGGGTACCGAAGTGCTGCTCTGCGTCCGCGAACCGCTGGAGGAATCCGACCGATGACCGCCCCCGAACCGCCCACCGCCGGCCGCACCCCCGGCCGCACCCCCGGACCGCCGGGCCGCCGGCCCGGGCAACCCGCGGGGTCCACCCGTCCGGCAGCCCCGGCCGGGCGACCCGCCACGGGGGCCCGGAGCGCCCCCACCCGCATCCTCCTCGCCGACGACCACGCCCTCGTCCGCAGGGGAGTGCGGCTCATCCTCGACGGCGAGCCCGACCTGACCGTGGTCGCCGAGGCCGGAGACGGCGCCGAAGCGGTGGCCCGGGCCCGGGCGGTCCCGGTCGACCTGGCCATCCTGGACATCGGCATGCCCCGGATGACGGGCCTCCAGGCGGCCAGGGAACTCACCAGGCGCCTGCCCCACCTGCGCATCCTCTTCCTGACGATGTACGACAACGAGCAGTACTTCTTCGAGGCGTTGAAGGTCGGCGCGAGCGGCTACGTCCTCAAGTCGGTGGCCGACCGGGACCTGGTCGAGGCGTGCCGGGCGGCCATGCGCGACGAGCCCTTCGTGCACCCGGGGGCGGTCCCCGCACTGGTGCGCGGCTACCTGGAGCGGGTCAGAGCGGGCGAACGGCTGCCCGCCCGCACGATCACCGAGCGCGAGGAGGAGATCCTCAAGCTGGTGGCCGAGGGGCACACCTCCAAGGAGATCGCGGACCTGCTGGTCATCAGCGTGAAGACGGTCGAGCGCCACCGGGCCAACCTGCTCCAGAAACTCGGCCTCAAGGACCGCCTGGAGCTGACCCGGTACGCGATCCGGGCCGGCCTCATCGACCCCTGAGCGTCAGGCGCCCCACTGCCGTACCGCGGCGAGCGCCCGGTCGGCGTGCACGTTCATCCGCAGCTCGCTGCGCACCACCTCCAGGACCGTGCGGTCGGTGCCGATCACGAAGGTGACCCGCTTGGTCGGCGCGAGCGAGAATCCGCGCTTCACCCCGAACCGCTCCCGCACCGCCCCGTCCGGGTCGGCGAGCAGCGGGTAGCCGAACGAGTGCCGGTCCGCGAACTCCTTCTGCCGTTCGACGGCGTCCCCGCTGATCCCGACCGGCTGGGCGCCCGCCGCCCGGAACTCGGCCGCCAGGTCGCGGAAGTGACACGCCTCGGCCGTGCACCCCGACGTCATCGCGGCGGGGTAGAAGAACAGCACCACCGGGCCGTCCAGCAGCAGGTGCGAGAGCGTGCGGGAGGTTCCCGTCTCGTCCGGGAGCGTGAAGTCCTCCACCGGGTCACCGACGTTCATGCGCGTGTACGTCCCTTCGTCGGGCCGGGGCCGGACCCGAGGGCCGCCGCCGGGCGCGGGCCCGGGGCCGACGGGCGGTGTCCCGGCGTCCTGCCGGACGGTAGCCCAGGGCCCCGCGCCCGCGCGAACCGGCCCCGGCCGCGCCGCAGGTGCGGACCCGCGCAGTGCTCACCGGCCGGTCCACACCTGCGGCGGGACCGGTCGGTGGCGGGTGCGCGGTGCTGCGGGGCGGACTGGACGGCCGTCACTTCTGCTGACGGCCGGTCCGCATCGCCGCGCCCACGCACACCAGCCCGAGCACGAACGTCAGCGCGCCCACGATGACGTTGTTCAGGATGACGCCGGTGTCGGGGCTGCTGCCGACCACCCAGGGCGCGATGACCAGCCAGGCGCCCATGGCGCACATGGCCCAACTGAGGCCGTACATCCTGGCCGGCATCGCGGTGAACCCGAGGGCCAGTGCCGCGATCGCGATGCCCACGATCAGGTTGTGGGTCGCCAGGGTGGGCTGGCCGGCCGCGAAGTGGACCGTCCACGGGGAGATGGCGCAGTAGAGACCGACGAGGAACACCGGTCCGTCCACGAGCGCCACGTCGCGGCCACCGAGTACGCGTTCGTACCGGGCCCGCATTTCGGATGCATCAGGGTGGGAGGTGATGTCCGTCCTCTGATGAGAGACGTCGGCCATGGGACTCGACTCCTTCGTTCCGCCGGTGCGATCGAACGGGTGCGGCTTCGCATGCCGCATGTGTCGATATGTCCATAGTGCTCTCATTTTTTCTTTATGTGTAGGCCGCTCACGGGGAACTTCCTCCCGGTGTGCATCACCCGCCCCGCGTCAGCCCCCGGCCGAAGCGCCGGACGGGGCGGGCCCCCGGGGGCACCGTCCCCGCGGCCCGTCAGACGGATGCGTCGGGCAGCGTGATCCGGAGTTCCCCGCAGCCCACCCGGGCCGCCTCCGCACGCACGTAGCCGGGCAGCAGGGCACGGACGTCGCCGGCGCGGTCCCCGTCCTCGGCGGCGACCAGGAAGACCACCGGACCCGTGGGGCACTCGGCCCGGAACACCCCCAGATCGGCGCGGACGACCCCCCGCCCCCGGTCGTGCTGGACGGGCGTCCCGGCGTCCGTGGCCAACCGGTCGAAGACCTGCGCCAACCGGGGATCGGAGACCGTCATCAACCGCAGGTCAGGACGGTCCGGGCCGTTCCCCCGGTCACAGGTGCGGACCGGGCCCGCGCCCTCGGTGATCAGGGGGCGGTACTCCTCGTACGCCCGCTTCCCCGGCAGCCGCAGGCCCTTGATCCCGCAGAACGCGTCGGCCGCCTCGTCCCGGTGCTCGGGGGGCGCGGGCAGGTCCTCGACGGGATCGGCGACCGTACCGAGGCAACCCTCCTGACGCGTGAGGGCGTTGACCGCGCGGACCACCGAGCGGGCCAGTACGGCGCGGTCCCGGACGTCCACCTCGTCGCCCGGGTTCCCCGAACCGTTGACGACGTCCACGACCGTCGGCCCTTCGCCCCGGTCGGCCCGGCCCACGCAGCCGTCCGGCAGGGCCAGCCACGCCCGGGTGTCCGAAGCCATGCCGAGCAGCCCGCCGCCGAGCGGGCTGAGCCGCGCGCCGAGGAACTCGTCCGCCCAACGGCCCGCCCCGGCGTACCGGGTGTCCAGCCGGTGCACCCGCACGGTGACCTGCCAGGTGTCGGTGGTGAGACGACAGGTACCGGTCGGACCGGACAGGCTGCGCCGACTCTCCCAGAGCGGGAGTCGTGCCCCCGTCACGTCCGGGGAACCCCGGAACAGCCGCTCCACGTCCGCGTCGTCGAACGTTCCCCCACACCAACCGGCCGCCCGGGCGAACGGACCCGACTCGGTTCGCCACGCGGTCACCCCGGCACCGAGCAGGGCGCCCACGGTCGCGGCGATCAGCGCCGTGCGCGGTGCCCCGCGCAGCAGACGGCGCGGATGCCACCGGGGGGCCCGGGCGTCGGGTGCGTGCGGGGCGTCGGGCGTTGCGGTCATCGTCGGTTCCCAGGGTGTGCGGGGGCGGTCGGTCGGCGGCTACGGGGGCGGGTCACGAGCGGGGCGCCACGGCGGGACACCCCAACCGTGCGGCGACGGAGTCGGCGAACGCTCCCGCCCGCTCCTCGCTCATCCCGCTCATCACGAACGCCACCGGGCGGCCCGCGCACTCGGTGCGCAGCACCCGGTGGTCGGGGGTGAACGAGCCGGTGGCGCGCCACCCCTTCGCCGGGGGCCGGTTCCCCACCGTCCCTTCCAACAGGGCCACCAGCCGGGGTTCGGCCACCATCAGCGCCGAGAGGTGGGTCTCCGTGCCCCTGCGGTACCCGACCGAACAGGACTGGAGGTCGGGGCCGACCGTACCCACCTGGTAGCCGGCCAGGAGGGCGGCGGTCTCCTCGTCCACCTCCAGGCCGGGGATTCGGCACAGCGGCGAGTGGGCGACCGGTTCCGGGTCCTCGGGCAAGGTGAGCACGGGGGAGTCCGTGCGCAGGGCAGGGCCCTCGCAGCCCGCGCGTTCCCTGGCCGCGTTGGCCGCGGCCACCAGCAGCCGTGCGGTGCTCGTCGTGCCGCCGAACCCGGTGGACGCGGCCCGGCGGCCGTCGCCCGTGCTCCGGCTGGACTCCGCGGTCAGCGTCACCGTCGTCGGGCGACCGCCCGGGGCGTCACAGCGCTCCGGCAGCACCAACAGCCCCGAACCGCCGGTCACGGCGCCCGGCAGCCCGTCCGGGAGGGGCACCGCGGAACCTCCGAGGTGGGCGAGCAACCAGTCCCACCTCGGAGCGGCCTCCTCGGGCCCGGGCCCGTACGTCACGGTGATCTCGGACCGTAGGTCCTCCTCGCCGCCGGAGCTGATGCTGAGCGTGCAGACTCCGCTCGGGCGGCCCGGGGTCGGCCCCCGCTCGGTGGCGGTGCGGGTGCCGCCCTCCGCCACCCGGGCGTCGGAGAGGAACGAGGGGCCGCTGTTCTCCCGCCAGGCTCCCCAGCAGTAACGATCCTCCTCGTCGAACGGCCACCGGTCGGTGGCCCAGCCGGTGGTCAGCAGCGCCGCCAGCAGGCCGATCACCGCGCCCCCGGCGAACACCGCCCGCCGGCCCCGCCGTCCGGGCCCGGACCCGTTCGTCCGTCGCCTGTCGCCCGTCGAAGGGTCGCCGCTCATCGTGCCCACTCCGTGCCCCTCGCCGTTCCCTGCTCGTTCGGTCCGTCCCGCACCCGCACCCGCACCCGTTACCCGTGCGGCTTCCCGTCCGATGACGCGCGGCCGTCACCGACGGTTCCCCGCCTCCATGGCCGTCGGCGCACCGGTCGGTACGGGGCGGGTGTCCGGTTGCGTCACGACGGGGGTGAGCGTAGCGGCCTGGGTGCGGGGACCCGTCAGGACGCGGACGCCCGCAGCGCGAACAGGTGCGGTACGCGCGGTGCCTGATCGGGCAACCGCCACCAACCGGAAGGTGTGCGGACCATGCCGGGCCACCGCGGCCACGGCAACTCGTCGTGTTCCCGCAGCACCTCGATGCGCAGCCCCGCGCCGATGACCGCGTTCACGACCTCACCGAGTCCGTGCATCCACTCGAAGCAGTCCGTCGCCCCTTCCACGGCCGGACCGTCCGTGTAGGTGTACCGGCCGTCCCGGTGGATCGCGCCCCGCCCCGCCAGGTAGTCGTGACGCAGGAGGAGTTCCGGCCCGTCATCGGCGCCCGGCTTGGGGCCGAGCGCATTGAGCAGGGGATGGAACTCCACGAGGTAGAGCTGCCCGCCCGGACGCAGCAGTGCAGCCACCGTCCGGGCCCAGCGGTCCAGGTCGGGCAGGTAGCACAATGCCCCCTTGCCGGTGTACACCAGGTCGAACCGCCGCCCCTGGAGGGCCTGTTCGGCGTCGTACACATTGCCCTGCACATAGGTCACGTCGGCGCCGGCCCGGGCAGCGATGGACCGCGCCGCGGACACGGAGGACCCCGACAGGTCGAGGCCGACGGCCCGCGCACCGCGCTCGGCGAAGGCCAGGGTCTCGGTGCCGAGGTGGCACTGGAGGTGGACCAGGTCCCTTCCGTCCAGCGGCCCCAGGTCGTCCCACTCGAAGGGGGCGAACCACCGGGCGGGATCGAGCTCCTCCTCCAGTCCGTAGAAGTCGCTCGCCACGTGAACCGGAGTGCGCGCATCCCAGTTGGCCCGGTTGGCGTCCATCATGCGCAGCACCTCGTCCGGCAGTGCGGTCGGCCCCGCCGTGGCCTTCGGCCGTACGTCCGGGCGCCCGTGAACCTCTTCGTCGGTGTTCTTGATCGCGTCGGTCATGCCCCCATGCAACCGTACGGACCGGCCTCCCCGCGCCCCGTCCCAGGAACGCGGGGCCGGCCGGCCCGCGGCGAGCGCCGAAGGACCGGGGTCGGCGCTCGCGGGTGTCACCCCTGCAACGGTTCGCCTGCCCCGGTCCTCGCCGAACATGCCCCGTCCTACGGGACGACGCCCCCGTTCCTGCGCAATCGTTCATATGACCGCCCCGGCGGCCCGCCCGGCCGTCGTCTTGACCGATTCCGGAACGGACGCCCAGGATGCCCGTACCCGCACCGCGGTGGGCGGGTACGGGCCGGCCGTCCGCCGGAGCACGTCGACCCCGTCCGACGCGAGAGGCAAGCGAGCCGTGACCCCGACCGGCCTGAGCGCCACCACCCCGTCCGTCCGTCCCCGCGCAGCCGTCGCCATGTCCCAACAGGCCGCGACCGCCCTCCTCGAACCGGAGACCCTGGCGGCCCTGGCGGCCGTCTGCGACCTCCAGGCCCTGCCGGTCCTCGACGACTTCGACACCGATCACGCCCGCGCCGCCCTCGCGGACGTCGAACTCCTCGTCACCGGTTGGGGGTGTCCACCCCTCGATGCCGGGGTGCTGGCAGCCGCACCGGGGCTGAGGGCGGTGGTCCACACGGCCGGCTCGGTGCGCCACCACATCACCGACGCCTGTTGGGACCGCGGGATCGAGGTCTCGTCCGCCGCCGCGGCCAACGCCCTGCCCGTCGCCGAGTACACGGTGGCGATGATCCTGCTCTCCGGCAAGCGCGTGGTCGAACGCGCCCGCGCCTACCGCGGCGCCCGTACCCGCGACGAGGGGTTCGGCATCCCCCGCAGCGACGGCAACTACCGGCGCACGGTGGGTGTCCTGTCCGCCTCCACCATCGGGCGGCGGGTGCTCGATCTCCTGCGTCCGTACGACCTCCAACTCCTGCTGCACGACCCCTACGTCACCGACGAGGAGGTGCGGGCGCTCGGAGCCCGACCGGTCGGATTGGCCGAACTCTTCACCGCCAGCGACGTGGTGAGCGTCCACACGCCCCTGTTGCCCGAGACGGAAGGGCTGGTCAGCCGGGGTCTGCTGACCTCGATGCGGCAGGACGCGGTGCTCGTGAACACCGCGCGGGGCGCCGTCGTCGACCAGAGCGCCCTCACCGATCTGCTGCTCACCGATCGGCTCCGTGCGGTCCTCGACGTCACCGACCCCGAGGTGCTGCCGTCCGACCATCCGCTCTGGGAGTGCGACAACGTCCTCATCACCCCGCACCTCGCGGGCTCCCAGGGCAACGAGTGGCGGCGGCTCACCGATCTGACGGTCGCCGAGGTCACCCGGTGGGCGCAGGGCCACGGCTTCGCCCACCCCGTCCTGCGGACCCGGCTGCCCTTCATGGCCTAACCACCGGCCGCGCCCCCTCGACCGGTGTGCCGGGACCGCCGGGCGGCGTCACTCCTGGGGCGGGATCAGTTCGTGGACGTCGAACAGGACCGCCGCCGGCACCCCCGCGGCCCGTCCCGCGGCCTCGGCCATGCCGCTCAGGAACGCCCGCGGATCGAAGGCGTGTTCGCCCAGGCCCGCGATGTAGGCGGCGTGCGCCGAGAGGGAGGCGATGCCCCGTTCCAGCGGTTCGCCCGTCACCTCGACGCTGTGCGTGGGGCGTTCGGCGCCCGCGACGCACACCAGGCGGACCCCGTCCCAGGGGGTGAGGCCCTCATCGGCGAGTTCCGGGAAGATCCACCGGTTGCCGGCGTCCCGGGCCGCGTCCAGCGCGGCGAGTCCGACCGCCCGGTGATCCGCCTGATTGGTGTAGCCGTCCACCATCCGGATCGCGAACTCCCCGGTCACCACCACGTCCGGACGGTGGGTGCGGATCGCCCGCACGATGTCCCGGCGCAGGTCCAGGCCGTACTCGACGGTGCCGTCCCGGTGATCGAGGAACTCCACGGTGCTGACGCCGACTTCCCGCGCACCGGCACGTTCCTCCCGTTCGCGCAGCGGCCCCGCCTCCTGAGGGTGCAGGGTGGCGATCCCGGCCTCGCCCCGGGTGGCCAACAGATAGGTGACCTGTTTGCCCTGCGCCGTCCAACGGGCGACGGCCGCGGCCGTGCCGTACTCGATGTCGTCGGGGTGCGCGACCACGGTCAGGCACCTGTTCCAGTCTTCGGCCAGTGGGGGGAACGCCCCGCCCACGGCCTGCTCCGGCGTGTCCATCACCCCATCATGCCCTTCTGTCGATCTGCTCCGCCGCGCGGGCGGCGGCCCCGGCGACCGACCCCCGGTACAGCGGTCCGTGGCCGGGCAGCAGCACGTCCCCGGCCAGGTCCGCGATGGTGGAGAGGGAGGCGACGGCCCCGGCGCGCTCGTGGTCGAACATCGACGGCAGCAGCTGGGGACCCCGGATCCGGGAGGTGGAGTGCCCGCAGACCAGGGCGTCGCCGGAGATCACCACGCCCTTCGAAGGCAGGTGGTACACGCAGTGGCCCGTCGTGTGTCCGGGGGTGTGGACGGGCATCGGCCGCCCCGGCAGGTCCAGGGCGCCGGCCGCCGGGAAGGCCTGCGGCTCGGTCACGGGGACGTGCTCCGTCCCGCCCGACCGCAGCACCCGTACGGCCCACGGCAGGACACCGGGTCGCCAGGCGTTCGCCAGTACGGCGCCCACGCCGATCTGGTGCAGGAACTCCCGCCGTGCGTGGGGAACTTCGCTCGGATGCAGCAGGACGGGGATGCCGTGGGTCCGGCTCAGGTGCTCGGCCGAACCGATGTGGTCGTTGTGCGCGTGGGTGACGAGGACCGCGACGACGTCCCGGGGCCGGTGGCCCAACTCGGCGAGCGAAGCGAGCAGCCGTGGCCGGTCCCCGGGGTAGCCGGTGTCCACCAGGGTCACCGCGTCCCCTTCGGCGATGACCACCCAGTTGGTGTCGCTGCCGTGCACCAGGTGCACCCCGGGTGCGGCCTCCACGATGGTGCCCGTGTGCATGGCGCCCCTTCCGTACCGCGTTCGCTGCCGTGGCGCGCCGGGCAACGCCCGGCCGGGCGTCCGGGGCACCGCGGTCGGACCGTGCGGAAGGCTACGGGAGCTGGGGTTCGGGGGCGAGGAACCGCGGGTCGGACTCCGGTGCGTGTCCCGGCCGGGCGGCCCGGCGCGGGAGGAGCAGCGGGGTGGCCAGCAGGAGCACTCCGGCGGCCGCGATCGCGGTGCGAGGGCTGGTGAGGGCGGCCAGCAGGCCCCATCCGGCGGTCAGCACCGCGATGCCGGCACTGGTGCTGACGGACCAGGCGATCAGGGTGCGGACGGTGCGGTCGGGGTCGGTGTGGTCGAGCCGGTAAGTGGCCAGTACGGGGTTGAACAGGCCGCAGCAGGTCACCAGACCGAGTTGGACGGTGATGACGAGGACGATCCCGGGTGCGCCCGGTGGGACGAACGCCAGCCCGAGGGGCCAGCAGGCGCGCAGCGTTCCCGCGACGAGGAGCACCCGGTGCTGTCCGTGGCGCGCCACGAGCCGGTGCGCCAGCCGTGAGCCGATGAGGCCGCCGATGCAGGGCAGGGCGAACACCAGACCGTACTGCCAGGGTGCGAACCCGAGGTCGCGCAGCAGGAGCACCGCGAGCAGCGGCTCGGAGGCCATGATCAGACCGTTGACCAGGATCGTGTTGAGGAACAGCGGGCGCAGCGCGGGATGGGTGAGGATGTGGCGCCACCCTTCGAGCAGATCGCGTGCGCGCGGTCGTGGTGCGCCGGTCCTTAGGGGGCGCGGCTCCGTCCCGCCGATGGAGCGGATGCCCAGGGCCGAGAGCAGATGGCTGAGCGCGTCGGCGAGCACGGTCGTCACCGGACCGAACATGGCGATCGCGGCCCCGCCGAGCGGTGGTCCGACCATGGTCGCGGTCCAGGTCGTGGACTCGAACCGGCTGTTCGCGTCGAGCAGGTCCGCCACCGGCACCAGCGACCTGAGGTACGCGCCGCTGGCCGCCCTGAAGGCGATGCCGGCCGCGGCGACGACCACGGACACGACGAGGAGTTGGGCGAAGCTCAGCACCCCGCAGACGAAGGCGGTGGGGACGCTGAGCAGGGCCGCGAACCGGATGAGGTCCATCGCCACCATGACCGGTCGTTTGCGGCGGAACTCCACCCACGGGCCGAGCGGCACCGCGAGCACGGCGCCCACGGCCCGTCCGGTGGCAGCCAGCGCCGCCACCTGGGCCGGCCCGGATTCCAGTACGAGGACCGCCAGCAGCGGAAAAGCGCCGAACCCGAGGGAGGTGCCGTACGTGCTGACGGCGTACGCGGCCCACAGTCGTCCGAACCCGCGCCCCAACGTCCGTCTTCTTCCGCTCACCCGGGCGCCTCCGACGGTTCGCACGTCCTCACTGACCGTCGGTCTCCAAGCGGGGTGGGGGTCCTCTGATCAAACAACCGGTCCGGGGGTGGGCACAACCGGCCGTGGTGCCCGGGCGGTGGCCCCTCGTGCGGACCGCACCCGGTCGGTGCCGGCTCCACGGCCCCGGACGTGCCGCGGGGCCCGGTGCCCGCGGGGGGGCGGGGGCCGGGGTGGGTGGGGGGGGCGGGCCCGGCGGGGGCGGGGGGCCCCGCGGGGCCCCCCCCCGGGGGGGGCGGGGGGCAGGCCCGCCCGGCCCCCCACAGGGGCAGGGCGGCACCGGCCAGGACGGCGGCGAGCACGGTTCTCCAGCCGGGTCCCGGGC
>NZ_JBHWIQ010000038.1:22487-49291 GCF_042732055.1 Streptomyces sp. NPDC059816
TTTTTTTATCCCCCCCCGCCCCCCCCGGGGGGGGCGCCGGCTCCGCGCCCGGGGGGGGCCGGGGGCGGCGGGCCCCGGGGGGGCGGCGGCGACGCGGTGGTGTCCGGAGTCCGTCCCGGACGTCGGGGCCTTCGGTCAGCGGATGTTGACGTCGATGCAGGCGTAGAAGGCGTTGGGCGTGTCGGCGATGTTCCACACCGCGAGCACCTTCTGCTTGCCCGAGGCGCCGAGGTTGACCGAATGGCTCACCGTCGAACCGGGCTGGGCGCCACCGTCGTTGAACTCGGCCACCTTGCGGCCCCCGACGTAGTACTGCCAGGTGCTGGTGGCATGACGGGCCGTCAGCCGCCAGTTGAACTGGGTGGTGCGGCTGACGGGAGTGGCCGTCCAGTTCTTCCCGTCGTTTTCGAGTTCGGCGAAGCGGGCGTTGCCGCCGCTACAACTGCGCAGCCCCTTGGGGCCTTCGACGCTCTGCGGCTCGTACGTGATGTCGCCGCAGCTCACCGTTTTGGCAGCGCACTGCGCCTGCCTGCTGGGCGGGGACGAGACGTAACCGTGGGCGCTGGCCGTGGAGGCCGGGAGGCTCAGGGCGATGGCGGGGGCGAGTGCGACGCCGATGATCGCGGCGGTCTTCTTCCTGGAGTGCACGGTCTCTCCTTCGTTTCGGAGCCGTCCCGGTTCGCTCCGCGGGGCGTGGGGAGCCCGGGCGGGGCGGGACGGCCGCTCGTGGGTGGGGCCAAGAGACGTGGCCGCCCGCGTACCGAGGGTGCGGAACGGGCCACGTTCATCCGGAAGGATTTGCTCTGCTTTGCTGACTGGTTCAGACCATACCGACGGCTTCGGAAGCGTCAAGGGGGTCTGAACGAGGTCGAGTTGAGCATCGACCGGTGCCGGGAATGTCATGGCGGGGGCGGGTCTGTCCACGAGGGGGGCGGTAGCTGAATCCGGGAGAGACCGACATGTCGCCCCACGGTGCCGTCGATTCGGCAACGGATACCGCAGGCAACCATTCACCGCATCCCCGCGTCGGGTTCACCCTTCCTCCCCGGAGCGCGGCCGAAACGATCCGTGCCGTTTCGGCGACGGGAGCGCGCTCAGGAGGACGGGGCCACCAACCCCGCCTCGTAGGCGAGGATCACGAGGTGCACCCGGTCACGTGCGTCGAGCTTGGAGAGCAGTCGGGTCAGATAGGTCTTGGCGGTGGCGACGCTGATGGAGAGCCGATCGGCGATCTCGGTGTTGGACAGGCCCTTGCCGACCAGGGTGAGCACCTCACGTTCCCGGTCGGTGATGCGCTGGAGCTCCGTCCGCGGTCGCGGCTCCGGCGCGGGGCGGGCGGCGAACTCCTTGATCAGCCTACGGGTGACGCTCGGCGCCACGAGGGCGTCACCGGCGGCCACCACGCGGACCGCGGCGAGGATGTCGTCCAGGGCCATGTCCTTGACCAGGAACCCCGAAGCGCCGGCGCGCAGCGCCCCGTAGACGTAGTCGTCGTCATCGAAGGTCGTCAGGACGACGACGCGTGCGCCGCTGGTGCCCGTGGTGATCAGCCGGGTGGCCTCGATGCCATCCGTGCCGGGCATCCGGATGTCCATCACCACCACGTCGGGGATGAGTTCCCCGGTCAGCCGGACCGCTTCGGCGCCGTCCCGGGCTTCGCCCACGACCTGGAGGTCCGCGGTGTCGGTGATGACCATCCGTAGGGCGGCGCGGACCAGGGGCTGGTCGTCGGCGAGTACCACGCGGATGCTCATCGGGCTCCAGCCGTCGCTGCGGGTTCGGTGCCCGCCACGGTCGGCAGGGGAAGTCGGGCGGCCACGCGGAAGCCGCTGCCCGCACGCGGACCGGCGGTGAAGCGGCCGTCCAGCAGGGCGACCCGCTCCCGCATGCCGACCAGGCCGAACCCGCCGCTCGCGGTCGCCGTGTGCCCGGTGGACTCGGTGTGCGTGCGGCTCTTCCCCCGGTCGACGACCTCGACGACGAGTTCGTCCTCGCGGTACTCGACCGCCACCTCACAGCGATCGGCTGCCGAGTGCCGTACGACGTTGGTCACCGCCTCCTGGACGATGCGGAACGCCGCGAGGTCGATGTCGGCGGGCAGCGGGCGGCGACGGCCCCGCCACCACACCTCCACGCGGACACCGGCCGCCGTCGTCGTCGCGGCGAGCCGTTCCAGATCCCCCAGCCCGTCGGCCGGCCGCGAAGGGGCCGGTGCACGCCCCCGGTCACGGCCGGTCGGACCCTGATCCCGGTGGGCGGGTTCCTCCTCCCGGTCGGCCTGTCGCAGCGCCCCCAGCAGCCGTCGCAGCCCGGCGAGCGTCTCGCGCCCCACGAGTTCCACGGTGACCATCGCCTCGCGTGCCTTGGCCGGCTGGGTCTCCACCACCCGGGCCGCGGCCCCGGCCTGGAGGGCGATGATGCCGATGCTGTGGGCGACCGTGTCGTGCATGTCGCGGGCGATGCGCAGCCGTTCGGCGGTGACGGCCTGGGCGGCGGCCCGGGCGTGCAGCTCCGCGGTGTGGGCGCGGGCCTGGTGCACCGAGTTGCCGACGAGCCAGGCGATGACGACCGTCAGGGCGATGAACGGTTCGGAGGAGGTGCCCGATTCCTCCCCCTTGATCCACCGTAGGGCCAGGTAACCGGCGAGCACGCCCAGCGCACCGGCGGCCGCGGCGATCGCGGTGCGCCTGGTCCGGGTGGCCGCGACGTAGCAGAGGGCCACGTCCACCCCGAGGAACGGGAGCGGCAGGACTTCGTTCTGCCGCCAGGCCACCGACGAGATGACCGTGCCGACGAGCACCAGTCCGAAGGCCGGCGCGGTCCGTCGGCGCAGCAGTGCGCTGCCGGTCAGGACCACCAGGAAGGCGAGGGCGAGCAGCGCCCGCGCCGTGAACGAGTCGAGTCCGTCCCGGGGATGGCTGAGGGAGTACTGCTGCCGCGGCGGCATCAGCACGTACTCCACGATGGGCTGCACCGTGGCCGCGACCCACACCAGCGCCGTCCACAGGCCCGGTGGTACGCGTTTGAGCAGCGGCAACGGCGGGGGTGCGGAGGCGGGCATGCCGAGATCGTAGGCGTGACCCGGCTACGGGGCATCGGCCTGCGGTCGTACAGCCGGGGTCGACACCCGCGCCCGGTGATTGTCAGCACCGGTCCGACGACGGGCGGGGCGCCGAACGGCACCGTGGTCACCGTGATCGAAGTCAACGCACTCACGAAACGGTACGGCGGCACGACCGCCGTCAAGGACCTGACCTTCACCGTGCGCCCCGGCCTGGTGACCGGCTTCCTCGGGCCCAACGGCTCCGGCAAGAGCACCACGCTCCGGATGGTCCTCGGCCTGCACCGGCCCACCAGCGGCACGGCCACCGTCGAGGGACGGCCCTTCGGCGACCGTCGTCGCGGTCTGCGTCAGGTCGGCGCCCTCCTCGACGCGCACGACGTGCACGGCGGGCGCAGCGCGACGGCGCACCTGGCGACGCTGGCGCGCAGCAACCGCATCCCGCGGTCCCGGGTGGACGAGGTGCTGCGGGAGGTCGGTCTCGCCGGCGTCGCCGGGCGCCGCATCGGCGGGTTCTCGCTCGGCATGAAACAACGGCTCGGCATCGCGTCCGCCCTGCTCGGCGACCCCCCGGTCCTGCTCTTCGACGAACCCCTCAACGGCTTGGACCCCGCCGGAGTGAAGTGGGTGCGCGAGCTGTTCGGTCGGCTCGCCGCCGAGGGGCGCACCGTGTTCGTCTCCAGCCATCTGATGTCGGAGATGGAGCACACCGCCGACCAGCTGATCGTGATCGGCCGCGGCGAGATGATCGCGGCCCAGAGCCTGGCGGAGTTCTCGGCCCGCAGCGACCGGCAGCGCGTCACCGTGACCACGCCCGCCGCGACCGCCCTGCGGGACCTGCTGACGGCCGAGGGCGCGGCCGTGCACCTCGAAGGCGCGCGGCTCACCGTGAGCGGCCTGACCGCGGCGCGGATCGGCGAGTTGGCCCAGGGGCACGGCCTCCCGCTACACGAACTCGCCAGTGCATCTGCCTCCTTGGAAGAGGCGTTCATGGAACTCACCGCCGACCGGGTGCAGTTCCCCGCAGGAGGGGAGTCCCGATGACCACCACCGCCGACAGGACCAGCCCCGTACCCGCCCGCACCCCCCGCGCCCGCTTCGGCGACCTGGTCGCCGCCGAGTGGGGCAAACACCGTTCGCTGCGCTCGACCTGGATCGCCTACGGGGCCACCGCCCTGGCCGTCATCGGCTTCAACGTGGGCACCGCCTACGACACGTACCGCAACTGGGAGCTCCAGGTGGCGGGGGACCGGGGCGCGTTCGCCGGGGACGGGATCGCGTTGCAACAGGCGTTCACCGCGAACGCGGCCCTGCTCCTGGCCCTCGCCCTCGGCGCGATCGGTGCCCTCACGATCATCGGCGAGTACAGCACGGGCACCATTCGGACGACGTTCGCGGCCGTGCCGGCCCGCCGCTCGGTGATGGCGGCCAAGGCGGTCGTCGTCACCGTGGTCACCACCGTCTTCGGCGCGGTCGTCGCCGGGGTCTCGTTCGCCGTGACACAGGCCCTCTTCGACCGTCGGGACGCGGGCGTCTCCCTCGGCGACCCGGGAGCCCTCCGCGTCGTCGTGGCCTCGACGCTCCTCGCCCCGGTGTGCGCGCTCGCCGGCCTGGCACTGGGTGCCGTCATCCGGCACACCGCCTCCACCATGATCACCTCGACGGTGGTCACCGCGCTGCTGCCGCTGTTCCTCACCGACGGCCGCCACTGGTCGGCGGTCGCCGGACACGCCCTGCCCTACCGTGCGTGGCTCCGCCTCGTCGACGTCGACCACGCCCCGGTCGCCTTCCCGTGGACCACCGGCGGAGCCTGGACCGTCTACGCGGTCTGGGCCTGCGCCGCCGGTGTGATCGCCGTCATCGGGGTCCACGCACGGGACCAGTGAGCGGCCGGGGCGGTCCCGGGGACACCGGGCGGCGAGGAGCGGGCGGGGCGCGCGGGAGCGAGCCGGTGTGGTGGGGGGAGCGGCGGCGCGGGTCCACCGTGCGGCGCCCGCCCCCGTACGCCCTCCTGACCCCACCCGCGCAGCGCCCCCCGGGCCGAGCGCCCCCGCCGAAGCTGCGAAACCATCTGGACACCGGGCGCATCCACGAGCGCCGGAGCGTGCACCGCGCTCCGGCGCTCGCCCGTCGTCGCGAAGGGCGCTCGGCGGATCACGGGGTGCGCGGACGCCCGGTCGTGCGCAGCGCCCCGGCCGGGCCCGGTACGGCCCCGGAAGCCGTCAGCCGCTGCGGAGCAGGAGCTCCACTTCCTTCTCCTGGTCCCCGGCCGCCATGCCCTCCTGGGCCACCGTGAACGCCGCCGCGAGCGCCGTGCGCAACCGGTCCACGGCCAAGTAGCCGCCCTGCACCTCGGCCGTGACCGAGTCGTGCAGGGGCGTGGCCGGAGGGGCCTCACGGATACGGGTGGTGTCGTAGGTCGCCGACCAGACGGACGGACGTCCGCCCGCAGCGTCCTGCGGCAGGTCCTGCGGCCCCCGGTCGCAGTCGAAGACGGACCGCAGGACGCCGAAGACCGTACCCGCGTCGTCCTTGGAGCAGTCGCTCAACTCCACCACGACCTCGGCCGCGGGGTGTGTCGTGCTGTTCACGATGGGTCATCCCCTCTCAGGGGTGCGGGACCGGTCGGCCGCCGGGCCGTCACTACCAGGCTCGCCCCCGGGGCCCGCCGGGGCGAGCCGAGCCGGACCGCACGTCGCCCGGCTACGGTCGTGCGTCCAGTACCGAGTACCGCGTTCTATGGAGTGTGCCTACGGTAATGAATCCTTCGGGGTCGGCCGGGGCACGTGCCCTGGGTATGTACCCGCGCGTACGGCGGGCCGTCTGCGTTGCGTGCCCGGCCCGACGGAGCCAGGGTCGGAACAGCACCACGTACGAGGAACAGCCGACGCATCAGGAGATGAGGCCCATGCCGGACGTCCGAACACCGGCTCCCACCGTACTCACCGACACCGAAGCAGCCGCACTGGACGCCCACTGGCGGGCCGCCAACTACCTGGCCGTCGGCCAGATCTATCTGATGGCCAACCCCCTGCTCACCGAGCCGCTGCGCCCCGAGCACATCAAGCCCCGGCTGCTCGGCCACTGGGGAACCTCGCCCGGACTGAACCTGGTGCACACCCACCTCAACCGGGTGATCCGCGCCCGGGACCTGGACGCGCTGTGCGTCTGGGGCCCGGGCCACGGAGGTCCCGCCGTGCTCGCCAACTCCTGGCTGGAGGGCACCTACTCGGAGACGTACCCCGACGTCAGCCGGGACGCCGACGGCATGGAACTGCTGTTCCGACAGTTCTCGTTCCCCGGCGGAGTGCCCAGCCACATCGCCCCCGAGGTCCCCGGTTCCCTCCACGAGGGCGGCGAACTCGGCTACTCCCTCGCCCACGCCTACGGCGCCGCCCTGGACAATCCGCGGCTCCTCGTCGCCTGCGTCATCGGGGACGGCGAGGCCGAGACCGGCCCGCTCGCCACCTCCTGGCACTCCAACAAGTTCCTCGACCCGGTGCGCGACGGCGCGGTCCTGCCGATCCTCCACCTCAACGGATACAAGATCAGCAACCCGACGGTGCTGGCCCGTCTCCCCGAGGACGAGCTGGACGACCTGCTCCGCGGCTACGGACACGAACCGCTGCACGTCAGCGGTGACGACCCGCTGGCCGTGCACCACGCCATGGCCGCGACCCTGGACACCGCCCTCGACCGGATCGACACCTTCCAGCGACAGGCCCGGGAGGGGCGCAGCCCCGAGCGCCCCCGCTGGCCGGTGATCGTCCTGCGCACCCCCAAGGGCTGGACCGGGCCGTCCGAGGTGGACGGGGTGCCGGTGGAGAACACCTGGCGCTCCCACCAGGTCCCGCTGGCCGGGGTCCGGGACGATCCGGACCACCTGCGGCAACTGGAGGGATGGCTCCGGTCCTACCGGCCCGAGGAGCTGTTCGACCCGACGGGCCGCCCCACCGCACAGGTGCTGTCCGTCGTCCCCGAGGGCGTCCACCGGCTGGGCGCCAGCCCGCACGCCAACGGCGGACTGCTCCTGCGTGACCTGCCGCTCCCGCCGCTGGAGGACCACGGGGTGACCGTGGACAAGCGCGGCACGGGCGTCCACGAACCCACCCGGGTCCTGGGCGGGTTGCTCGCCGACGTCATGCGGGACACCGCGCGGCGCCGTGACTTCAGGGTCATGGGCCCCGACGAGACCTCATCCAACCGGCTGGACGCGCTCTACGAGGTCACCGCCAAGGCGTGGCAGGGCGAGTTCCTCGACACCGACCGGGACCTCGCCCGGGACGGACGGGTGATGGAGGTGCTCTCCGAGCACCTGTGTCAGGGCTGGCTGGAGGGCTACCTCCTGACCGGTCGACACGGGGTGTTCTCCAGCTACGAGGCGTTCGCGCACATCGTCGACTCGATGGTCAACCAGCACATCAAATGGCTCAGGACCGCCCGCCGCCTGGCGTGGCGCCGCCCCATCGCCTCGTTGAACTACCTCCTCACCTCGCACGTGTGGCGCCAGGACCACAACGGCTTCTCCCACCAGGACCCCGGCTTCGTGGACCACGTGCTCAACAAGAGCCCCGAGGTGGTGCGCGTCTACCTGCCGCCGGACACCAACACCCTGTTGGCCACCGCCGACCACGTGCTGCGCAGCCGTGACCTGGTCAACGTCGTGGTCGCCGGCAAACAGCCGACCTTCGACTGGCTCACCCTCGACGAGGCGCGCGCGCACTGCGCCCGGGGGGCCGGCGCCTGGGAGTGGGCCGGGACGGAGGGGTCGGGACGGGGCGACGGGCCCGACGTGGTGCTGGCGTGCGCCGGTGACGTGCCCACCCTGGAGGTGTTGGCCGCCGCCGACCTGCTCCGCCGCCACCTGCCCGACCTGGCGGTGCGGGTGGTGAACGTGGTGGACATGGCGCGACTGCTTCCCCAGGGCGAACACCCGCACGGGATGACGGACTTCGAGTACGACTCCCTGTTCACGCCGGACAAGCCGGTCATCTTCGCCTACCACGGCTATCCGTGGCTGGTGCACAGGCTGGCGTACCGGCGCACCGGTCACCCGCACCTGCACGTCCGCGGCTACAAGGAGGAGGGCACCACCACCACGCCCTTCGACATGGTCGTCCGCAACGACCTCGACCGCTACCGGCTGGTCATGGACGTGGTGGATCGGGTGCCCGGACTGGGCGTCCGGGCGGTGGCGCTGCGCCAGGCCATGGCCGACGCCCGTACCCGTCACCACCGGTGGATCCGGGAACACGGAACGGACCTGCCGGAGGTCGCCGACTGGACCTGGACGGGCTGACGGACCCGCTGGGGCGGGCCCGGGCCGGGGCGACGGCGCGCCGGAACGTGACGCCCCGGCGCGCTGCCGGCCCCGGGGCGTCCGGGGCAACTAGGCCGGCGTCGTGGGGGCCGCCGCGGGGACGGACCCCTCCTCGGGCGGGGAGCCGTCGGCACTCTCGCCGGTGAGGAACTGGGTGGTCGCCAGCTCCGCGTACAGCGCGTCCTCGCCCACCAGTTCCTGGTGGGTGCCCACTGCACGCACCCGCCCCGCGTCCATGACCACGATCCGGTCCGCCAGGGTCACCGTGGACAGCCGGTGGGCGACGACGAGGACCGTGGTGGTTTGGGCGACCTCCGCCACGGTGTCCCGCAGGGCGGCCTCGTTGACCGCGTCGAGTTGGCTCGTCGCCTCGTCCAGCATCAGCAGTCGGGGGCGCCGCAGCAGGGCCCGGGCGATCGCCACCCGCTGTCGCTCTCCGCCCGACAGCTTGGTCCCCCGGTGCCCCACGAGGGTGCCGAGCCCGTCCGGCAGCCGTTCGACCAGCGCACTGAGCCGGGTCGTCCGGATCACCTGCCGGATGTCGTCCTCCGACGCCGAGGGGTTGCCGAGCAGCAGGTTGTCGCGCAGCGTGCCGGAGAGCACCGGGGCGTCCTGTTCGACGTACCCGATGGCGGCGCGCAGCCGGGACAGCTCCCAGTCGCCCACCGGCCGTCCGTCGACCTCGATCCGGCCCGCCGTGGGGTCGTAGAACCGTTCGATGAGGGAGAACACCGTCGTCTTGCCCGCTCCGGACGGCCCCACGAACGCGGTCATCCCGCGCGCCGGCACCTCGAACGTCACCCCGTGGTGGACGGGCGGGGCCTCGTCGTCGTAGCGGAAGTGGACCCGGTCGAAGGCGAGGGACAGCGGCGGCTCGTCCGGTCCGGGCAGCGGTACCGGGCCCGTGGCGGGCTCCCCGGGCAACCGCTGGGCCTCCTGGATGCGCACCACCGCGGCGGACCCCGTCTGGTACTGCATCACCGCCGACACCACCTGCTGGATCGGGCTCATCAGATAGAACACGTACAGCAGGAACGCCACCAGGGTGCCCACGGAGATCGCCCCGGTGGCGACCCGGGCGCCGCCCACGGCGAGCACGGTCAGGAAGGCGACCTGGATGGCGAGTCCGGCGGTGTTCCCGGCTATCGCCTCCCACTTGGCGGCCCGCACGCTCTGCCGCCAGGAGTCCTCGGCCGCCCGGTGCACCGCCTCCTCCTCGCGCAGCTCCGCACCCGACGCCTTCACGGTCCGCAGCGAGCCCAGGACGCGTTCCAACGCCGCGCCCATCAGCCCCACCGACTCCTGGGCGCGTTTGGTGGCCTTGTTGATCCGCGGCACGATCGTCCCGAGGACCGCACCGGCGAGGGCGATCACTCCGAAGGTGACGCCGAGCAGCACCGGATCGGTCCAGCCCATCATCACCAGGGTCGCCACCAGGGTGAGACCGCCGGTGCCCAGGCCGACGAGCGCATCGGTGGTGACCTCGCGCAGCAGTGTGGTGTCGGAGGTGACCCGGGCCATCAGGTCACCGGGCTCGCTGCGGTCCATCGCGGAGATCCGCAGGCGCAGCAGGTACGAGGTGAGCCGGCGCCGGGCGCCGAGGACCACCGACTCGGCGGTGCGGCGCAACAGGTACCCGCCGAGCGCACCGATCACGGCGTTCAGCAGCACCAGGGACGACATCAGGACGAGCGGGCCGGCGATGGACTCGTCCCGGCCCAGGTTCTCGATGAGGGTCTTCGCCACCAGGGGGAGCGCCAGGCCGGTGGCTCCGGTGACGAGGCCGAGCAGTGCGCCGCCGAGCAGCGCCCACCGGTGCGGTTTGGCGTACTCCAGGAGCATCCGCCAAGGCGGAGCGTCCGCCACGTCCGGCTGATCCGGCTGATCCGGCTTGTTCGGCTTCGGGCCGGCGGGGTCGAAGTCACCGGCCGGCGCGGATCGGGGCGGCGGTGGAAGCGGTGCGGGTCGTGCGGACGGTGCTGGTCGTCGATCGTCGTGCTGTACGTCCACGGGTCCCCTCGGAGGTCGGGCCACTCGTCCGTCCGCCGGCCCGTTCGCATCCTGGCGGTACGGCGGTCAGCCCGCCGCGAAGGCGACCGTTCCGTCCGGTAGGACGGCCTCGACCCGGGCGCCGTGCTCCACGGTGCGGCTCACGGTGCAGTACCTCTCGTGGGTGAGGCGGACACCGCGTGCGAAGACCTCGGCAGCCCGGTCGTCGCCCTCGGGCAGAACCATCTCGTACGTTACGCGCACCCTGCCCACGCGGCCGTCATCCTCAGGGAGGGACCTCGACTCCACCGTGATGCGTAGGTCCGGGTGTTCGACGGTCCGTGCGGTGCGGTCGACGACGAGTCCGCCGCAGCCGCCGATCGCGGCCAGCAGCAGTTCGACGGGGGTGAAGGAGGGCTGGACGAGGGGGTCGTCGGCCGCGCCGATCCGGACCTCCGCGCCCCGGTCGTTGCGGGCGGTCCAGTCCCGGTGGCCGTTGCGGACGGTCTCGATGCGGTAGTCGGCCATGACGGTTCCTCCTCGGCGGGCCGTGCTTCACCCCGCCATCGAACCGTGGTCCGCGCATCCCGGCCACACGGGCGGGCGCCTGCCGGGGTCCGCCCCGGACCGGGAGGAGCGGGTCCCACGACCCTCAATGGGCCGAATCGGCGGTAATGCGGCAAGGGTGATTATTCATCAGCGCATCAGGAGATAGGGGCTGAGACGGCTCGGGCTCCGCCGGGCCCACCCGGGACCGCGTGGTGACCGAGGTGGAAGACGGAGAGGACACCCCCATGTTCCGTAGGCGCACGGCGTTCGCGGTCATCGCTGCCGCACTGGTACCGGTACTCGGCGGCGCACCCGGCGCGGTGGCCGTCGACGCGGGCGGTGCCAGCGCCGCGGTGACCCCTTCGGTGGTCGCACCGGGAGGGTCCTTCACCCTCATCGTCGACTGTTCGGCGGTCACCTCGCCGACGCCCCGCGTGAGCAACGGACAGGGGCTCGCCGCGCCGCTGACCCTCTCCCCGGCCGGCGGCGGACGCTTCCAGGGCACCGGCCGACTGTCCCGCGACCTCACCGGGGCGACGGCCGTGGGCCTCGACGGCGACTGCGGCGGCCCGGGCAGCCGGTGGATCGCGAGCATGCTCGTCGGCGGGTCGGCCGCGTCGACGCCGCCGGCGACCCGCACCCCCGCTCCGGTGTCATCCGCCCCCGGCACGCCCGCACCGGTGTCGAGCGCTCCGTCCGTCCCGGGGCGTGCCCCGGCCCCGTCGAGCGGTTCGCCCACGGCAGGTGGGGTGCGCGGCGGCCTCGGGGGAACCTTCGCCGGCCACCCGACCCCGACCGAGGTCATGGCCGGGACCGGACTCCTGGCCGCGGGGGTCCTGGGCGTGGGTCTCGCGCTACGGCGGCGCGCCCGCGCCCGCCGCCACTGACTCCCGGTCGCCGCAGCGCCGCGCCCGCCCCGCCGGCGGGGACGACCACCGGGTCGTCCCCGCCGGTCTCACCGGGTCGCGCGGCGTCGCACGGCGAAGTACGCCGCGGCGGCGAGGGAGCCCGTGACCAGGGTGGCGCCCAGGACGAGCTGCACCGGACCGAGCTGTCCGAAGTCGCCGCCGAACCCGGCCCGCACTCCCTTGCGGCCCTCGTCCTCCAGCGGCTCCGGCTGGTGGCCGGCCCCCTCCTCGTGGCCCGGCTGCGGACGCGCGGGTTCGTGGAGCCCGGCCCCGTCCCGTTCGCCGAGCGTGACCCGCACGGCCTTGGCCTGTCCGTCACAGGTGAACGTCACCTCGTGCTCGGCCGCCGGTTCGGCGTCCAGGGACACGACGGCCGGTGCGGAACGGCCCTCGGTGAACTCGGTGAGCTCGAAGAGGCCCGAGTCCACACTGACCTGGGGAACCCGGCACCCCCGGGACGTGAGGGTCACCGTCTCACCGGGACGCACATGGGTCGGGGTGACCCCCACCTCCCAAGCGGCCGGCGGCTGCTCCTGGGCGGGGCCCCCTTCCTCGATCAGCGGCACCGCGTCCTGCGGCGGGGGCGGCACGCCGTCCGCCGCCCCCGCGGCGGGGGCGGCGGTCAGCGCGAGGACCGCCGCCACGGCGACGGCCCCCGAAGTCCGTACGATCGCCCGCATCACATCACTCCCGTTCTCCGGGCGGGCCCGGAGGCGGGCCGCGGAGTCGTCGGTCAGTCGCGCAGGATCCCTGCTGGCATGGACGCTAGGAGTCCGTCGGTGCCGGCGCCGCTCGGCAGGGGCCATCCGGGCGCACCTGACCGTCCGGGCCGCAGTCGCCGGGCGCCGCGCGCCTCCGCTACCGAACGTCACGCTCCGGCGGCTCTGCGCATTACTCGGACAGCGGTCGGGCGCGGGAGGACTGGTGTCGCCCCCGGAAGGGTATTCGGGTGATATGACCGCAAACGCGTTTTTTCTGGCAGCGCCCAACGGGGCCCTCGTGGCCATCCCGATCGTCGCCGGAGCGATCATCGTCGGCGCGCTGATCTGGATCGTCTGGGTCGGCATCGGCGTGCGCAGCAGGGAGCCCGACCCTCCCACCCGTGAGCAGCAAACCCACCTACCGGAGGGCGGCGCCGTCCGGGAGATCAGCGAACGCCGCGAGCCGGACGTCCTCCCCCTTGACAAACAGGGCGGCCTCAACCCCTACCAGCTCCACGGTCACCTGCCCAACAAACGCAGCGAGGACCAGCGCCGCAGGCGCTGGACCCCCGGACACAGCGGCTCCTTCGGAGGTGGCGGCGGCGGGACGCACTGACCGGACCGGACGACCACCACGACCCGGGAGTTCCGCGCGGCACCCACCGCCCGGAACTCCCCGGCCACGCCCGGTCAGCGCCGGCGCGCCCCCCGACCACGCCGCCCACCCGAACCGCTCCGGCCCCCGGAGCCGTTTCCCTGCCCTGAGCCGCTGCGCCCCCCTGAGCCGCTGCGCTGCCCGGAGTCGCTCCGCGACCGCGACGGGGCGACGGCATCCCAGTGGTCCGGCCGGACGAATCCCTCCGGCAGCACGGTCGCCGCGTCGCCCCGTGCGGCGTCCACCTGCGCCTGGGTCAGGAACAGGCAGCCCGTCAGGTCGGCCCCGCGCAGATCCGCGTCCCGCAGATCCGCACCGATCACGTCCGCGCCCCGCAGGTCGGCGCCGGACAGGTCCGCGGCCACCAGCAGCGCCCCGCGCAGGCTCGCGCCCCGCAGCCGCGCCCCGCGCAGCCGGGCCCCGAACAGATCCGCGCCCCGCAGCTCACGGCCCCGCTGCCCGGCCCGCACCGACTCGCTGGCCCGCAACAGCAGCTCGCTGACCTCGTGCCGCAGTTCGGGCACGTCGAGCCGGCCGAGCACGTCCGCATCGGCGAAGGTGAGGGCCGTGACCCGCTCGCAGGCCGCGGCCAGCTCCCCGTGCACGGTGCGCGCCCCGGGGTGCCGTACGACCTCCTGGAGGTAGCGCAGCAACTCGTGGAGCTGCCGCATGACCGGGAACACCGCGAACATCGGCCCCGCGACGGACCGGTCCGCGCGCCAGTCCCGGCCCCCGAACGTCACCTGGGACACCTGTTGCCCGGCGCCGGCACAGTCGAAGACCGTACAGCCGGTGTACCCGCTGCGCCGCAGGTCCTGGTGGATGCCGCAGCGGAAGTCCGCGCCCAGGTTGCCGCACGGCTTCCCGGCCGGTTTGTCCACCGCGAAGTCGGTCGACCTGGCGAAGGGCAGCGCCACGCAACACAGCGCGAAGCAGCGCGAACAGTCCGCCCGCAGCTCCGGCGTCCCCACCGGCTCCGCCGATCCCACCAGCCCCACCGGCTCGGACGCCGCGGCGCGGGCGGGGGACGGAACTCCGGCTCCGGGGGCGGCATCCCGCCGGGACGACTCCACGCAACCCTCCTGAGTGCTCACGAGGGCGTCCACGAACGACGGTCGGCCCCGCCGCTCCCGGCGGACCCCTCCGGTACCCGCCCATTGTCCTCTCCGGAGATCGTGCGCGGGCCCCGCCCCGCCCCCGCCGGTCCCTCACCCGAACGCCGCACCCGGCACCACCACCCCACCCCCGGCGGCCCCGCGCCCCTCACGGGTGACCGTCCCGTGCCGCGCCGGCGCGTCCGGGACGTCCGCCCTGCGGCGCCCCTCGATTGCTGGCAGGCTGGGGGCAGACCACGGGCCCCGCCGGTCCCGTGGACGGTGGCCGACCGTCAACCGCGGCGCCCCCTGCGCCAGGCCCGTCGCTGTTCGGCGGCATTCCCCGGTGCAGGGCCACCGCCGGCGACCGGAGCCCCGGCGGACCCGCGACGGATCTGCGATGGACCTGCCATGGACGAGGAAACCCCGGCGAACGCCGAACAGCCCCTGACCACCGACGCCGTCTTCGGCGCTCCCTGCTGGGTGAGCCTGTTGGCCCGCGACCTCGGCGCGGCGCAGGAGTTCTACGGACGTGTCTTCGGCTGGACGTTCCGCAAGGGACGCCTCGGCGACGACTTCAGCGTGGCGGTCAGCGCCGGGGTGCCCGTGGCGGGCATCGGCGCCCTCGCCTCCACGCTCCGGATGGCCGTGGCCTGGACGCCCTACTTCGCGGTGAGCGACGTCGACGTCACCGCCGCCCGCATCCGCGAGCGCAGCGGCACGGTCGCCGTGGGCCCCCTCTCCCTGGCCGGTGGCCGGGGCGCCCTCGCGGCCGACCGGGACGGCGCCGTCTTCGGGATCTGGGCCGGAAGCCTCTACGCGGGGTGGGACATCTGGCACAAGGACGCCCCCGCCTGGATCAGGCTGCGCACCCGCAACGCCTTCGACGCGGCGATCTTCTACGGCGAGGTCCTCGAATGGGCCTGCGACCGCCCCGGCTGCTGCGACGTCGGCTACGAGCACGACGAGGTCGTGCTCCGCAGCGGCGGCCACCTCGTGGCCCGGCTCAGCTCCGGCACCGCCGAATCGGCCGTCGACCCCGCGGTCCGCCCCCGTTGGCAGGTGTACTTCGCGGTCGCCGACGTGGAGACCTGCGTCCGGGCGGCCCTCGCCCACGGAGGGCAGGAGGTCGCCCGGGAGACGACCCCGTACGGCCCCGACGTGACGCTGCGCGATCCCGACGGCGGCCTGTTCACGGTCACCAGCGACGTCCCCCGCGAATGAGCCGCCGCACCGGTCCCGGTGCCCCCGCCCGCGGCGCGCGCGTCCCCACCGCCGGGGCACGGTGACCGGTGGACGGCGGCTGGTGGCACCGCGAGATCGTCGAACCGGGCAAGCTCCCGTTGCTGCTCGCCCTGGTGTCCTTCGTGCTCACCTTCGCCGTCACCCGGCTGGTGACCCGCATGATCCGCGCCGGGAAGGGCCCCTTCCGCAACGTCACCCCGGGCGGGCTCCACATCCACCACGTCGTGCCCGGCATCGTCCTCATGGTCGTCGGCGGCTTCACCGTCATCGCCGGGGAGGGCCACGGCTTCGGCTCGGGTCTGGCCGCCGTCCTGTTCGGCGTGGGCACCGGGCTGGTGCTCGACGAGTTCGCGCTGGTCCTCTACCTCAGCGACGTGTACTGGACCAGCGAGGGGACCAAGAGCGTCGAGGTCGTCGTCATCACCGTGGCACTCGCCCTGCTGCTGCTCCTCGGGTTCTCGCCGTTCGGCGTCAACGACCTCTCCGGCGCGGAGGTCCAGGACCGGGCGGGCGCCCTCCTCACCATCGGCGGGAACCTGCTGCTGTCGATCGTCTCCCTGCTGAAGGGCAAGACGAGGATCGCGGTCCTCGGCGTCCTGGTCCCCTTCGTCGCGCTCGTCGGAGCCGTCCGGCTGGCCCGCCCCACCTCCCTGTGGGCCCGGCGCTGCTACCGGCGCCGCCCACGGGCCCGGGCCCGCGCCCTCACCCGGGCCTACCACCACGACCGCCGCTGGAGCGGGCTGAGCCGGCGGGTCACCTACCTGATCGGCGGTCGCCCCACCCCGAGCCTGCCCGGCCCGCCACCGCACCAGCCGGAGGGCCGGTGAGGTCAGTGCCGCGGCACCGGACGGCCCGCGGGCGGCACCTCCTCGCCCGGCGGCACCGCACCCGGCGGGGTTCCGTCACCGAAGGGACGGCCGCCCAGCCGCTCCCGACCGTGCGGGGCGAGCCACCCGGTCAGATCGGGGCCCAGCGGCACGATCCCCGTCGGGTTCACCCCCGTGTGGACCTGGTAGTAGTGCCGCTTGATGTGGTCGAAGTCGACGGTGTCCCCGAACCCCGGGGTCTGGTAGAGGTCACGGGCGTAGGCCCAGAGCACCGGGTTCTCGGCGATCTTCCACAGATTGCACTTGAAGTGCCCGTGGTAGACGGGATCGAAGCGCACCAGGGTGGTGAACAGCCGGACGTCCGCCTCCGTGATCGACTCCCCGACCAGGTACCGCTGGTCCGACAGCCGCTCCGTCACCTCGTCCAGTCGTCGGAACAACGCACGGCACGCCTTCTCGTACGTCTCCTGGTCCGATGCGAAACCGGAGCGGTACACCCCGTTGTTGACGTCCTGGTAGACGCCCTCCATCACGGTGTCGATCTCCTCCCGCAGCGCGACCGGATAGAGGTCCGGAGCGCCCTCGCGGTGCAGGGCCGTCCACTGGGTGGCGAAGTCCAGGGTGATCTGCTGGAAGTCGTTGGTGACGAGCTTCCCGCTCGGCACGTCCACGATCGCGGGCACGCTGACCCCGCCCGGATACCCGGTCTCCCGGGCGTCGTACGCCTCGCTGAGGTACCGGATGCCGAGCACCGGGTCCCGGTCCTCGGGGTCGAGCGTGAACCGCCAGCTGCGGTCGTCCTGGATCGGGTCCGTGATCGCCAGGGACAGCGCCGCCTCCAACCCCAGCAGCCGCCGGGAGATCATGGTGCGGTTCGCCCACGGACAGGCCCGGCTCACCACCAGCCGGTAGCGTCCCGCCTCCACCGGCCAACCGTCCCGTCCGTCCGCGGTGATGCGGTCCGCGAAGTGGCTGCGCGAGCGTTTGAACGGCTTCTTGCCGTACGCGGCGTTGCTGCTCGCGGTGCCGTCCGCGGCGCCGTTGGTCGGGCTCATCAGACACGTTCCCCTCAGTCGTTCCCGTCCGGCGTCGTGCGACGCCGGACCCGTGCGGTCCTGCACCGGGCGCCCGCCCTTCAGGCCCGCGCCCCGGAGGGGGCGGGGGTCCGGCGGGTCGTCGTCCAGGCCACCACCTCGTCCACGGTCCAAGTGTTGACGATCCGTTCCGCCGGCACGCCGCACTCCTCGGCGCGAGCACACCCGTAGGGCTGCCAGTCGAGTTGCCCCGGAGCGTGCGCGTCCGTGTCGACGGCGAAGAGCACCCCCGCCGCCACCGCGCGGCGCAACAGCCGGCGCGGCGGATCGAGCCGCTCGGGACGGCAGTTGATCTCGACCGCGGTGCCCGTCTCGGCGCACGCGGCGAACACCGCGTCCGCGTCGAAGGAGGACTCGGGGCGGCCTGGATCGCCCAACAGCCGGCCCGTGCAGTGACCGAGCACGTCGGAGTGCGGATCGCGCACCGCGGCCACCATCCGCCGGGTCATCGACGCGGCGTCCATCCGCAGCTTCGAGTGCACCGACACCACGACCAGGTCCAACGCGTCCAGCAGCTCCGGTTCCTGGTCGAGCGAGCCGTCGTCCAGGATGTCGCACTCGATGCCCCTGAGCAGCCGGAACGGCGCCAGCGGCCCGGCCAGCGCGGCGAGGTCGGCGAGCTGGGCGCGCAGCCGCTCGGGCGACAGCCCGCGGGCCACCTTCAGTCGCGGCGAGTGGTCGGTGAGCACCGCCCAGTCATGGCCGAGCGCCGCCGCGGTGCGCGCCATCTGCTCGACGGGGCTGCCGCCGTCCGACCAGTCGGAGTGCAGATGGCAGTCGCCGCGCAACCGTCGCCGCAGTTCTCCGCCCCCCGTGGTGAGGGGGCCGCCGGACTCCTCCTCCACCCGTGCCAGATACTCCGGAACCCGCCCCTGGAGCGCCTCCCGCACCACCTGCGCGGTCTTCGGACCGATGCCCTTGACCTTGGCCAGCGACCCGGCCGACACCCGCTGGGACACCTCGACCGCGGACAGCTCCGCCACCACCTTGGCCGCGGTGCGGAACGCCTTCGCCCGGTAGGCCGGGGCGAGCGAGCGCTCCAGCAGGAACGCGATGCGTTCCAGCGCCTCCACCGGCTCCATCTCGCCTCCCACCGCGCCTCGCCCCCCGTGGCTCCAGCTTCACCCACCCGGCGGGGGCCCGCACGACGGCCCCGCGGCACCCGCGGTTCAGAGCCCGGGGGCGCCCCACAGCGCGAACCAGCGGGACAGGTCCGCCTCCACCCGCAGCTCGTCCGACAGCGCCGCCCGCACCTGGAGCTCCAGGGCGTTGTCCCGCCGGTCCCCGGACAGCGGCGCGAAGGGGTAGAACGTGCCCCGCTTGTACAGGTACACCAGGGCCAGCGGGCGTCCACCGGGATCGCGGAAGCCGATCAGCGAGCACAGGAGCTGGGGTCCGAAGCCCCCGTCCTGGAGGGTCGAGTTCACCGCGTGCAGATCGCTGACCAGGGCCGGAAGGTCGTCCGGGGCGCGCCGGGACACCAGCCACGAGTACCCGAACGGGTCCCGGGCCGACTCCACGGGCGGGCCGGACCGTGCGGTGTCCGCGGCCAGCAGCTCCCGCACCTCCTGGGTGATCCGGGCGAACTCGGCGCCCTCGACGCTGGAGAAGCACACCGACCCCACCCCGGTGGGGGAGAAGTCGACCGCCGCACCCAGGGTGAGCGCCGCCCCGGGCACCGCGAACAGGTTGTCGAGGTCGGGCGGGACGGGACGGGTCCGGCCGAAGAGGGCGTCGAGGAACCGCACGGCGCTCAGCTCCGCTGCCCGGCCGCCGGACCGAGCTGCTCGGTGATCCTGGCCAACTGGTCCAACCGGGTCTCCAACGGGGGGTGCGTAGACAACAGCCGGGACAGCGTCGGGCTCGCCTCCCCGCTGATCGCGGGCGCGAAGTAGAACGCACTGAACGCCTGCGCGGTGCGCAGGTCCGAGGTGGGGATGCGCGCGATGTCACCGGTCAGCTTGGTCAGCGCCGACGCCAGGGCCGAGGGGCGGCCGGTGAGCAGCGCGGCGGCCCGGTCCGCGGCCAGTTCCCGGTACCGGGACAGGGCTCTGATCAGCAGGAAACTGATCGCGTACACCGCAGCGGACACCGCCACCACGGTGAGCACGACGACGAAGGTGTTCTGGTCGGCGCGCCGCCGGCCGCCCACCATCCCCGAATAGAAGGCGAAGCGCACCGCGATGCCGGCGAGCACCCCCAGGAACGAGGCGACCGTGATCACCGCGACGTCCCGGTGCGCGATGTGTGACAGCTCGTGCGCGAGCACCCCCTCCAGTTCCTCGGGCTCCAGCCGCGCGGTGAGCCCCCGGGTCACGCAGACCACCGCATGGTTGGCGTTGCGGCCCGTCGCGAACGCGTTGGGCAGGTCCAGTTCCGAGACCGCGACCTCGGGTTTCGGCATGTCCGCCGTGGCGCACAGCCGGTCGACGACGCCGTGCAGCCGGGGTTCCTCGGCGGGCGTCACGATCCGTCCGTGCATGGCGTACAGCGCGATCCGGTCGGAGAACCAGTACTGCGCCCACAGGGCTCCCGCCGCGATCACCACGACCAGGACCCACGACTTCAACAGGACGATCAGCACTCCCACGAAGACGACGTACAGCAGACCGAGCAGGAACAGCGTCAGCCCCATGCGCGCGGTCAGACGTCGATCGGGTTCGAAGCGGCTCCGCATGGGCCACCTCCCCGTCGTTCGGGCGATGTACCCGACCTTCGGGCCGGGTACCTCCATGGTCCGTCATCGGCCGCCCGAAGGACAGCGGCGCCGGGGACCCGCCCCCGGGCCTGGGCGGACCTACCGCCCGCCGCCCCCGTCGCGCTCCCGCACCACGTCCCCGGGCCGCTTGTCGTCGCGCAGGCCCACGAACCGGGGATGGCGCAGCATGCCGTCCCGGGTCCACTCCGCGAACTCCACCTGCGCCACCAGCTGCGGTGACACCCATCGGGGACGCCGCTCGGCCACCGGCCCGGCGAACGGCGAGCCGGTCACCCGCAGCCCCTCCAACCGGGCCCGCAGGTCGACGAGGGTCCGGTGCGCGAATCCGGTGCCCACCTTCCCCGCGTACCGCAGTTCCCCGGCGGCGTAGGTGCCGAGCAGCAGCGCCCCGAACCCCTCCCTTGCGCCCGTGGGCTCGGTGAATCCACCGATGACGAACTCCTGGCCGTGGAAGCACTTGAGCTTCAGCCAATCGGCGGACCTGCGCGGTTGGTAGCGACTGTCGGCGCGCTTGGCGATCAGTCCCTCCCAGCCACGGGCGCACGCCTCGGCGAGCAGCGCGGCGCCCCCCTCGTTGCGGTGCGGAGTGAACCGCAACGGCGGCCGGTAGACCAGGGCCCGGCGCAGCAGCGACTTGCGCGCCCGCAGCGGCAGTGCGGTGGTGTCGGCCCCGGCGAGCCGCAGCAGGTCGAAGGCGCAGTAGAGGACGCGCACCCCGCTCGCCGCGACCTCGGCCGGGCGGGTGAGGCCCATCCGCTGCTGGAGCAGCCCGAAGTCGGTCCGGCCACCGCGGTACGCCACGATCTCGCCGTCGACGGTGAAGTCGGCGCGTTCCTGGGCCGTGAGCGCGACGACGACCTCCGGGTAGGTGTCGTCGACCCGGCGCCCGCTGCGGGACAGCAGGGTGACGCCGCCGGCCTCCCGCACGGCCAGCACCCGCACGCCGTCGAGCTTCCGCTCGAAGACCCACTGCGCGGAGAACGCGCGGCGTTCGCTGAGGGTGGCCAGCATCGGCCGCGCGGCCAGCTCCCGGCCGGGGCGGGCCACGGTCAGCAGCCGCACCTGCTCGGGCGGCAGTGAGCTGAGCAGTTCGCTTCCGTCGGGCACGGGCGGACTCCTTTTGCCGGGGCTCGGCCTCCCGCCCTCAGCATGGCGTGGTGCGCGCACCGGCGCACGGCCGCACCCGGGCTACCGGGTCCGGGCCTCGATGACGTGCATCCCGGGCGCGGAGGCGAGCGGGAGCGTCCGCACGTGGCGGTACCCGGCCGCGTCCAGCAGCCCGGCGTACTCGGCCCCGGTGCGCTCGCGCCCGCCCAGACCGAACAGCATCACCAGGTCCAGGGAGGTGGCCAGGTCATCACCCGGCCGCTCGGGGAGGACCGCCTCCACGATGAGCAGCCGCCCCTGTCCGGCGTCCTGCGCCGCCCGGCAGTTGCGCAAGATCCGGAGGGACTGCTCGTCGTCCCAGTCGTGCAGGATCCAGGAGAGCAGGAGGGTGTCGGCTCCGGGCACGGCGGTGAAGAAGTCGCCGGACCGCACGTCCGTGCGGTCGCCGAGACCGGCCTCGGACAGGGCGGCCCGGGCGGGCTCCGCCAGCTGGGGCAGGTCGAAGACCGTTGCGGTGGCGTCCGGGGTGCGGGCGAGCACCTCGGTGACCAGGGTGCCGAGGCCGCCGCCGACGTCCGTGAGGGTGCCGGCGTCCGTGAAGTCGTAGGCGGTGGCGACGGCCCGGGCCGTGCGGCGGGTGAAGGAGGCCATGGCGGTGTGGAAGACCTCGTTGTCCTCCGGGTGGGCGGCCAGGTGTCCGAAGTACGTGTTCCCGAACCGCTCCTCGAAGGCGGGCCGCCCGGTCCGGAGGCTGACCATCGGGTCGTCGAACATCCGGAAGGTCACCCGGTACATCAGCCGGAACCAGGGGCGCAGGGTGTCCGGATGGTCCGACTCCAGCAGATGGCTGGTCTCGGTGGGCAGGTAGCGGCCCTCGTCGTCCAGACCGAGCGCGCCGACGGCGACCAGCGGACGCAACTGCCGGAGCAGGGCGTCGGGTCGGGTGCCGGTGGCCGTGGCGAGCTCGGCCAGGGGCGTCGGGCCCTGGGCGACCAGGTCCGGTATCCCGAGTTCCGCCGCGGTCTGGAGCGCCCGGTCCGCGACGAACCCCCAGGACTCGTGGATCAGCCGGTCGACGGCGGTGGCGGGGGAGGGGGAGGGGGAGGGGACGACGGCAGTCACGTGGCGCTCTCCGAGGGAGGGGTGGTCGGGGCACACCGGACCGGGCGGTCCCGGAGCCTGCTGCGCCGTCCCCGGTGAACGCACGGTTGTCGCACGGGGTGTGGGTCCCGTGCACCCGGCTCACGATGATCATGACGGACCCGGGGCGGGGGCGCCAGCCCCCGGGCGGGAGCCACGCGCAGCGTGCCCGCACCGGGCGCGAGTTGGCCTCCGACCCGTTCCCCTCCTGCTCCTCGCCCCGGTGCGCCGGCGGGGAGGTCGTCACGCCGCGGGCACGGTGCCCGACACCTGGCGCAGGAAGGCGGCATTGGACGCCGTGCCGCGCATCCGGTCGAGCAGGGTCTCCAGGGCGCTGCGCCCGTCACGGCCGAGGAACGCCCGACGCATGCCGTGAACAACCGTCAATTCCCTGGGGGAGACGAGGAGTTCGTCCTTGCGGGTGCCCGAAGCGGTGATGTCGACGGCCGGGTACACCCGCTTGTCCGCGAGGTCGCGGCTGAGCCGTAGCTCCATGTTGCCGGTGCTCTTCAACTCTTCGAAGTAGTAGTCGTCCGCCCGCGATCCGGTACCGACGAGCACGGTGGCGAGGATCGTGAGGGATCCGCCCTCCTCCGCGTGGCGCGCGGCGCCGAACAGCCGCTTCGGTCCGGTCAGGGCCGTCACGTCGACCCCGCCGCTCAGGGTGCGCCCGCCGGCCTCGGCCGCGTTGTTGTGCGCTCGGCACAGCCGGGTCAGCGAATCCAGCAGGAGGACGACGTCCTTGCCCTGTTCGACCAGGCGCTTGGCCCGTTCCACGGCGAGGTCCGCGAGCGCGATGTGGTCCCCCGCGGGCCGGTCGAAGGTGGACGCGTACACCTCGCCGTGCACGGCGCGCCGCAGATCGGTGACCTCTTCGGGCCGTTCGTCGACGAGTACGACCATGAGGACGCAGTCGGGGTGGTTGCGGGTGACGGCGTCGGCGAGTTGCTGGAGCAGGACGGTCTTGCCGCTCTTGGGCGGGGCCACGATCAGACCGCGCTGGCCCTTGCCCATCGGGGCGATGAGGTCGGTGACCCGCAGGGTGAGCGGACCGCCGGGGTGCTCCATCCGCAGTCGGTCCCGCGGGTACAGCGGAGTGAGGTCGCGGAAGTGCGGACGCGAGTTTGAGCATCCGGCGGGCAGTCCGCCGACGAGGTCCACGCGGGTCAGCACCCGCCGTCGGCCGCGCGGGGTGTCGACGGCCTGACCGGCCACGCTGTCCCCCGGGCGCAGCCCGAACTCGCGGACCAGTGCGGCACAGACCTGGGGGTCCCGGGGCGTGGACGCGAGATCGGGGCCGCGCAGGAAGCCGTGTCCCTGCGGGGACAGGTCCAGGACTCCGGACACCGGCGTCAGGACATCGGGATCGGCGTCGGCGCTGTGGACGGGGCGTTCGAGGGCGAGGGTCATGGGGTTTCCGGTCCTTTCACGGACTGCCGCTTCACGGCGGCGGGGGAGCAGGGCAGGGCAGGGGAGGGGAGAGGAGGGGCCCAGTGGGCCCGGCGAGGGCATCGCGGCCCGTCGGAACCTCCGCGCGGGCCGGGAAGGGCCCGGATGGCCGGAGGAACGGCCACGACGTCGTGCGTAGGAGCACCGGTCGATCGGGAAACGACGGAGCCCGACGGCGCCGATCGGTGCGGAAGGCGATGCGTGCTGAGCGGGAGACCCCGAGAGGGGACTGAAGATGAGGTGACACGGGCGCCGGATTCGGCGTACACACGTGCCTCCCTCACGCTAACACAGCCCGCTGGAAGCGTCAGGGGCGCAGCGGTGCTGAAGTGGGGGCGCACGGAGCGAAAGGCGCATCCGAACCCGAGACAGCTGCTTCGTGCGCCGTGGGCGTGGCTGATTCCGCAACCGTGCGGAACCCCAAGAGGATTGACGACGTCTGGCAGGCCGGAAGATCATCTTCCGCGTCGTCCCGGCCCGTTGGCGGCCGTACGGCGCACCGACGGAGAGGTACCCCTTGAGATCGAGATCCACGGCGCAGGCCCACGGCCGCCCCGTCGACCCGCGTCCCCCGAAGTCCGTGAGCGGCCGGCGCCGTTCCGGCTCACTGCCCGGTCGGAGCCCCGGCGCCCCTCGGGCCGCACACCGGGCCGTCGTTCATATGCTTGTCGTGACCCTGACTGTCGGCTTGCTCGCGGCCGGTGCGTTCACCGGAGGCCCCCGTACCGCGGCGGCGGCCCCCGCCGCGCTGCCCACCGACCTCGTCTACCTCCAGAACCTGGTGACCGGGAACCAGGCCGCCGCCGACGGATCCGGACGGACCGTCATGGTCAACCCGCCCAAGGGCGGTGAGGACCACCAGCAGTGGCGGCTGGAGACGACCGGCAGCGGCAACGTCCAGATCAAGAACTCCGACTGGCCCACCCTCTGCCTGGGCCGCCGGGGCACGTCCGACCTCACCACCCTGCGGGACTGCGGAGCCGACACCGAGTGGCGGTTCACCCCACTCGCCGGCGACCGGTACCGGATCACCGAGCCCGCCAGCGGCGTGCACCTCGCCGACCTGGGCAACGCCTTCGCGCTCGCCCCGGGCGCGGGCAACGAGGCGACCTGGTTCGTCACTCCGATCGCCCCCACGACCTCGCCCATGCCGGCGGACCCCACGTACGACCAGATGACCTATCTGACCACCCACAACTCCTACCAGAACACCGAGGACCTGTCGGCGCCGTTCGCGCCCAACCAGCCGCACTCGATCCAGGCGCAACTCGAATTCGGCGTCCGCGGTCTGATGATCGACGTCTACGACGTCCACGGCGTGGTCGGCATGTGCCACAAGAAGGCCGCCTGCGAGGCCCTCGGGTACAAGCGCTTCAGTCAGGCGCTGACGACCATCGACACCTGGCTGCGGGCCAACCCGAACGAGGTGGTGACGGTCTTCCTGGAGGACTACCTGACGGAGGCCAAACTGAGGACGGAGTTCGAGGGCGCCGCCGGTCTGCGCGAGTTGATCTACAACCCCGAGGCGTCCGAGGTGCGCAAGGACGGCTGGCCCAAGGTCTCCGAGATGGTCCGCACCAACAAGCGGCTCGTCGTCTTCTCCAGCAGCAACGTCCTGAGCGACTACGGAGTCATGCGCCAGTCCGACTGGACCGTGGAGAACCACTGGAGCATGGGCCCGGGCCTCGGCAACAGCGACTGGACGTGCACGACCCGTTGGGGCCACGTACCGCTGGTCGCCGAGGAGCCCGGGTTCCGGCGCCTGTTCGTCATGAACCACTTCCGTGACCTCCCGATGGCCCCGACCTACGGCAACGACAACCGCAAGCTCCAGGACCGGGCCGAGCGGTTCTGCATGCCCGCGGCCCGCAAGAAGCCGAACTTCCTCGCGATCGACCAGTACAAGGACGGCGACCCGATGGCCGCCGTGACCGCGCTGAACCGGTACACCTACCGCGGCGAAACCCCCGGGCACGGGGTGCCCACCCGCCCCCAGTGGCGCGTTCCCCGACTCGCCGTGATGCCGCTCGGCGACTCCATCACCCAGGGCGTCGGCAGCTCCGCGGGCAACGGCTACCGGGCCGAACTGCGGGACCTGCTCAACCGGCACGCCACCACGGTCGACTTCGTCGGCTCGCTGCGGCACGGCACCCACGCCGACGCCGAACACGAGGGCCACTCGGGCTTCCGGATCGACCAGATCGCCGCCGGCATCGGCCCCTGGCTGCTCGCCGCCCGGCCGAACGTGGTCACCCTGCACCTCGGGTCCAACGACATCAACCGGGACTACCACGTCGAGGGGGCGCCCGCGCGCCTCGCCGAACTGATCGACCAGATCGTCACGGCCGCACCGGACGTCACCGTGCTGGTCGCCCCGATCGTCCCCAACAGCAGGGCGGGCGCACAACCGCGGGTGGACGCCTTCAACCGTGCGCTGCCCCAGATCGTCAGTGAGCGCCAGACCAAGGGCCACAAGGTCAGGCTGGTCGACTTCGGCGCTCTGAACAACGCGGACCTCGCTGACGGGCTGCACCCCAACGACAGCGGCTACAAGAAGATGGCCGACGCCTTCTACGCCGGGCTGACGGGCGCCGCCCAGGAGAATCTGATCACCGAGAACGTCCCCGTCCATCCGGTGCCCCCGACCTCGGGTCTCCACGGTGACTACGACGTCGACCTGGACGGTGACGGCAAGGCGGATTATTTGGTGGTGGGTCCGAATGGTTCTGTCGAGGCGTTTCAGAATGTTGATGGGAAGGGTGCGTGGACGAAGTTGGGGCAGGTGGCGACTGGTTCGACGCAGTGGTCGGATCGGCAGGTGCGGTTTGCTGATTTGAATGGTGATGGGCGGGCGGATTATTTGGTGGTGGGTCCGAATGGTTCTGTCGAGGCGTTTCAGAATGTTGATGGGAAGGGTGCGTGGACGAAGTTGGGGCAGGTGGCGAC
>NZ_JBHWIQ010000038.1:49390-57422 GCF_042732055.1 Streptomyces sp. NPDC059816
CTGGTTCGACGCAGTGGTCGGATCGGCAGGTGCGGTTCGCTGATCTGAACGGTGACGGGCGGGCGGACTACCTGGTGGTCGGTCCGAACGGCTCCGTCGAGGCGCACCAGAACGTCGACGCAGCGGGCACCTGGACCAAGCTCGGGCAGGTGGCCACCGGCTCCACCCAGTGGTCGGACCTCCAAGTGCGCATCTAGCAGCACCGCCGTGCACGACGGCCGGACCCGCGTCACCCGCGCGGGCCCGGCCGTCCGGCGCCGGCGCTCGGTCGACGTCAGGCCGTCGGCTCCCCGAGGGACCGTCGGAAAAGGTGCCCCTCAGCGCCGTCCAGCTCCACCCCGCCGACCTGCGCGAAACCCGTGCGGACCAGTACGGCCCGCGAACCCTCGTTGGCGACGGCCGCCCGCGCCCGCAGCGAGCGCAGTCCGTAGCCGCGGGCCGTCACGCAGATCCGCCGCACCGCGTCCGTCGCAAGCCCCCGACCTGCGGCCTTGCTGGCGATTCGGAAGCCGAGTTCGGCCTCGCCGCCGGCGACGTCCACCAGATTGACCCGGCCCAGCACCTCGCCGTCCTCGCCCACCACGAGGTGGAAGTAGTGGTGCCCGGCGGCCTGCTCGGCGAGCAGCGCCCGGTGACGCGCCTCGAACTCGGCGAAGTAGCCGTCCCCCCGGTCGGGCACGGAGGCGGCGAAGTACGCGCGGTTGTCCCGCTCGAAGGCGCACAGGGCGGTCGCGTGATCGGCACGGAGCAGTTGGATCTCGGGCATGACCGTACGATACGGGCCGCTCGGCCCGCCCCGGACGGCCGCCGCGGGGCCGCGACCCGAGCCGATCCTCACTCACCGTGACGACCTGTGACGGGTTCGCCCGGTCGGACCGTTGGCCACCTTTCCGCAGCGCGCCATGCGCGTGTCTGTGGGTGGGTGTAGTAATGGTTCATGGCCGCCCGCTCCGGCCGTCCGCGCCTGGTTCCCAGCATGCGAACTGTCGCCGGTCAGGTCTTCCTCGTGCAGTTGGCGATCGTGGCGCTGCTCGTCGCGACCGCCGTGGTGGCATTGGTGTTCCAAACCCGGGGTGACGCCGAGCAGGAAGCGGAGAACCGTTCCATCGCCGTCGCCCAGACCTTCGCCAGCTCGCCGGGCATGGAGGCCGCGCTGAAGAGCCCGGACCCGTCGGCGATCCTCCAACCGCATGCCCTGGAGGCCACCCGGCGCGCCGGGGTCGGCTTCATCGTCGTGGTCAACCCCGAGGGGATCCGCTACACGCACCCCGACCCCTCCTACATCGGGGGACGCTTCGTCGGGGGCCTGGAGTCCGCGCTCGCGGGAAAGGTCGTCACCGAGAGCTCCAACGGGGCCATCGGACCGCTCGTCCAGGTCGTCGTGCCCGTCTTCGGCTCCGACGGCCGGGTGATCGGCGCGGTCTCCTCCGGCATGGCCGTCTCCCAGGTGCGGAGCGTGATCGAGGCCCAGTTCCCCCTGGTCTTCGGCGTCGCCGCGGGCATCGTGCTGCTCGCGGCGGGCGGTACCGTCCTCGTCAACCGTCGCCTCCGCCGCCAGACCCGCGGCCTCGGCCCCGCCGAGATCACCCGGATGTACGAGCACCACGACGCGGTGCTGCACGCCGTGCGGGAGGGCGTGCTCATCGTCGGCGGTGACCAACGGTTGCTGCTCGCCAACGACGAGGCCCGGCGCCTGCTCGACCTGCCCCCCGACGTGGAAGGGCGTCCCGTCGCCGACCTCGGACTCGACCCGCGCACCACCCGGCTCCTGGAGTCCGGCCGCACCGCCACGGACGAGGTGCATGCCGTCGGGGACCGGCTGCTGGCCGTCAACCAGCGGCCCACCGACCAGAACGGCGGACCCCCCGGCACCGTCACCACCCTCCGTGACACCACCGACCTGCGCGCCCTCACCGGCCGGGCCGACCTCGCCCGGGGCCGCCTCCAGCTCCTCTACGACGCGGGGATGCGGGTCGGCACCACCCTCGACATGGTCCGCACCTGCGAGGAACTCGCCGAGTTCGCCGCCGCCGAGTTCGCCGACTTCGTCTCCGTCGACCTGGTGACCGCGGTCCTCCAGGGCGAGGAACCGCAGGCCACGGCCACCGGGCGGGAGATGCGCCGGGTCGCCTTCGCCGGGCCCACCAAGGACTCCGCGCTCTTCCCCGTGGGCCACCGCATCCGCTTCGTGGGCACCACGCCGCTGGGCGCCGTGCTCGCCGACGGCACCGCCGTCCTCGACCGTGACCTCGGCGCGTACACGGGCTGGCACAAGCAGGACCCCGAACGGGCGCGTGCCGTGGTCGAGGAGGGCCTCACCTCGATGATCGCCGTGCCGTTGCGGGCCCGGGGCGTCGTCCTCGGCGTCGCCATCTTCTGGCGCAAGGGGGAACGGGAGCCCTTCGACGAGGAGGACCGCTCGCTCGCCGAGGAACTCGTCGCCCGCGCCGCCGTCAGCGTGGACAACGCCCGGCGCTTCTCCCGCGAACACACCATGGCGGTCACCCTCCAACGCAGCCTGCTGCCGCACGGGCTGCCCGAGCAGAACGCCCTCGTCGCCGCGATGCGCTACCTCCCGGCGCAGGCGGGGCTCGGCGGGGTCGGAGGCGACTGGTTCGACATCATCCCGCTGCCCGGCGGACGGGTCGCGCTGGTCGTCGGGGACGTGGTCGGCCACGGCATGCACGCCGCCGCCACCATGGGACGACTGCGCACCGCCGTCCACAACTTCTCCACCCTCGACCTACCGCCCGACGAGCTGCTGTGGCACCTGGACGAACTCGTCGCCCGTCTCGACCACGACGCGGCCGGCGACTTCGGCGCATCCGAGCCCGGCCCCCGGGTCACCGGCGCCACCTGCGTGTACGTCATCTACGACCCGGTCACCGGACACTGCTCGATGGCCCGGGCCGGCCACCCCCAGCCCGCTCTGCTGCTGCCGGACGGCACCGCCCAGTTCGCCGAGGTGCCGGGCGGCCCGCCGCTCGGGCTCGGGGGACTGCCCTTCGAGACGCTGGAACTCCAACTCCCCGAGGGCACCCGGCTCGTCCTGTACACCGACGGGCTGGTGGAGAACCGGGAGCGCGGCATCGACGAGGGGCTCGAACTGCTGCGCGTCACCCTGGAGGCCAACACCCACCGCACCGTCGACGGACTGTGCGAGGCCACCCTCGACGCCCTCGTCCCCGATACGCCGTCCGACGACATCGCGCTGCTCGTCGGCCGCACCCGCGTCCTGGGACCCGACCGGGTCGCGGAGTGCGAGGTCCCCTCCGACCCGGCGGCCGTCGCCGAGGTCCGGGCGTTCGTGGAGCGCACCCTCGCCGAATGGGGTCTGGGGGAGGAGGCGTTCACCACCGAACTCATCCTGAGCGAACTCGTCACCAACTCCATCCGCTACGCGACCGGACCCATCCGCGTCCGGGTCATCCGGGACCGCTCGCTGATCTGCGAGGTGTCCGACCGGAGCAGCACCTCACCCCATCTGCGCCGGGCCGCCACCACCGACGAGGGCGGCCGGGGCCTGTTCCTCGTCTCCCAGGTCGCCGACCGCTGGGGCACCCGCTACACCGCCGGGGGCAAGGTCATCTGGACCGAACAGGGACTCTCCTGACCGCACCGGCGGTCCTCGCCCCGGAGCCCGTCGGCACCCTGGGCGGTCCTGCGGCACCCTCCGTGCCGCCCCACGGGAACGGATCACCGAACCGAGCCTCACGGTCGTTCGTGCAGGTGTACACCCCATCACTCCTTCGTGTTGAACGTGTGGCGCGCACGCGCCACCGGGGACGGAGAACCCCCACATGGGCTGCGCGGCGCCCCCGGACGCGCTCTAATGACGCTTGTGGTGAGCGAGGGCGTGTCGGAACAGGGCATGACGGCTGCGGGGACCGCGACGACACCACGGGCGTCACGCACCACGGTGATTCCGGGTGCGGCGGGCTCCGTGGGCGCGACGGGCACCCTGTGCGCCGAACGTGCCCTGGAAGCGCTGCCCGGCCGTCAGGAACCCCTCAGTCGGCTGCGTTCCGTCATCGAGCAGGTCCTGGTGTTCACCGGTGCGACCCTCGCCGCCGTCTACACCCCCGACGGCACCGGCGCCACCCTCAGTCTGATCGACAGTGCGGGCGTACCCCGCAGTCTGTACGGGCTGCGGGACCACTACCCCGCCGCCGGGGACTCACCCATGGCCGTCGCCCGGCGCGCCCGCGCCCCGCAGTGGCGCACCATCGACGCCCTCGACGGGTTCCCGGCGCTCGGCCGGAGCGCCGCCGCGAGCACCGCGTTCGCCGCGTTGCCCCTCGGTGACGGCCCGGGCAGCGCGGGATGCCTGCTCGCCGTCACCGATCGCCCGGGCGGGTTCGACCGTGCCGACCGGGACGTCCTGGCCCTGCTCACCGCGGCCCTCGGCCGTGCCGTCCCCGCCCCGACTCCGGCCGGCGCGCCGCCCGGGGGCGACGGCTGCCGCGCCGGAACCTTCGGACTCGCCATGGACACCGGCCGGCTCGACGTCGACGAACGGCTCCTCGCCCTGTTCGGCATGACCGACACGGACTTCGACGGCCGCGTCGAAACCCTGCTCGCGCTCACCGTCCCCGAGGACCTACCGACCCTGATGTCCGTCGTGGAGGCCGACCACCTGGCCATCGGCGACCGGGAGCTCGACTTCCGGGTGCAGCGGCCCGCGGGGGAACCGCGCTGGCTGAGGCTGCGCGGGCAGGTCGTCCCCGACGGCGACAGCGGGCGCAGCCGACTGATCGGCACCGTGGCGGACGTCGACGCCCTGCGCTCCGGTGCCACCGACGTCGCCCGGGTCCAGCGCCTCGCCGCCGTGCTCGCGAACACCTCCACCGTGCGCGAGACCAGCCAGGCCGTCGTCAGCGGACTGCGCGCCCCCTTGCGGGCCGACCGGATCGCCCTCGCCGAACTGGAGGGCGAACGGCTCGTCGTCACCGTGCTCGACCCGCCCGACCCCGACGCCTGGCCCGGGAACTGGCGCACCGAGTGGTGTTCCGAGTGGCCGGACGCACCCGTCCGGGCCCTGCCGACCCTCGCCGCCGTCATCCGTGACGGTCGTCCCGCGCTCCTGGAAGCCGGGGACCCGCTCGAACCGACCCTCGCCGAAGTGGGTCCCGGCGGGCTCGCCGTGCTTCCGTTGCCCGCCCAGGGCCACACCGCCGGACTCTGCCTCATCGGCTGGGACGATCCGCATCACTTCGGCGGTGAGGAACGGGCGTTCCTCACCGCGGTGGCCGGACTCGCCGGGCAGGCCCTCGTCCGGGTCCGGGCCGCGGACGCCGAGCACGAACTCGTCGGCACCCTCCAGCGCTCGCTGTTGCCGCGCCGCCTCCCCGACATCCCCGGCGGTCGTGCCGTCGCCCGCTACCTGCCGACCATCGCGGGGCTGGAGGTCGGCGGCGACTGGTACGACGTGATCCCGCTGCCCGACCACCACGTCGCCCTGGTCATCGGGGACGTCCAGGGGCACAACGCCGGGGCGGCCACCCTGATGGGGCAGATGCGCACCGCCCTGCGGGCCTACGCCATCGAGGGCCACCCACCGGACGTCGTCGTCTCGCACGCCAACCGGTTGCTCCTCGGCATGGAGACCGACCTCTTCGCGACCTGCTGTTACGTCGACGTCGACATGCGGTCGGGTGCGGCGCTCTGCGTGGCCGCCGGTCATCTGCCGCCCGTCCTGCGGCTGCCCGACGCGACCAGCGTCAGCGTCGGCGTGGAGGTCGGTCCACCGCTCGGCGTGCTGCCCGAGGCGGACTACCCGATGACCCCGCTGCACCTGCGACCGGGGACGGTCGTCGCCCTCACCACCGATGGTCTGGTCGAGTCGGCCACCTGCGACATGGACGTGGGCGTCGCCCGGCTGCGGGCCGTGCTCACCGAGTCCGACCCCGCGCACCTCGGGCTGGTCGCCGATGCGCTCCTCGACGACGCCAACCGCAACGACGACGTCGCCCTGCTCCTCATGAGGTACGACGGGACGGCCCTGGCCGCACCCCGCGCGAGGTGACCGGACGGTCCGTCAGCGCTGCGGCGCCGCCGCCACCCGGTCGAGCCAGCGTTCGGCCTCCGTCGGGTCGAGCACCCGCTCCAGCACCAGATCGCCCGGCATCTTCGCGAAGAACCGTCCCGCCGGCCAACTCCGGGCGTAGGGCGGCGGGTCGAGTACCAACAGCCGCACGCCGTCCACTTCGGGGATGTCCGACGGCGTGCCCTCGTTCCAGATCTCGCCCCCGTCGGGGGCGGTGAGACGGAAGGTGCCCCAGGTCGGTACTTGCCCCGGCACGTCACGGCACACGGCGACCGCCTCGGGGGTCGGCACCTCGCCCGGGACGTGTCCTGCGCCCGCCAGTTCGGCCGCCAGCAGCGTGTGGAGCTGGAAGTTGTCGGCTATGCCCGTCATCCGCAGGAGGTAACCGGTGCGTGTCGTGCGGTGCAGCGCCACCAGGGGGTGGTCGTCGAGGACCAGCAGTGCGTAGATCAGACACTTGAGGTGGCCGTCGGCCGCCCCGGCGATCCGGCCGGCCGCCGCCAGCAGGTCCGGCCGTTGCGTCACGGCGTCCCTGACCGACCGGTGGTTGAGCACCGCCAGTGCGGCCGTCTCCCACTGCGGCAGCGTCCACCAGGCCACCGCCACCTCCTGACCGACCCGCGCCACCACTCCGCCGTGCGGGTCCCCCGCGTCCGGCAGCGGCAGTTCGCCCCCGCCCGCGCCGCGCCAACGCTCCGGGAACCGGGCCGCCGCGCCGAGGACGCCCCCGAGTCCGGTCAGCAGCGCCGGGGCGCTGGCCACCGGGTCGGCACCCCGCTCCACGCACGCCCCCACGATCAGGGCCACGCTCGCCCGCGGCCCGGCCGGAACCTCGGGCAGCAGCGCCGCGAGCCGTACCGCGGCGGCGGCGATCTCGGCGTCCGACGCCGGCCCGAACCGCTGGTGGAGCACGCTGAGCGCTTCCTGTGACGCCTGCGGGTCCCGGGCCCGCACGGCGGCCTCGAACCGGCCCACGGCACCGGCGAACAGGGCTCTGCGGAAGATCATGCCCGCACGATAACCGCACCGTCCGACAATGGGGCCTGCTCGGTCGGGATCGGCCGGGATCCACCAGTGGCGACCCCGACGGCGGGGGCCCGGGCGCCCGCGAGCAGGACAGCGCGCCGCGCGTCGGCGACGATGGCGGGGGGACGAGTCGCCCCGGGGTCGACCCGGCGGGTCGCGCCGGTGAAGGAGAGTGCGTCGCCCCAGGTCGGCGGGGCGGGCGCGGAATCGGAAGCGGGTGTGTCGGACGTGACGGACGGGACTGTTGGGGCGAGTGCCGCGCTCCTGATGGATGCTTTCGGGCGGATTCGGGAGGAGGTCCACACGGTCGTCGAGGGCCTTTCGCCCGCCGAACTGACGGCTCGTGTCGATCCCGGGGCCAACCCGGTCGGGTGGCTGGTCTGGCACCTCACCCGGGTCCAGGACGACCATGTGTCCGAGGCGGCGGGTGTGGAGCAGGAGTGGACCGCCGGGGGCTGGGTCGCCCGCTTCGACCTGCCGTACGCACGGCTCGCCACCGGGTACGGGCACTCGATCCGCCAGGTGGCGCGGATGCGGGCGGTTCCCGGTGAACTGCTGACCGGCTATCACGACGCCGTGCACGCCCGGACGGTGGAGTTCGTCCGGGGGATCGACGCCAACGACCTGGAGCGGGTCGTGGACGAGCGGTGGTCCCCGCCCGTCACCCTCGGCGTCCGGCTGGTCAGTGTGCTCGCGGACGACCTCCAGCACGTCGGCCAGGCGGCCTTCGTCCGCGGCGTGCTGGCCCGCACGGGCTCCTGACCGGCCTCGATCCCGCGCCCGCCCGTGGTCCGACGGAAGGTGCCCGCTCGCGGCGCAGCGGAAGGGCGCCCGCCCGGTCAACCGCGGCGGCAGCGGGGGCTGTCCCCGTTATCTTTTTCGCGGTCCTGCAACGGGACCGCTGGCCTCCGGGCCCGGTATGACTGTGTCCCCCTGTCGAGGGCATGACCTGGGGGGTGG
>NZ_JBHWIQ010000039.1:0-52106 GCF_042732055.1 Streptomyces sp. NPDC059816
TATTATGCTCCGCCGACCTCCTAGTTCTCCACACCCTACATCGTCGGCTGCTTCAGTTGTTTATAAGAGACAGCCGTGGGGGCTGGCAAGGACCGGCGGGATCCACGGCGCCTCGTGCGTGAGGCGCCGGGGATCCCGCCGTATCCCGGTCCCGCCCCTTCGCCGTACGCGCCCGCACCGCCGTCACCTGGGGTGACGTCACGCGAACTGCCGGCCCCCGCAGCGCAGGGGCCGGCCGGCGCCCCACCGGGACACCACCCTCACCCGTCTCCGGTAGGTCACCTGCCCCCACCGGAGCCCCGCGGGGTCAGCGGAGCGTCCCTTGGTCGGCATCACGCAGCACGGCCTGCGCCGCGGCCAGGCGTTCCCTCTCGTCACGGTCGCGGTCGGCGCCGCTCACGACGTCGTCGGCCCAATCGAGCAACCGGTGCAGATGGGGGTCGGTCGCGGCGGCGACGATACGGGGCTCACCCACGACGACCTCACCGCCCGTTCCGTCGACCGCGATGAGCGTGCCCTCGGGCAGGGTGCGCCCGCCCGCCCGGACGCAGCCGTCGGCGGCGTCGACGGTGAGACCCGTGGCCCCCACGACGGCGGGCTTGCCCATCGCCCGTGCCACCACGGCCGCATGGCTGGTCGGCCCGCCGCGTGCGGTGACGACCCCGGTCGCGACGGCCAGGCCGTGCATGTCGAGCGGGGAGGTCTCCGGGCGCAGCAGGACGACCGGGCCGCCCGCCGCCAGCCGCGCCGCGCTGTCGGCGGTGGTCGCCACCCGGCCGACGGCGACTCCGGGAGAGGCTCCGAGTCCCCGGGTGAAGACGTCTCGGGGGTCGATCGCCGCGATCCGCGGTGTGCGCACCTGGGCGAGGTGCTGCGGCGAGACGCGCAACAGCGCCTCGTCGCGCCCGATCGTTCCCGCCTCGGCGAGGTCGACCGCGACCCGTACCGCGGCGCGCCCGACGAAGCGCCCGGGACGCACCTGGAGGATCCAGAGCTCGCCCGCTTCGAAAGTGAACTCGACGTAGCACGCGTCGCGGTAGTGCTCCTCCAGCTGGTCCAGGGCGCTCAACAGGCGGCTCCACACGGCGGGTTCCCGGTCGGCCAGCTCGTGCAGGGGTCCGGTCAGCGAGCTGCCGGAGACGACGTCCTCCCCCTGACGGCCGAACAGGACCTCACCGAACGGGACGTGTTCACCGGTGTTGGGGTCGCGGCTGAAGGCGACACCCGTCCCGCTGCGCCCGTCGCGGTTGCCGAACACCATCGCCTGGACGGTCACCGCCGTGCCGAGGTCGCCGGGGATGTCGTGCAGGGCGCGGTAGGTCTTCGCGCGCGGGGTGTCCCACGAGGAGAACACCGCTGCGACGGCGAGCTCCAACTGTCGGGCCGCGTCCTCGGGAACGGGCTCGCCGCTCTGTTCGTGGATGAGCCGCTCGACGTGACGGATCGCCGTTTCGAGGGCGCTCGGGTCGCCGTTGCGCCCGGCGATCGCCCGGTCGACGCTCGCCAGGCTCTCCTCGCCCACGCCGACGACCTGGGAGGCGAAGCTGGTGAGGAACCGCAGTCGCGAGTCCAGCGCGAACCGCGGTTCGCCCCTCTCCTCGGCCAGCGCGGCCGTTGCCCGGGAGGTGAGCCCGAGGTTGAGGACGGTGCTCATCATGCCGGGCATCGACACCTTGCCGCCGGAGCGGACCGACACCGCCAGCGGACGCTCCGAGCCGCCGAGCTCGCGATGCGTGGCCTCCTCCAACTCCTTTACAGCAAAGGCTAGTTCGGTGGTGAGGCCGTGGGGCAGTCGCCCGGTGCGGAGGTAGGCGCGGCAGGCCTCGGTACCGATGACGAACCCCGGTGGCACGGGCAGCCCCAAACGTCGGAGCACGACGAGTCCGTGCGCCTTGCCGCCGAGGACGTCCGCTGTCTCCTCGACCTCTGCCGAGAGCGGGTGGATCCAGGTCATCGCGTTGTCATCTCTGCGTCGCCTCTGTTGCTTCGGCTGCGGGGGAGGGGGGCTGCCGTGGGCGGCGGCCGGTGGGCTCAGTGGCGGGGGATGCCGAGCGTGGCGAGCAGGTCCTCGTGCAGCTGGAACCACACGGTGTGGTACGAGGCGGTGCTGTCCGTCACGTACTCCAGGGCGCCGGACCGCGCGCGGACGAGCGCGTCGGCGAGCCGGACGGGGTAGCGCTGGAACCGGAGCAGGGCCGCGGACAGCTCCGTGCACAGGGGCTCGGCACGCTGGTGGAACTCCGTGAACCGGTCGAGGACACGGGCGTCGTAGGAGGAATCGCTGTGGTCGTTCATCGTCATGGCGCCGTCGACGGTACGGGTCTGCCATGCCGTGCAGAGGTCGAGGAGCTCGGGGTTGAGGACGAGGAACCGGTCGAAGGCCGCGGTGAGCGCGGGGCGCACACCGGCCGTCGCCACCTCGTCGGCGATCCGCTCGGCGTCCGCGGCGCGGCCTGCGTCCGTGAGGCCCCAGCCGCCGAAGCCGCCCGGGGTGCGCGTGACGAGCCCGGCGACGGCGAGGTCGATCAGTCCGGACTCGACGTCGGACTCGGGCAGTCCTGTCGCCCCGGCCACTGCGGACAGCCCCGAGAAGCCGATGCAGCGAAGGGTGTGGAGTACCAGCAGGTCGGTGCTGGTGGCGTGAGACGAAACGGGTTGGGTCATGGCGCGGCCCCATTGGGTGTGGTGTGGGAAACGTCTGCGGTGGTGAGGTCGAGGGTGGCCGCGGCGTGCGCGGCACCCGGTCCTTGGGCTCGGGTGACGATCGCGTCGTGCCGTACGCGGACCGCGTACTCGGTGGTGTCGTCGGCGTGCGGTACGCCGACGGCCGATGCCAGCAGACCGCGGTCGTCGAGGACGAGGCGCAGGCGCGGCCGGCTGTCGGGGGCGAACACGCGCCACAGGCAGCGGGCGAAGTCGCCGATCCTCAGTCGGACGAGGCGTCCGATCTCGGCGGGGTCGGCCGTGGTGACGGCCACGGTGATCAGATCACCGGCCCGCGCGCTGCGGACGGCCTCTTCCGCGGCTTCGAGACGGTGGGTTCCGAGGAGCGTGATCAGGCCGTCCCCGGTGAATCCGACCATGCGCCGGCTGAGCAGGTCCGGCAGCTCGTGCGGCGGGTCCCACCGGTCGCGGCAGGCCCGCGCGGGCGGGACGTAGGGCAGGTACGGGGGGTTCCAGGTGTCGGCCAGGGCGAGCCCGTCCAGGTGCGCGCAGGCCAGGGCGATGTCGAAGGGGTCGCCGAACCCGAGGGCCGGATCCGTCGAGGCGCCGGGACCGTCCAGCAGTCGCAGGACCAGCTGAGCCCGCCTGACCTGTCGCGCGGGCGGCGTGTCGGTGCCGGCGTGCGAGTCCAGTGACTCCAGCGCGAGCGCCAGCAACAGCGCCTCCATCCGGGTCACTTGGCCGAACGCGGCCCGGATCGGTTCGTCGTCGAGCACCTCGGTCAGGGAGCCCAGGTGCACCCGGCCGGCGGCGGGGCTGTGTTCGGACAGCGGCAGTCGTTCGAGCCAGATGCGGGCGAAGGCCCCCAGCGCCTCGGTGCTGGAGGTACGGGCGGGCGCTGCCGAGACGCTGATCCTGCCCGCGTCGCCGTGCTCCGCGGCGGCGGTGCGCTCGAACATGTCGATCAGCACGGCCAGGTAGAGGGCGCGTTTGCCCGGGAAGTTCGAGTACACCGCGCCACGCGTCAGTTCGGCTCGTTCGGCGATCCGGTCCACCTTCGCCGCCGTGTAGCCACGCTCGGTGAACTCGGCCTTCGCCGCGGTCAGTACGGCGGCGCGGGTGCGCTCCTGTTGTTGGGCTCGGGTCAACCGGACCATCCGCCGCTCCTTCCGTTCGTACGCCGCTGTCGTGCGCGCCGTCCAGTTCGGCTGTTCACGCGCCTCCGCTCCCGACAGAAGATACACCCAACATCCCGATGGCGAGAACATCTGAGTGCGGATGGCACCCGCGCGGGCGGCCGGGCGAAGTCGACAGAGCGACCCCGGACCAGCCCGAAAATCGTATGTTTACTTTTCGGTCACTGGTTTCCGTGGTCCGCGGGGAACCCTCCTGTCGAATTGCCCTCGATGAATCCTTGCCCGATTTCCCGCGGGTTGGGATGCTCGATCGATGGGTGAACGAGCGCCTTATGAACTACTCAGTCGCGACGATATCGAAGACATTGCCCGATGCGCCGTCCTCGGCGCGTACAGACCGCACCCCGGATACACCTTCGGGCTTTCGTTCATGGCGGTCGTGCCCGGAATTACGCTGGTCGTGTGCGCAATGGTATTCCGGCTGGCACGTCGGCGTTTGCTGCGTCGCCTTCATCGGTCCCATGGCGGCGCCCAGTTCAACTGGCCGGATTTGATCGCCGAGGTGCGCCGTCGTGATCGGAATGCCACCCTCCGTACGTGATGACCGTATGTTTCTCCGTCTCGGACTATCCGGACGATGCGTCCGGTTCGCACCTCCGTCGCCACCGCGCCACCTGTGCGGTATCAGGCTTGCGAGGCGTCCGTGCTGGTTCAAACCATCAGTCTGCAAGTGGTCTGCCCGAATGTTCCGTACGGTCTCTTCTTCTGCTTCGCCTTGACAGGCGTCGACTGAAAGCGATCAAATTTGCACAGTGCTGCGGTCTTTCGTCACCGAGGGGCGAGCAGGGAATCCGATGGACGGGGACGTTGTGCAACGGGGGACGATGTATGTATGCGAAGGGTGTGCGGACTGCGGTCTCATTTCAAACGTCACGACGATAACCTTCGTCTTCTTCCTTTGTGGGAAATTAGCGCGGCGTAATGACGCCGAAACGAAGGTGAAGTGGTGTGCCTTCGTGGTGCCCGGGCCCGCCGCTGAACCGTGGCCGTTCTGTCGACTTATCGCCTCCGCCTGCTCGGCATGATGTGCCGCTGAGCCACACCGGAAGCACCCGTCACAGCAGCAGCGGTCCCATCAGGCTGCCCATGTCCACCGACGCACGATCGCCCTCCGGCCCCCAAACCACGCACCCGAGGTGATTGATCAATGATCGGTAGGTTAAAAGCCCATGCCGTTCGGACAACGGAGGTGTCCGGTGTTGATGTCCAGGGACGAGGCGGCGGCAGGGGCACGGCTTCGGCCGCCGGGGGCGCACCGCGCCCGGCCGCCGAGTGCGTGCCCCTCGAAGCCCTACAGGCGTCGGGAGGTCCGCGCACCGGTGGGGAGGACGCGGAGCACGTCCACCTGCTGGCGGCGCTGCACACACCACTGCCGCCCATCGTGGTGCACCGCCCCACGATGCGCGTCATCGACGGTGCGCACCGACTGCGCGCCGCACTCCTGCGCGGCGACGACCACATCATGGTCCGCTACTTCGACGGCGCGGAGGCGGACGCCTTCGTCCTCGCCGTCCAGCTCAACAGCGAGCACGGCCTGCCGCTTTCGCTCTCCGACCGCAAGACCGCCGCGGCCCGGATCATCGCCTCGCACCCCCAGTGGTCCGACCGCAGGATCGCCGAGGTCGTGGGGCTGGCTGCGAACACGGTGGGGGCCGTACGACAGCGTTCGACTGCGCAGAATGAGCAGCCGAACGCCAGCATCGGCCGGGACGGACGGGTGCGCCCCCGTAACGGAGCCGAGGGACGGCTGCGCGCGGGGGAGCTGATGAGGGCCAACCCGGAGGCCTCGCTGCGCGAGATAGCCAGGCTCGCGGGGATCTCGGCGGCCACCGCCAGCGATGTCCGGGCCCGGCTCAACCGGGGTGAGCCACTGGTCACGCCGCAACAACGGCAGGCCGTGGTACGGGAGAGCCCTTCGGGGACCATGGCCCGACGCTCCTTTCGCCCCGACGGCCCGGCCAGCGACGTCCTCTTGGTGAGCCTCAGCAAGGACCCCTCGCTGCGGCTCACCATGGCCGGCAAGATCCTGCTGCGCGCACTGCGGGTCTGCTCGGTAGACGCGGACGGCTGGGCCCGCATCGTGGAGGCGGTGCCACCCCACCGCCAGGAGGTGGTGGCCCGCCTCGCCCGGGAGTGCGCGGGCGCATGGGAGTTCCTCGCGGACCGCCTGTCGGAACGGACGACCGACACCTCGACCGAGGCGGGGTGAACCGGCCCCCCGGTCCGCCGTCCGTGGGCCGAGCGGGACGTGGGGAACAGCGGCGGGGCCCGACCGCCCCGCGCGGCCGGGTCCCGGGGTGGCGACGGGTGCACACGCGCTCGTGCGTACGGCGCGGAGGCGGTCCCCGGGCTCAGGGCGCGTCGAGGAACATGCGGACGTCGCGGGCGAACTCCGGCGTTCCCAGGAGGTTGTGACCGCGACGGGGGTAGCGCACCAGCCGGGCGCCCGCTATCCCCGCCGCGGTCTCGTCGAACATCTCCTGCGGCCACAAGTGATCGCGGCCACCACACAGCACGAGGGTGGGCGCACGCACCTCGGTCAGCCGGTCCCGGACATCGAAGCCGTCCTCGGCCAGCAGGGTCGCCCTCATGTCGGAAGTGTCACGCGGCGGCGGATTCAGGCGTCCCGCCAGCCACAGCGGCACCATCAGCAGGCGTTGCAGTGCCGGGTTGCGGGCGAGCGCGGGGGCCGCTCGATGCATGCCGGAGCGGCCCCGCTCGGCCGCCGCGATCAGATCCCGGTGGAAGCGCCTGCCGACCGGCCCCAGGGCGTACGCGGCGCCGGCCAGGACCAGCCGGTCCACCACGTCGGGGTGGTCGACCGCCAGTTGCAGGGCGATCGAGCCGCCGGTGCCGTGCCCGAGTACGGGCACGGCACCGGGGAACCGGGCACGCAGCGCCTCGGCGTGTTCGGCGGCCACCTCACCCATCGTCGCGCCGACCCGCATGCCGGGGCGCCGGTTGGTCCAGAAGACCTCGTACCCGGCGGCGACGAACGGCGCCACCAGCCGGGCCGCTCGGCGCCGCTGCGCACCGGGCGGCGGCACCGTGTGCGTCATCGTGAATCCGGACAGGCAGACCAGCGGTTTTCCGGAACCGAAGGCGAGATGAGGCAGGCCGGTGCTGAATGTGCCCTGCTTGGTCGCGATATCCATGGGTCACCTCTCGTATTCTTCGTACTCGATCAGGCTTTCCGAGCGTTCGTGGTCACATCTCGTGTGCGCCGCTACGCTGACGTCCGGACCGGGGCAACCAAATATCGCACGGAGCAAGCGAGTCGGTCGCCGAGCTGGTTTCAGAAGAAGAGGCGAGGTGTCAGGATTGTCCGCCGTACTGCGTCCACATCACCTGGGTCCGTTACCGGAATTCATGACCGGTGCCAACACCGTTCCGGTAAAGCGCATACGAACGCCGCCCGGTGACGAGATGTGGTTGGTGAGCGACTACGCGCTGGGACGCCGGGTGCTGTCCGACCGGCGGTTCAGCAGGGCCGCCGCGGTGGCACCGGGCGCCCCACGGCTGAACTCGGCGGCGCCGTCCCCCACCTCGATGATGAGCCTGGACGGCACCGACCACGCCCGGCTGCGCAGGATCGTCGCGGCCGCCTTCACCACGGGCAAGATGACCGGCATGGCCCCGCTGGTGCAGCGGACGGCAGCCGATCTGCTGACCGGCATGAGCCGCCTCGACAGCCCCGCCGACCTGGTCTCCTCCTTCGCCGCACCACTGCCGGTGGCCGTGTTGGGCACCCTGCTCGGGGTGCCCGTCGAGGACCGGGGGATCTTCGACTCCTGGGTGGAGGTGCTCTTCGACATCACCGCCAGCAGCGATCTGGAGAAGAGTCGGCAGCGGCTCCAGCTGGTCGACTACATGTCCACCCTGATCGACCGCAAGCGACTGCGGGACGACGACGACCTCCTCACCGACCTCATCCGGGCCCACGACGGCGACGCCCTCTCCAAGGCCGAACTCGTGAGCCTCGGCCTCGCGCTGCTCACCGCCGGCTACGAGACGACGGTCGGGCAGATCGGCCTCGCCGCACTCGCCGTGCTCCAGGAGGAGATTCCCCGGGAATTCGTCAAGGACGATGCGCGGGCGGACGCACTGGTCGAAGAATTGCTCCGTCTCACCCCGTCGACGGCGATCAGCTTTCCGCGGGTGGCTCTTGAGGACGTCGAACTCGGTGATATCCGTGTACGGGCGGGCGAGGCGGTGGTCGTCTCCTTGCTGCACGGAAATCGCGACGACAGGGCATTCGCCGAACCGGAAGTCCTGCGGGACGACAGGTCGGCGGCCCACCTCACCTTCGGACACGGAATACACCGCTGTCTCGGAGCGCCCCTGGCACGGCTCCAGGTGCGAACGGCGCTCCTCGAACTGTTCGAGTTCTTTCCCGCACTGCGGCTGGCCGAGGACGGGCCCGCGGCGCCCGCCGTCGTGTGGAAGGACGGACTGATCACCCGGGGCCTTAGCTCGTTGCGGGTGACGTGGTGAGCCTTCGCCGGCACCCGTAGGACCCGGAACCAGAAGGACCGGCAGAACCAGTGGGATCAGAAGGGGCAGGGAACCGACAGTGGCTGCACACGTGGCGGACGGCACGGCGGAGCAGGAGACGGCGCAGGACGAGCCGATCGCGATCATCGGCATGGCGTGCCGCTTCCCCGATGCCCCCGCGCCGGGCGACTACTGGCACCTGCTGCACGACGGCCGCTCGGCCATCCGCCGCTCGCCCGAGACCGGCAGGTACGAGGGGACGCTGCCCGACCGGGACCGGTTCGACGCCGCCTTCTTCGGCATATCGCCGCGTGAGGCGAACGCCATGGACCCGCAGCAGCGGCTGGCGCTGGAACTGAGCTGGGAGGCCCTGGAGTCGACCGGACTGCTCCCCGCCGCACTGCGCGGCGGCGACACCGGCATCTTCCTCGGCGTCTCGGCCAACGACTACGCCGGTGTCGTCCGACGCGAAGGAGCGGCGCCGCTCTCGCACCACGCCATGGCGGGGACCCACCGCAGCGTCATCGCCAACCGCGTCTCGTACGCCCTCGATCTGCACGGTCCGAGCCTCACCGTCGACGCGGGCCAGGCTTCGTCCCTGGTGGCCGTGCACCTGGCCTGCGCCAGTCTGCGGGGCAACGAGTCGTCCCTGGCCCTGGCCGGCGGCGTGCAGTTGAACATCGCCGAGGACGGCGCGGAACTGGCAGAGGCGTTCGGCGGGCTGTCCCCGGACGGCAGCAGCCGCGCCTTCGACGCGCGCGCCAACGGGTTCGTCCGGGGCGAGGGCGCCGGTCTCGTCGTGCTGAAGCCGCTGGCCCGGGCCCTGGCCGACGGTGACCGCGTCCACGCGGTGATCAGGGGCAGCGCCGTCAACCACGCCGGCAGCGGCGCGGGACTGACCGTGCCCAGCGCGCAGGCGCAGGCCACCGCCCTGCTCGCGGCCCACCGCCAGGCCCGGGTCGCCCCCGCGGACGTGCAGTACGTCGAACTGCACGGCACCGGCACGAAGGTGGGCGACCCGATCGAGGCGGACTCCCTCGGCTCGGTGTTCGGCGGCCGCCGGAGTGGCCGCGATCCGCTCCGGGTGGGCTCGGTCAAGACCAACATCGGCCATCTGGAGGCGGCGGCGGGCATTGCCGGCCTGCTCAAGGTCACCCTGGCCCTGGCCCACGGGGTCGTCCCCGCGAGCCTCAACTTCGAGTCGGCCAACCCCGAGATCGACCTCGATGCGCTCGGCCTGCGCGTACAGACGCGGGCCGAGCGGTGGCCCGGGCGCGAGGGTACCGAGCGGTTGGCCGGGGTCTCCTCCTTCAGCATGGGAGGCACCAACTGCCATGTGGTCGTGTCGGCCGCACCTGACGTGGTCGGTGCATCGACCACGCCCGACCGACCGGCCGACGACGCCGTCCCGGGCCGTCCGGCGTCCCTGCCGTGGGTGCTCTCGGGACGCACTGCCCAGGCCCTGCGGGACCAGGCCCTCAAGCTGCGGGACCAGGTGAGGGCGGACCCCGACTCCCGGACCGAGGACATCGGCTCCTCACTGGCCACCACACGAACCGCCTTCGCCCACCGGGCAGTTGTCGTAGCGGCGGCCCATGAGGACTTCGTGGCGGCTCTCGACGCCCTGGCTCTCGGCACGGCGACGGGCGCGGTCACCACCGGCGGAGTCATGGAGCCGAGGGAGCCGCTGACCCTCGTGTTCCCGGGTACGGCCGACGCATGCCTTGACGCCGGGCGGGCGCTGCTGCCCCGCTCGGCCGAGTTCCAGGCGGCCCTCGCCACCTACGACGAGGTGTTCGCGCCCCACGGTCTGCCGTCCGCCGCCGATGCACTGCGCGCAGCTGAGGCCGAGGCTCCCGGGTCGGAGACCTCCGCGGCGTGCGTGTTCGCCGTCACGCTCGCGCTCGCAGCGGTCTGGCAGGCGTACGGGGTCCGGCCGGACGCGGTGAGTGCCCCGGCGGGACCCGGCACGGTTGCCGCAGCGGTCGTCCGGGGCCTGCTGACACCGCAGGAGGGTGCTCGCCTCGTCGCCACCGGCGAAGTGACCTCCCGGTACGCCGAGTTCGCCGGCCCTGCCGCCGCCGACACCCTGTGGCTGGACGCCACGGGACGGCTCGGCCTGTGGACGCCGGAAACGGGATCCTGGAGCACCCCGGACGGTGCGCCGTCCGAGCCGGACTTCCTGGCGGCCCTCGCGCAGTTGTACGTGCGGGGCGTGCCGGTCGACTGGAGCCCCGCTTTCGCCGGCACCCGGCCCACGGTCGTCGAGCTGCCCACGTACGCCTTCCAGCGGGAGTCGTACTGGTGGCCCGAGACCGGCACCGAAGCGGCCGACGCGCGGGGGTCCGGACCCGAGCCCCGCTCGGGGGCCTCTGCCGAGGAGACCGTCTTCTCGGTGGTCCGCGACGTGCTGGGCGGCGGTGATTTCGACGGCGGAGCGGCCCTCAGGGACGTGGGCTTCGATTCGTTGATGCTGGCCGAACTGCGGGACCGGCTGTCCGAGGTGACCGGCCTGGACATTCCGTCGACAGCGGTGTTCGACCACCCGACCCCCCTGGCCCTCGGTGATTTCCTGGCCACTCTTCAGGAGGGTCCCTCGCAGGAGGGTTCCACCGGCACCCTTTCCGTGCGGGCCGGCGAAAGGACGTCACGGGCATCCGACTCCGATGATCCTGTGGTGATTGTGGGGATGGCTTGTCGTTTTCCTGGTGGGGTGGTGTCGCCGGAGGGTTTGTGGGATGTGGTGGTGTCGGGTGGTGATGTGGTGTCTGGTTTTCCGGTGGATCGGGGTTGGGGTGTGGGGGTGTTGTCGGGTGAGGTGTGTGGGGTGGGGGTGGGGGGGTTTGTTGAGGGTGTGGGTTTGTTTGATGCGGGGTTTTTTGGTGTGTCGCCTCGGGAGGCGGCGGGGATGGATCCTGCGCAGCGGTTGTTGTTGGAGGTGTCGTGGGAGGTGTTGGAGCGGGCTGGGGTGGCGCCGGGTTCGTTGCGTGGGCGTGGTGGGGTGGGGGTTTTTGTTGGTGGGATGGGTTATGAGTATGGGCCGCGTTTGTGGGAGGGGGGTGGGGGGTCGGGTGGGTATTTGTTGACGGGTTCTGCTGGGGGGATGTTGTCGGGGCGTTTGGCGTATGTGTTGGGTGTGGAGGGTCCGGCGTTGACGGTGGATACGGCGTGTTCGTCGTCGTTGGTTGCTTTGCATTTGGCGTTGGGTTCTTTGCGGTCGGGTGAGTGTGATGTGGCGTTGGTGGGTGGGGTGACGGTGATGGGGACGCCGGGTGCTTTTGTGGAGTTTTCTCGGCAGGGTGGTTTGTCGGGGGATGGACGGAGTCGGTCGTTTTCTTCGTATGCTTCGGGGACGGGGGGGTCTGAGGGTGTGGGGATGTTGTTGGTGGAGCGGTTGTCGGTGGCGCGGAGGTTGGGGCATCGGGTGTTGGCGGTGGTGGCGGGGAGTGGGGTGGGTTCGGATGGTGCGTCGAATGGGTTGACGGCGCCTTCTGGGGTGGCGCAGCAGCGGGTGATTCGTCGGGCGTTGGTGGATGCGGGGGTGTTGGCGTCGGAGGTGGATGTGGTGGAGGGGCATGGGACGGGGACGGTGTTGGGGGATCCGGTGGAGGTGGGGGCGTTGGTGGGGGTGTTTGGTGAGGGGCGTTCGGTGGGTCGGCCGTTGTGGTTGGGGTCGTTGAAGTCGAATGTGGGGCATGCGCAGGCGGCTTCGGGTGTGGGTGGTGTGATCAAGATGGTGGAGGCGTTGCGGCATGGGGTGTTGCCGCGGACGTTGCATGTGGTGGAGCCGGTGGGTGGGGTGGAGTGGGGTGGGGTTCGGTTGTTGACGCGGGAGGTTGCGTGGGAGGGGGTGGAGGGGAGGCCGCGAAGGGCGGGGGTGTCTTCGTTCGGGATCTCGGGGACCAACGCTCATGTCATCCTCGAAGAACCCCCTGAGTTCAGCGACTCCGAGACGGCGACCGGGGGAGCGGACGGGACCGCCGAGGGCCCGGCACCGATCCTTCGGGACCCGCAGACCGCCTCCGGCCTCCCGGGCGTCCGCTCCGCCGTAGCCGGCGACCGGAGCAGCGCTGGCGATGAGTTCACCGGGCCGCCCGTGGAACTGCCACTGGTGCTGTCCGCGAAGACGCCGACGGCCCTGCGCACCCAGGCCCGCCGCCTCCATGACTTCCTCTCCGGCGGTGCGGAGCCCGGGCCCGCGCACGACGGCCCTGTCGACCCGTCCGCCGTCGCGTACACCGCGGCCTGCATCCAGTCCGGGTTCGACCACCGCGCCGCCGTGCTGCCCGACGCGGACGGCGACTACCGAGGGGCGCTGGACGCCCTGGCCACCGGGATGCCGGACACGCTGCTCTCGACCGGGATCGTGAGCGGGCGCGCCCGGGCCGTCTTCGTCTTCGGTGCCGGTACCGACGGTGGTGGACCGGATTTCACCACCGCAGCCCGGGAGTTGCTCGCTGCATCCCCCGCGTTCGCCGACTACGTACGCGAGTCCGCGGCTGCCTTGGCGATCCATCTCGGACGCAACGTCCACGAGTTGACCCCTGCCGACCCGCCGGAGGCGGTGGCGTTCGTGGTGGGAGCCGGTCTCGCGCGGCTGTGGCAGCGGTGCGGTGTGCGAGCGGACGCGACACTCGGGCAAGGCGTGGGAGAGATCGTCGCGGCCCATGTCGCCGGGGCGCTGACGCTGGACGACGCGGCACGCCTGTGCGCGGCCCACGTGCGCGGAGGCTCCGACGAGGAACTGCGGGCGGCCACGGCCGGAGTGACCCCCCGCCGCACGAAGGCCGACCTCTGCTCGTCACGAACCGGCATGCCGCTCGACGCCGTACGGGAGCTGACCGCCGAGCACTGGCTGCACGTCGTACGGGAACCCGCCGACCTCGACGCGGCGCTGCGCCACCTGGGCGACGACGGCCGCCGCACCCTCGTGGCGATGCCGGCCGCCTCCGGGTTCGTCGCCGCGACACCGCACGGCCGGGGCGCCGCCCACCCGAACGCAGCCGCTCACCCGGATGCGCCCGCTCACCCGGATGCGCCCGACCATCCGGGTGCACCCGGCCGTGCCGAGGCGGTCGACCTCCCGCGGCCACTGGACGCGCTCCGCCCCGGCGCCACCGGGCTCCTGCTGGCGCTGAGCACCGCCTATGTGCGCGGCCTGCCGGTGGACTGGCAGGCCGTCATCCCCAGACGGCCCCTGACCGTTCTGCCGACCTACCCGTTCGAGAGGCGGCGGTACTGGCTGAACGCCGACGCGCCGCGCCCGCCGCACAGCGGGCAGCATGCGCTGCTCGACACCGCCGTCACCCTCGCGGACCGCGACGCGCAGGCACTCACCGGAACCCTGTCCACCCTCACGCACCCCTGGCTGGCCGATCACCGGATCGACGGGCACACCGTGTTGCCGGGAACGGCCCTGGTCGACCTGGCCGCGCACATCGCCGCACTGGACGGTGCCGCGACCGTCACCGAGCTGACCCAGGAGGCACCGGTCCGCCTCCCCGAGGACGGTCGCACGGTCGAGGTCCAGTTCGTCGTCGGCGCGGTCGGCGAAACGGGGGAGCGGCCCTTCACCGTGTACGCGCGTCCCGGCCGTGCCCGGGAGATGGCGCGGGCCGCCGACTGGACCCGTCACGCCACCGGGATCCTCGCACCGCGCGCTCCCCGGACACCGACCGACTTCGACCAGGCGGCCTGGCCGCCGCCGGGCGCAGAACCCGTGGACCTGAGCACCATGTACGCGGAGTTGGCCGGGGCCGGATACGCGTACGGCCCCACCTTCCGTGGCCTTGAGGCAGCATGGCGGCTCGGCGAAGACCTGTGCCTCGACGTACGGCTACCGTTCGGAACCGACACGTCCGGGTACGGCCTGCACCCGGCACTGCTGGACGCGGCGCTGCACGCGACCGTGTGGCAGGCCGCGTCCGACGGCCGCGTACGGCTGCCCTTCGCGTGGAGCGGCGTGCGGATGTACGGCGGTGACGCGACGGAGCTGCGCGTACGGGTGTCCCCCGTCGGCCCGGACGCGGTGGCGCTGCGGATCACGGACCGTCACGGAACGCCGATGGCCGCCGTGGACTCGCTGGTGCTGCGGGCCGCTCCGGGCGGTCCCGCGGACGACGGACTCCTTCATGTGACGTGGGGCCCGCTGGCCGACGCCACCGTGCCGGAACCGGCCCCCGACGCCGACGCGTGCTGGGTGCTCGGGTCCGCCCCGCTTCCGGGCCTGACCGCCGTCCTCGACGTGGCGCAGGCGGGTGCGCGTCTCGACGCCGGTGCCCCGGCGCCTGCTGCCGTGCTGGTGCCCTGCCTGCCGTCGGCCGTCGAAGGCGGGGAAGCCCGTGTGCCGGACGGCGTGCGCCGCGCGGCCCGCGGAACGCTGACGCTGCTCCAGAGCTGGCTGGACGACGACCGGTTCGCCGACACCCGACTGGTGTTCGTGACCCGGGGGGCGGTGCGCACGGGCACGGGACCTGACGAGGTACCGGTGGACCTCGCCCACGCACCGCTGTGGGGGCTGGTCCGCACCGCGCGATCGGAGCACCCGGATCGCTTCGTCCTCCTCGACCTGGACGGGGACCTCGACGAGACCCGTCTGACGCGTGACGTGCTGACCGCCGTGACGACCGGCGGAGCACCCGAACTCGCCCTACGCAACGGCACGTTGCTCGTACCGCGACTGTCATCCGTACCCGTACCCGTACCCGTGCCGACGTCCGTGCCCCGGCCGGACGGGACGCCGGGCCCCGTCGAGGCCGCCGCCTCGCCGGTGGGTGCGCACGGCACCGTCCTGGTGACCGGCGGCACGGGTGCGCTCGGCGCGCACATCGTCCGGCACCTGGTGGCCCGGCACGGCGTCCGGCACCTGCTGTTGACCAGCCGCAGCGGCACGCGTGCCGCGGGAGCGGACGACCTGGCGCGGGAACTACGGGGCAGGGGCGTCCAGGTGCGGATCGCCGCCTGTGACTGCGCGGACCGGGAGGCACTCGCCGCGGTGCTCGAAGCCGTCCCCGCCGATCACCCGCTGACCGGTGTGGTCCATGCCGCGGGCGTCGTCCAGGACGCGACCATCCGTGCGCTGACGTTCGAGCAGCTCGACACGGTGCTCGGTCCGAAGGTCGAGGCCGCGTGGAACCTGCACGAGCTGACCCGCGCCGCCCCGCTGGCCTTCTTCGACCTCTTCTCCTCCGCCACCGGCACGCTCGGCGCCGCCGGACAGGGGAACTACACCCTGGCCAACACCTTCCTCGACGCGCTCGCCCAGCACCGCGCCGACGTCGGCCTCCCGGCCCGCTCCCTGGCCTGGGGCCTGTGGGACCTGCCGGACGGGATGGCCGGACGGATGACGGCGCACGACGTCGAACGCCTCGGACGTCGCACCGGGCTGCGGCCGCTCGACGCGGCCCGCGGTCTGCGCATGTACGACGCCGTCCGTGCCCTGGACCTGCCGACCGTGGTGGCGGCGGCACTCGACCCGGGGTTCGTCCCGGCGTTCGCTCCGGTCACGGCTCCCGCCGCCGCCCCGACCGCCGCCCCCGCCGCGGATCGGACGGGGACCCCGTGGGCACGACGGCTGGCCGAACTGCCGCAGGGCGAACGGACGGCGGAGAGCCGTCGCCTGGTCATGTCGGTCGCGGGCGAGGTGCTGGGCGGGAGCGGCTTCGACGGCGGCCTCGCGTTCCGCGACGCCGGCTTCGATTCGCTGCTGGCGGTGGAACTGCGCAACCGGCTCTGTGAAGTGACGGGACTGAGGCTGCCGCCGACCGTGGTGTTCGACCATCCGACACCGCTCGCCCTGAGCGCGTTCCTGGGCCGTTTGTTCGCGGATCCGCCGCCCGATACCCCGTCGGCCGCAGCGGTTCCGGCTGTTTCACCGGCGCGCACGACAAAGGGGAATTCGGATGCATCCGATGATCCTGTGGTGATTGTGGGGATGGCTTGTCGTTTTCCTGGTGGGGTGGTGTCGCCGGAGGGTTTGTGGGATGTGGTGGTGTCGGGTGGTGATGTGGTGTCTGGTTTTCCGGTGGATCGGGGTTGGGGTGTGGGGGTGTTGTCGGGTGAGGTGTGTGGGGTGCGGGTGGGGGGGTTTGTTGAGGGTGTGGGTTTGTTTGATGCGGGGTTTTTTGGTGTGTCGCCTCGGGAGGCGGCGGGGATGGATCCTGCGCAGCGGTTGTTGTTGGAGGTGTCGTGGGAGGTGTTGGAGCGGGTTGGGGTGTGGCGGGGTTCGTTGCGTGGGCGTGGTGGGGTGGGGGTTTTTGTTGGTGGGATGGGTTATGAGTATGGGCCGCGTTTGTGGGAGGGGGGTGGGGGGTCGGGTGGGTATTTGTTGACGGGTTCTGCTGGGGGGATGTTGTCGGGGCGTTTGGCGTATGTGTTGGGTGTGGAGGGTCCGGCGTTGACGGTGGATACGGCGTGTTCGTCGTCGTTGGTTGCTTTGCATTTGGCGTTGGGTTCTTTGCGGTCGGGTGAGTGTGATGTGGCGTTGGTGGGTGGGGTGACGGTGATGGGGACGCCGGGTGCTTTTGTGGAGTTTTCTCGGCAGGGTGGTTTGTCGGGTGATGGTCGGTGTCGGTCGTTTTCTTCGGATGCTTCGGGGACGGGGTGGTCTGAGGGTGTGGGGATGTTGTTGGTGGAGCGGTTGTCGGTGGCGCGGAGGTTGGGGCATCGGGTGTTGGCGGTGGTGGCGGGGAGTGGGGTGGGTTCGGATGGTGCGTCGAATGGGTTGACGGCGCCTTCTGGGGTGGCGCAGCAGCGGGTGATTCGTCGGGCGTTGGTGGATGCGGGGGTGTTGGCGTCGGAGGTGGATGTGGTGGAGGGGCATGGGACGGGGACGGTGTTGGGGGATCCGGTGGAGGTGGGGGCGTTGGTGGGGGTGTTTGGTGAGGGGCGTTCGGTGGGTCGGCCGTTGTGGTTGGGGTCGTTGAAGTCGAATGTGGGGCATGCGCAGGCGGCTTCGGGTGTGGGTGGTGTGATCAAGATGGTGGAGGCGTTGCGGCATGGGGTGTTGCCGCGGACGTTGCATGTGGTGGAGCCGGTGGGTGGGGTGGAGTGGGGTGGGGTTCGGTTGTTGACGCGGGAGGTTGCGTGGGAGGGGGTGGAGGGGAGGCCGCGAAGGGCGGGGGTGTCTTCGTTCGGGATTTCGGGGACCAATGCTCATGTCATCCTCGAAGAACCCCCTGCCGATGTGTCGCCTCCCGCGGGCACGGGCCTGCGGAGCCACCTCGCGGGCACGGACCTGCGGAACGACCCGGCGGGCACGGACGCAGGCGACCGCTCCGCAACCGGCCGCCGAGGTGGCGCCCTGCCGCTGGTGCTGTCCGCGAAGACGCCGACGGCCCTGCGCACCCAGGCCCGCCGCCTCCATGACCTGCTGAGCGGGCCGTCCGGGTCGCCGCACCTGCCGGACGACGCCCCGACCGCCCCCGATGTCGCGGCGGTCACCTACACCACCGCCCGTGTCCAGTCCGGCTTCGACCACCGCGCGGCGATCGTCGACGAGGACGGGACCGCTCTCCTCGACGCCCTCGCCGCACTGGCCGAGGACCGCCCGGCAGCCGCTGTGTCACGGGGTGTGGCGGGCCCCGCCGACGGACGCCGGGTCTTCATGTTCGCCGGGCAGGGCACCCAGCGGCCCGGCATGGGCCGGCAGCTGTACGAGCGGTTCCCGGCGTACGCGGAGGCGTTCGACGAGGCGTGCGCCGCCTTCGACCCGCACCTGGAACGGCCGCTGGCCCCCGTCACCTTCGCGGAGCACGCGAGCGCCGGGGCGGCGGAACTGCACCGCACCGCCTTCACCCAGCCCGCGCTCTTCGCCACCGAGTACGCACTGTCCGAGCTGTTGCGGTCCTGGGGCGTGCGGCCGGACATCGTGCTGGGACACTCCGTCGGCGAGCTGGTCGCCGCGCACGTCGCGGGCGTCCTCTCCCTCGCGGATGCCGCCGAACTCGTCGCGGCCCGCGGCCGGTTGATGCAGTCGCTGCCGTCGGGCGGTGCGATGGTCGCGGTACGGGCGGGCCTCGCGGACGTCGAACCGCTGCTCGCCTCCCTGGACGACGTGGTGGGGATCGCGGCCGTCAACGGCCCCCGGTCGGTCGTCGTTTCCGGTGCGAGCGAAGCGGTGTCGTCCGTGGTCACCCGGTTGAGGGCCGCCGGGCACCGGACCACGGCGCTCACGGTCAGCCACGCCTTCCACTCACCCCTCATGACGCCGATCCTCACCGAGTTCCGGGAGATCGCGGCGGGGCTGACGTACCGGCGGCCGGTCTTGCCGCTCGTCTCGAACGTGACCGGCCGGATGGCGAAGGCGGCGGAGCTGATGTCGCCCGACTACTGGGCGGACCACGTACGGCGCCCGGTCCGCTTCGCCGACGGCATCGCCACCGCCCGTGCGGAAGGCGGGCGTCACTTCGTGGACGTCGGCCCCGACGGCACGCTGTCGTCCATGGCGTCGGCGGTCCTCACCGACCTCCCCGAGGACCCCGAGCGGGACGAGGAGTACGGCCGTGCCGTCGTGGTGCCGCTCCTGCGCGGCGCCCGCGACGAGGCACGGACGGTGGCGGACGGACTCGCGGCCGGATTCACCGCCGGCCTCGACGTGGACTGGCCGGCCGTGGCCACCGCCTGGGGCGGTGAACTGACCACGCTGCCGACCTACCCCTTCGAACGCCGGCGGTACTGGCTCAACCCGACTCCGTCGGCGGGAGCAGCCGCCTCGCGCGCCACGGACCACCCCGTGCTGGACCGCCCGCTGGACCTGCCGGACAGCCGCGAACTGGTCTGGTCCGGGCGGCTGGACCCGGCCGAACTCCCGTGGCTGGCCGAACATGTGGTGGCCGGTCAGGCCCTGGTGCCGGGCGCCGTGCTTGCCGAGCTGGCCTGCCGGGTGGCCCGTGAGGCGGGGTGCCCCCGGGTGGCGGAACTGGTCCTCGTCAGCCCTCTCGTCATGCCCGACCGGGCGGCGGTCGAACTCCGCGTGGTGGCCCGCGCCGCGGACGGCTCCGGACGTCGCCCCTTCACCGTCCACGCGCGCACGTCCGACGACCCCGATCCCGCATGGCAGCCCAAGGCCACCGGCGTACTGGCCGCCGCCCCGGACGGCTCCGCCGCCCCGGTCCCGTCGGCGACCTGGCCGCCGCCCCACGCCGAGCCCCTGCCGCTGCACCAGGAGGGCGACTACGCCCGCCTCGTCGCCCGCGGGCTTGCGTACGGGCCGGCCTTCCGGGGACTGCGCGCCCTGTGGCGCACGGCCGACGGCATCTGCGCCGAACTCGCGGCGCCGGCGCCCATCGCCTCGCAGACCACGCTGTTCGGCCTGCACCCCGCCCTGCTGGACGCCGCCCTGCACCCGATCGAACTCTTCGGGCTCGCGGGCGGGTCCCCCGAGTCCGGTGTCCGTGCCTCGGGTGTTCGTGTCCCCTTCACCTGGCGCGACATGACCCACCACGCACGCCCGAGCACTCCTCGGGTGAGGGTTCGGCTGACGGCCGTGGGCCGGGACGAGGTCGCGTTGGAGCTGTCCGACACGGACGGCAACCCGGTCCTGTCGGTCGGTGGCCTGGCCCTGCGCTCGCCGTCGGCAGCGGACGACAGCCGGCTGCGACGCCTGCGCTGGACGACGGTCGACCGACGCTCCGGGGACGAGGGCGGTGACGAGACCGGGGAGCAGCCCGACGACTCCGAGCGGTCCGACCGGCTCGCGGTGATCGTTCCCGGCGGCGTCACCACCCGTGAGCCTCAGCACGCCTTGTCCGCCCTGGACGCCGAGCACCGTGTCGACGTCGCCGAACTGGTCCGACGGGCACCCGGGGGAGTACCCGGCACGCTGGTGATCCCCTGCCCGGCGGGCACGATGAACGAGGTCCGCGAGGTGACCGCCGGCGTGCTGGCCGTCGTGCAGGAGGTACTGGCCGAACCGGCGCTGGCCCGGTGCGGGATCGCCCTGGTGACCAGCGGTGCGGTCGGCACTGCCGCCGACGACCCGGTGACGGACGCCGTGGCCGCCGCCGTATGGGGACTCGCCCGGTGCGCGCAGCAGGAGGAGCCGGGACGGATCCAGCTGGTGGACATCGACGCGAGCGGGGAGTCGACGCAGTCGCTCGCCCGGGCCCTGAGGTCCGGCCTCCCCCAGGTCGCCCTCAGGAAGGGTGAGTGGCTCACCCCGGAGCTCGCCCCCACGACCGGCAGGTTGCTCGATGCGCCGTCCGGCGAAGGAAGCTGGCGGCTGGACTTCGTCGGCCGCGGCACCCCTGACGACCTGGCCCTCGTGGAGTGGCCGGACGCCGACGCACCCCTCGGTGCAGGCAAGGTCCGGGTGGCGCTGCACGCGGCCGGGGTCAACTTCCGCGATGTGCTGCTGACGCTGGGCGTCGTCGAGCCGGGCGCCGGTGTGCCCGAGGGCGAGGAGCGGCAGAGCGTGGAGGGCGCCGGCGTGGTCGTCGAGGTCGGCCCGGGAGCCGGCCGACTGCGTCCCGGGGACCGGGTGATGGGCCTCTTCGACGGGATCGGACCGGTCTCGGTCACCGACGAGCGGCTGCTCGCGCCCGTCCCGGCGCACTGGTCGTTCGCCGAGGCGGCCGCCGTGCCGGTGGCGTTCCTCACCGCGTACCACGGCCTCGTCGAGCTCGGCCGGCTCCGCGCCGGAGAACGCGTGCTCATCCACACGGCGACCGGTGCGGTAGGCTTCGCGGCCCGCCAACTCGCCCTGCACACGGGGGCGGATACCTTCGCCACCGCCAGCCCGGCGAAGTGGCCCGTGCTGCGGGACGCGGGCATCGGCGCCGACCACATCGCTTCTTCCCGCGACGACGCCTTCGAGGCGTCCTTCCGTACCGCGTCGGACGGGGCGGGCATGGACGTGGTGCTCAACTCGCTCGCCGGACCGCTCACCGACGCCTCCCTGCGGCTCCTCGCGCCGGGCGGCCGGTTCCTGGAGATGGGCAAGACGGACCGGCGCGACCCCGCCGAGGTGGCCACTGCGTACGACGGCGCCGCGTACACCGTCTTCGACATCCGGCAGGCCGGGCCCGACGGCATCCAGCGGATGCTGGCCGACCTCCTGCCGCTCTTCGAGGACGGCACGTTGACGCCTCCGCCGCTCACGGTGCGCCATGTGCGCGACGCCCCGGCCGCCTACCGGTACCTCGCCGAGGCACGGCACGTGGGCAAGGTGGTCCTCACCGTCCGCGACTTCGACACCGACCGCGCGGTGCTGATCAGCGGCGGTCTCGGCACACTGGGCGCGCTCGTCGCCCGCCATCTCGTGACGCGGTACGCGGTGCGGGACCTCGTACTGATCGGGCGACGCGGCGAGGCGACCCCGGGCAGCGCCGAACTGGTCGAAGAGCTGCGCGGATCGGGGGCCCGGGTCACCGTCGCCGCGTGCGACGCGGGCGACCGGGAAGCCCTGGCGGCGCTCCTGGGCGAGCTGTCCGGGCGCGGCATCCGCATCGGATCGGTGGTGCATGCAGCGGGCCTGACGCGGGACGCGCCGATCGGCTCGCTGACCGCGGGCGCCCTGGCCGAGGTGCTCCGGGCCAAGGCGGTCGCCGCCCTGAACCTGCACGAGCTGACCGCGGACCTCGGCCTCTCGTCCTTCGTCCTGTTCTCCTCGGTGGCCGGCGTGACCGGCTCGGCAGGCCAGGGCAACTACGCTGCGGCCAACGCCTTCCTGGACGCCCTGGCCGAGCACCGCCGGGCCCGGTCACTGCCCGCGCTGTCCATCGCCTGGGGGTTGTGGGAGCCGGCGAGCGGCATCACCGGGCGGCTGCGCGTCGAGGACCACGACCGGCTCGCCCGTCAGGGCATCCGCGCACTGTCCGCGGAGCGGGGACTGGCCCTCTTCGACGAGGCCCTCGCCCTCGCGGCACCGGTCGCGGTCGCGGTCCGCCTCACCACGCCCGCGCCCGCCGTCGGGTCGGACACCGGCGCGTCGGTGGACGGGATCACCACGGCGGCGACGAACGGTGCCGGGCCGCGCGAGGCCGTCCGCCACGGGTCGCTGCTCGAACTGGTGCGGGCGGAAGCCGCCTCGGTGCTCGGACACGACTCACCGGAGGACGTCGCGCCGGAGGCGCTCTTCCCCCAGCTCGGCTTCGACTCGCTCGAAGCGATCGAACTGCGCAACCGCATCGTCGCTGCGACCGGCGTGCCGCTGCTGTCCACCCTCATCTACGATTTCCCGTCCCCGAAGGCATTGGCGGGCCATCTGCGGGAGGAACTCCCGGACTGGACCGACGGCGACCTCCCCCCGAACGGAAAGGGAAATACGAACGGAATGGGGAACCGTCAGGGAACGGAAAACGAAAAGGCCATGGGAATCGATGACGGAAAGATAATCGGCGACCTGCGGGGGGCGGACCATGAGCACTGATGCGAGCGGCTGGACGATGTCCTTCCATCCGGGCCGGGACGCACGGTTCCGCCTGGTGTGCTTTCCGCACGCGGGCGGTTCCGCCGGCTCCTTCTTCCCGCTGGTGCGCGCCGCGCCGCCCGGCCTGGAGGTGGTCGGCGTCCAGTACCCGGGACGACAGTGGCGCCGTACGGAACCGGCCGTCACCGACATCCGCGCACTGGCACGCGGCGCGGCCGACGCACTGCTGGCCGAGCGGGACCTACCGACGGCCGTCCTCGGCCACAGCATGGGTGCGCTGGTCGCCTTCGAGACCGTACGGCTGTGGCAGCGGGAGCGCCCGGGAGCGGTCGGGCACCTCTTCGCCTCCGGCAGTCGCGCACCGTCCCGCCCGCGCGAGGAGGATCAGCGGGCGCGCTGGACCGATGAGCGGATCATCGCCGAACTGCGCGTCCTGGGCGGCACCGGCGACCGGCTGATCTCCGACGGGGAGGCGCTGCGGCAGGCCCTGCCGGCCCTGCGGGACGACTACCGCGCGCTGGCCGCCTACCGGCCCTCTCCGGGCGCGCGCGTCAAGGTGCCGCTCACCGTGCTCGTGGGGCGCGAGGACCCGAAGGCGGGGCCGGAGCACGCCGCCCACTGGCGGTCGCACACCGACGCCGCCTTCGAATTGAGGGTCTTTCCCGGCGGTCACTTCTTTCTCGATGAGAACGCCGCGGAACTGCTGGACCTCGTGCAGTTCAGCCTTGTGATGCCTCCACACCCGTGAGAGCCTTTTCGACGCCATCGAAAAGAAAGCACGAAGAGAATCGGAGAGGCGATGTCGAATCCGTTCGAGGATGAAAACGCCGAGTACGTCGTACTGATCAACGACGAACTCCAGCATTCGCTGTGGCCGGTGATCGTCGACGTTCCCGACGGCTGGCACGTGGTGTTCGGTGAGGCCCCGAGGACCGCGTGCCTGGACTACGTGGACCAGCACTGGACGGACATGCGTCCCAAGAGCCTGGTGGACGCGATGAGCACGGTGGCCGGTCCCGAGGACCGCACCGAATGATCGCCCCGTCCGGCCCGGACCGTCCGCCCACGGCCGGGCCGCGGGTCCGGACGGACCTGGACGGCCTGCCGCTCTTCCGGGGAAGCGCCGCCGGAGCCGCAATGATCGGTCTGGACTGCAACGAATCACCGTTCGCGCCGCCCGCCGCCGTGCAGGCCGCCCTGTCCGGCGCGGTCCAGGGGTTGAACCGCTACCCCGACGCCGCATCCGCCGACCTCGTCGCCCGGCTCGCCGAGCGCCACGGCGTGCCGCCCGCCACCCTCCGCCTGGGGCCGGGGTCGGTGGGTCTGTGCGTGCAGCTGATCCAGATCGCCTGTGCGGCGGGCGACGAAGTGATCGTCCCCTGGCGCTCGTTCGAGGTCTATCCGTCCCTCGCCGCCACGGCGGGCGCGGTGGTGCGCCGCGTCCCGCTGACCGCGGAGCACGCCCTCGACCTGCCGGCGATGGCCGCGGCGATCTCCGACCGCACCCGGCTGGTCTTCGTGTGCTCGCCCAACAACCCGACCGGGGCGTCCGCGTCCCGGTCGGCCGTGGAGCGCTTCCTCGCCGCAGTGCCGCCGGACGTCCTGGTGGTCCTCGACGAGGCGTACGCGGAGTTCACCGAGCAAGAGGCGGACCCGCTCGACGGGTTCAGCCTGGTGCGCGAGCGCTTGCGGCAGGGGCGTACCAACGTGGTTGCGCTGCGCACCTTCTCCAAGGCGTACGGGTTGGCCGGGCTACGGATCGGCTACTGCCTGTCCGCCCCGCCGGTGGCCGAACTGCTGGGCCGGGTCGCGGTGCCGTACGCGGTCGGCGACCTCGCCCAACGGGCCGCGGTCGCCGCGCTGGACTGCGAGCGGGAAGTGCGGGAGCGCTGCCGGTACCTCGTCGAAGAGCGGGAGCGGGTCCGGGCCGCTCTGCTCGACGCAGGCTGGGGCGTGCCGGTCAGCGGAGCCAACTTCCTCTGGCTACCGGTCGGTTCGGATGCAGAGGGCTTCGCCGCGCACTGTCGTGAGCACCGGATCCTGGTCAAGGCCTTCCCCGGCGAAGGGGTGCGGGTGACGGTCGGCACGGCCACCGAGAACGACACCTTCCTGGCCGCGGCGGCACGCTTCGTCCCCACTGACACGTAGGGAGCCGCCCGGCCGACGCCGCTCGGTTGAAAAGACGCGTCGTGGATCCGGGGGCGAAGCGGTCCGACCCCCGGGCGACGCGTGTCCTGCGTTCCTCCGTTCCGGTGACTTCATCCGCTGGTTTTCAACTTCTGGTTGACAACCATTGGTTGAAGTCGCCAGTCTCCTCCCATGACCGATCATGCGGAGGGGCTCGACGCCCTGAACCGCGCCGAAGATCCCGACCATGCCCGTGCCCGTCGGGAGCACGTGGCGCTGCGGCACGTGGCCGAGCGCCTGGCCGACGTCGAGCGGCCGGAGCCGACCGATCCGCCGGCTCGTCTCACCGCTCAGGAGGCCGTCCACCGCATCGCCTCCTGGGCGGCCGGCGGCGGGCGGGCCGCCGATGCGCCCGAGATGGACAGGACCGACATCATGGCGGCCCTGACGCTGCTCCCGCGCGCCCGCGCCGACTTGGACGTACTGGAGGCGAGCCTCCTGTTCGTCGCCCGGGACATGGGCCTGACCTGGCAGGACGTGGCCCACGGCCTCGGCCTCCGGTCCCCCCAGGCGGCGCAGAAGCGGGCCGGACGCGGTACCCAGAGCACGGGCCAGACCCCACCGTTGCGGCCCCATACCCCAGCCGCGAGCGACCCCAAGGGTGAATGTGAGCACTGAACTCGCGGTCGAGACCGTCGGCATGGTGAAGTCCTTCGGGACCACCAAGGCCGTCGACGGCCTCGACCTGTCCGTCCCGGCCGGCGCCGTCTACGGAGTCCTCGGACCCAACGGCGCGGGCAAGACCACGACCCTGCGCATCCTGGCGACACTGCTCGCCCCCGACGCGGGCAGCGCTCGGGTCTTCGGTCACGACGTCGTCCGCGAAGCACACCGCGTACGGGAACGGGTCAGCCTCACCGGCCAGTTCGCCAGCGTCGACAACGACCTCACCGGCATGGAGAACCTGCTGCTGCTCGCCCGGCTGCACGGATACCGCTCCACGGCCGCCCGGGAGCGCGCACGCGACCTGCTGGAGGCGTTCGACCTGGCCGAGGCCGCCGACCGCCCGGCCCGCGGCTACTCCGGCGGAATGCGCCGCCGGCTGGACGTGGCCGCCGGGCTCATCGTCCGACCCCAGCTGATGTTCCTCGACGAGCCGACCACGGGACTCGACCCCCGCAGCCGCAACGAGGTCTGGGCCATCATCCGGGCGACCGTCGAGCGCGGCACGACCGTCCTGCTCACCACCCAGTACCTGGAAGAGGCCGACCAACTCGCGCAGCGCGTCGCCGTCATCGACCACGGCAAGCTGGTCGCCGAGGGCACCCCCGGCGAGCTGAAGTCCTCGGTGGGAAGCGGCTCGCTGCGCGTCGAGCTGAAGCACCCCGGCGATCTGCCGGAGGCGAGCCGCATCCTCGTCGGCGCCCTGGGCGTGCCCGCCGAGACCACCGGCCCGGCCCAACTCACCGCGCGGGGCACCGACCCCCGCAGCGTGGCGCGCGCCCTGGGCGAACTCACCCGCACCATCGAGGTCGACGACTTCGCCCTGGACCGCCCGAGCCTGGACGAGGTGTTCCTCGCGTTGACCGGGCGGCCCCCCACCTCCGAGGTGCCCGCTGCCCGCAAGCCGGGCCGCAAGTCAGGCCGCAAGCCCGCCACGAACGAGGAGAACCGATGACGACCGCCGCGCGCCCGATCGAGGCGGAGGAGAGGCTGCATCGGGTCCTCGGCGAGGACACCCGCCCCCAGCAGCGCCCCGGGGCGCTGTCCACGTCCCTCACCATGGGCTGGCGGGCGCTGGTGAAGATCAAGCGCTCGCCGGGACAGCTGTTCAACGCGACCATCACCCCGGTGATGTTCACGCTGATCTTCACCTACCTCTTCGGCGGTGCGATCTCCGGCAGCAGCCGCGAGTACCTCCAGTTCCTGCTGCCCGGCATCCTCGTGCAGGGCGTGCTGTTCATCTCCACGCAGACCGGCGTCGCCCTCACCACCGACCTCCAGCAGGGCATCTTCGACCGCTTCAAGTCGATGCCGATCTGGCGGCCGTCCCCGCTGACCGGCGCCCTGATCGGCGACGTGGTGCGCTATCTGATCTCGTCGGTGGTCGTGGTCGCCGTCGGGCTCGCACTGGGCTTCCGGCCCGACGGCGGACTGCTCGGCGTCACCGGCGGCGTGCTCCTCGCCGTCCTCTTCGGCTTCTGCGTCTCCTGGATCTGGACGTTCCTCGGCCTGGTGCTGCGCACCCCGCAGGCCGTCTCCGCGCTCGGCATGCTGCTGCTGTCGCTCCTGACCTTCGCCAGCAACATCTTCGCCGAGCCGGCCACCATGCCCGGCTGGCTGAAGGCGTTCGTCGACATCAACCCCATCGGGTACGTGGTCACCGCCAGCCGCTCCCTCATGAACGGGGACGGCACGGCCGACCTGGCTCCCGCCCTCATCTCCTGCGCGGTGCTGCTGATCGTGTTCGTGCCGCTCAGCCTGCTGCGCTACAACAAGAGCGAGTAGCCGAGCCGGCGGTAATTCAGCCCGCCAAACGGCGTTCCCCTCGTAATTTTTGAACGTTTGCCGCCGGTGGAGACCGTGGATAACATCGTCTCCACCGCACCGGAAATCGTCCAAATTTTATTGGGGGAGCGCCGTGCTCAACAGTGATAATTCCCGGGTCGACGTCCCCGAGATCGCGATGATCGACCCCGAGGTACTCAGCGATCCGATTTCCGCCTATGGGAGGGCGAGGGAACAGGCCCCCATAGTGCGCCTCATGGCGCCGGGATTCGGATCGATATGGGCGGTCACCCGCCACAGCGACGCCAAGGCCGTGCTGAGCGACCCGCGCCTCGCCATGACCGCCGACAGCTGGAACCAGCGGATCCCGGACGACGTACGGCCCTACATGCTGACCATGTCGCACATGGACGGCGTCGACCACGGCCGGCTGCGCAAGCTCGCCGTACGGGCCTTCACCGCCCGTCGCGCAGCCGCCCGCCGCGACATGATCCGACAGAGCGCCGACCGGCTCCTCGACACCCTGCCCGGCCTCGCCGAAGACGGCACCGTCGACCTCCTCAAACACTTCGCCCAGCCGCTGCCCACCTTCGTGGTCGGCGAGGTCATGGGCATCCCCGCGCAGGACCGACCCCTGTGGCGCGCCTACGTCGCCCGGATCAGCTCCGGGGGCCAGAGCTACGACGAGGCCCTGCGCGATGCCATCGAGGGCGCCAAACGGGTCGTCGCACTGCGACGCGAGGAGCCCGGCGACGACCTGGTCTCCGACCTTCTGCGGGCTCAGGACGAGGATGCGGACCGGATCAGCGACACCGAGCTGATCACCATGGTGTGGCACACCGTTTTCGCAGGTCAGGACAATCTCGCGAACTTCATCGCCAACTCCGTGGTGGCCCTGCTCTCCCATCCCGAACAGCTCGCCGCCCTGCGCGCCGACCGGTCCCTGCTGCCCCGGGCCGTGGAGGAGCTGATGCGGTGGCGGCCCCCGCTGCTGCTGACCGCCATCCGCTACGCCCTGGAGGACTTCGAGCTGTGCGGCGCGCAGGTGCGCGCCGGGGACTCCGTGGTGGCGGTGATCGCCTCCGCCAACCGCGACCCCCGCGTCTTCGACGACCCCGACACGCTCGACATCACCCGGCCCGCCGGCGCCGCGGTCCAGTTCGGCTTCGGCCACGGAGCGCACTACTGCATCGGCGCCTCCCTGGCCGCCGTCGAGGCGGAGACGGCGCTCGACGCCCTGCTGAGCCGCTTCCCCGACCTCGCGCTCGCCGTCCCGCCCGAGGAGGTGCCGCGGCTGCCCAACCCCGGCAGCTGGCACCTCACCGCGCTCCCGGTCACCCTCTGAGCCCTTCGCCCCGAGCCCTTCGCCCCGAGTGTTCCCCCTCCGAGCCTCCGCGGAAATCGGCTCACGAAATCACTCGACGAAGCATTGGTCGATGACGCACTGCCCAAGTGTTCGAGTGCTTTGTTGACGACAGCCGGGCCGAACCATAGATTGACGACTGCCCGAATTACCCGCCTCCTGATAAACAATTGAATGCAGCACTCCCGAGATTCCTGAGAGTGCGGGGAGGTGCCGTGGAGAAGCGGACCATGCGGGGAGGTGAACCGATATGCGTTACCTGCACTGAAAGCAGAGCTGAGAGCGTATGGCCGTAGCCCGGCATGGTCACACCTGCCGGGCTACGGCACCGTTGACGGGGGTTGCGCATGGCAGGGCCCGCACACATCGACACAGCGGACCTCGACATACCGGGCTTGATCGCACGCGCCGATGAATTCATCCGGCTGTACAGCTCGGAGAACGCCGTCGACCGCCCGCCGGCCGACCGCATGGCCGAGATACGCCGCGAGATACACCGGCGCGGCACCTATGCGCACACCACCGGCGAACTGGCCTTCGGCGCCAAGGTCGCCTGGCGCAACAGCAGGCGCTGCATCGGCCGCCTGTACTGGCCCGGCCTCGTCGTACGCGACCTGCGACACCTGCGGACGGCCGAGGACATCCACCGCGCGTGCGTCGAACACCTGCGAACGGCCTTCAACGGCGGCCGGATCCGCCCCACGATCAGCGTCTTCGCCGCCGACGGACCCGACGGCACGGGACCACGCATCCACAACCCGCAGCTCATCCGCTACGCCGGCTACCGCGGCCCCGACGGCCGCGTCACCGGCGACCCCGCGTCCGCCGACCTCACCGACCGCGTCCGCGCCCTCGGTTGGCCCGGCGGCCCGGGCACCCGCTTCGACGTCCTGCCGCTGCTCGTCGAAGAACCGGGCAGAGCGGCCCGACTCTTCGACCTCCCGCCCGACGCGGTGCGGGAGGTACCGCTGCACCACCCCGACCACGACTGGTTCGCCGACCTCGGCCTGCGCTGGCACGCGCTGCCCGTCATCTCCGACATGGTGCTGGAGATCGGCGGCGTACGGTACGGCGCCGCCCCCTTCAACGGCTGGTACATGGGCACGGAGATCGGCGCCCGCAACCTCGTCGACACCCAGCGCTACGACCTGCTGCCCGAGATCGCCGACCGGCTGGGCCTGGACCGCACCAGCGACAGGACCCTGTGGAAGGACCGGGCGCTGGTCGAGCTGAACGTGGCGGTGCTCTGGTCGTTCGAGCGGGACGGCATCACCATCACCGACCACCACACCGAGTCGGAACGGTTCCTGCGCCACCTGCGTCGCGAGGAGAAGGCCGGCCGCACCGTGCCCGCCGACTGGTCCTGGATCGTGCCCCCGCTCTCGGGCGGAGTGACCCCCGTCTTCCACCGCTACTACGACGACCACCAGTCGTCGCCCTCGTTCCTGCACGCACCGGCCCCCGGCCGCTGCCCGGTCACCGGACGCGCTCCGACGACCGCCGCGAGGCCCACGGACCGGACCCACAGCCGCCCGTCAGCGGGGTCGGCGCCAACACCGGAGACAGCCGTGACCGTATCGCCCGCCCCTGAGGCCACCGACCCCCTGTTCAGCCCCCTCGACCCCGCGGTGCTCGCCGACCCCTACCCGGTCTACCGGCGGCTGCGCGAAGCCCAGCCGGTCTACTGGCACGCGGGCATCGACTCCTGGCTGATGACCCGGCACGCCGACTGCACGGCGATCCTGCGCGACTCCGTCCGGTTCAGCACCGACTTCCGGAAGATCGGCATCCCGACCCCGCCGACCCTGCTCAGCCTCCAGACCCTAGACCCGCCCGACCAGACCCCGCTGCGCCACCTCGGACTCGACGCGGTCCGCGCGCAGGACCTCGACGCGCTGCGCAAGGAACTCGGCACCTTCGCAGACCAGTTGTTCGACGAGCTGGCGGGCAGGCCGTCCTTCGACTTCATCCACGACTACGCCGACGTGTTCACCCTGCGGGCCATCACCCGGTTCATCGGCGTCGAACCGCCCGAGACCGACGAGGCGTTCGCCCGCTTCAACGACGACCTCGACCACAGCATGGACGCGCAGCTCGACCCCGACGCGGAGGAACCCGGACTGCGCGCCCGCGCCCACTTCAACGACCTGGTCCGCACCTGGCTCGCCGACCCCGGCCCGCACGGTGTCCTGCCCGAGGTGGTGCGCCGCCTGCCCGGTTCCGGCGTCGAGGCCGACGACGTACTGGTCAACTCCGTACGCGCCTTCTTCCACGCGGGTTTCGAGGTCCCCAGCCGCTTCCTCGGCAACGCCGTGGCTGCCCTGCTGGCCACCCCCGGCGCGTGGGAGTCCCTGGTACGCGGCGACGTCGACCTCGACACCGCCGTCGAGGAACTGATCCGGTACGTGGGCCCGGTGCAGGCCCTGGCCCGCGCCTGCACCGAGGACACCGAACTGGGCGGGGTCACCATCAGGAGCGGCCAGGTGGTGACCGCGCTGATCGGCGCGGCCAACCGCGACCCCGAACGGTTCCCCGACCCCGAGACGCTGAGGCTGGACCGCAAGCCCAACAACCACCTGGGCTTCGGCCGGGGCGCGCACTCCTGCCTCGGCCTCAACCTCGCCCGGATCGAGGCACGGGTGACGCTCGACGCCCTGCTGCGGCACCCCGGTCTCCACGCGGCGGGCGAACCGGTGGTGCGGCCCAACGGCACGCTGCGCGGCCTGACCCGGCTACCGCTCGCACTCGGCTGACCCGAAGGAGTGGCGGTGGCGATGGAGAAGGTGAGCGGGAGCAGCGAGGCGGACCCCGGGCCGGCCCCGTCGGCCAGGGTCGCGGGCGCGGTGCGCCTGGCCCGGTTGGCGTCCGGCCTCGGCCTCGGTAGCCGAAGCGGCGTGTGCGTGGACGCCTTCGGCGCCATGACGGGCTCCTGGGGCACGGCCGAGGCCGCGCAACTGCCCGAGTCCGACGTGTCGTCCGACGGGTCGCCGATGGAGTTCGCGATCGGCCTCGACGACGACCCCGCGCTGCAGTTCGCGGTGGAGGCCCTGCGCCCCGGGGACGGCCTGGTGGACCGGGTCGTCTCCGCCCGCGCCACGATGGCCGGCCTGGTCCGCAGGTACGGAACGGACGGGCGACGGTTCGCGCAGGTCGCCGACCTGTTCCTGCCCGAGAAGCCGGCCGTCGAGCACGTCGCGATGTTCGGCGCCGAGGTGCGACGGCAGGGGGACGCCCAGTTCAAGGTCTGGTTCTACCCCGCCGTCGGCGGGCCCGACCGGGCCGCGGAGCTGTGTGAACGGGGCCTCGCCGCCGTCGGCCTCGGCGCGGCCTGGCCCGCGGTGACCGCGCACATGGCACGGGGCGAGCGCCTCGACCGGCCGGTGATGTTCTCGCTCGACCTCTCGGCGGACCCCGAGGCGCGGGTCAAGCTGTACTTCCGGCACTACGCCACCGATGCCGACGGCCTGGCCGAACTCATGGCGCCGTACCCGGGGTTCACGGCGGCCCCCGTGCGCCGGTTCTGCGAGACGATGCTGCCCGAGGCTGCCGCCGACCTCTCCGCCCAACCCCCGGTCACCTGCCTGTCGTTCACCGGGGCGGCTCCCACCGGGGTCGGCGGGGCGACCGTCTACCTCCCCATGTGGACCTACGCCCCGGACGACGAAGCGGTGCGCCGCCGGATGACGACAGCGCTGGCCGCCTGCGACCGCTCCTCCGGCCTCTACGAGCGGACGCTGCGCGAGGTGGCGTCCCGCCCGCTCGCCGCGGGCCGGGGCATCCACAACTACGTGGCCTGGCGGCCGGGTCCCGGCCGTCCCCGGCTCAAGGCCTACTTCTCGCCCGAACTGCGGCACACGGACCCGAAGGCGCGGTACGCCCTCGACGGTGAGGAAAGCCCGCCGAAAGGGCTGCCCCGTCGCTGACCGCATGCCATAATCGGGCCTCGTGTATGAGCCCGTGGTCGACGTGTGGAAACGGTATTCGGGACTGGTGGACAGGCCCGGCACCCCCTGGCGGGTTTCGTCGGGGGTGCTGGCAGAAATCCATACGCGTTTCGGACAGCTCGACATGCTGATGGAATCCATCGTGTCGGTTCTGGACTCGTCATGGGCATCGACGGACGAAAAGCAGACCGCCGCCGACGAACGTCGGGAATTCCTTCGGGCATGGGACTGGGCGTCGGTGTACACCGACGCCTTCTACTTCTTCGGCTGGCGCACGGTCGACCTGCTCAACGGCACCGTGGGCGGCCCTCTGCCCTGTCTCGAACCGGTCCGGCCGGCCGGCCTCCTCGCCGTCCGTGACGTCCTCCACGAGCACCCCGAGGGCCAGGGCGCCTACTACCGGCACGGTCTCGAGTTCCGCGACGAGGCCCTGGAGAAGATCAGCCGCGCCGCGGACGTGCTCGCGGCGGGCGGCGACGGCTCGGAGCCGGACGGTACGGAACCCGGCGGGCGCTGAAAGCGCGGCGTCCGGGCCGGTACGAACACGCTGCCGGGCGGGCGGTGAGCCCACCCGCCCGGCACCTGGACCGCACCGTCACTTCAGCATCTCGACGATCGGTGCGAACGCCTCCAACCACGGCTCCAGAACCACGATGTAGCTGAGGCCGAACCGCTCCCGGTACTCCGTCAGCCGATCCGCGATCTCCCGCTGCGACCCGATCAGCCAGGCCGGTGTCGCGAGCAGCTGCTCAGGGGTGAAGTGGGCCAGCGGATGCCGCGCCCACTCCTCGGCGGTGCCCCGCGGATCGTCCGTGACGATCACCTGCTGCACCAGCAGGTTCAGTTCCACCTCCGCGATCCGGGCACCCAACTGCTCGCGGACCAACGCCACCCGCTCGCCCAACTCCTCAGGGCTCGCCAGCTGCGGGAACTCCCCGCGCCCCAGGAAGATGCCGGTGAAGCCGATGATGTCGGCGTGTTCGGCGGCCAGCCGCAGCACCCGGTCGCCGTTGCCGGCCACCAGCAACGGCGGACCGCCGGGCTGCACCGGCTGCGGTGCGTGATCGGGGTTCACCATCAGCCCGCGCAACTCCTTCACCGTGCGCTCCAGTTGGCTGACGCGCTCACCGGCCGACGGGAACGGCACCCCGTCGGAACCGGTGCCCTCCCGGATCGAGCCCGCCGCCAGCCCCACCTCCAGGCGGCCGTCGGTCAGCAGGTCGGCGGTGGCCGCCTCCCGGGCCAGCAGCACCGGGTTGTGGAACGCGGCGTTGAGGACGAAAGTGGTCACCCTGATCCGCTCGGTGGCCTCCGCCGCCGCCACCAGAGCGGGGAACGGGGCGGGCGCGCCCAGATGGTCCGGCACGCCCAGCACATCGAACCCCAGGGCCTCGACCTTGCGGGACTTTTCTGCCCATTCACGCCGCGGCGCAGGCGTGACGAGATTGACGCCGAAACGGAACGGCCGATTCTCGGGAAGAGTCATGGTGCGACGTTAGCAGCGGATCCGGAACCCGAAAATGAACGCGCCTTTCGTCCACGACCAGTATTCCGGCAGCGGCTGTTCAAATTCAGCAACCTTGACACCGGCAAGGTCCGTGATCGAGTCTCGGGACGAATGTCACTTGCCTTGTTTCCTTCGTAGTGCGGGGAGAAGGGGTTTTTCGTGCGCCCAGAGCAAGAACACGCCAGAACCACCGTGGGGAATACGACACCTGCCCCGCCCTATTCCGAGGACGACGGAAAAGCGCTCCAGGACTGGTTCGGCGTCATGCGGGACGAACACCCCGTCCACCAGGACCCCGTGACCGGCGCCTGGATGGTGCTCCGGTACGCCGACGTCGTCACCGCCAGCCTGGACCATGCCACGTACTCCTCCGAACTGTGGCGGGCCTACCCCGCCGAGTGGGGCAAAGGAGACGCCTGGGGCCAGGGACGACTCACCGAGATGGACCCGCCCAGACACCGGCTGCTGCGAGCACTGATCGGCAAGGCGTTCAACCAACGGACCGTCGCCGGCCTCGCCCCGGAGATCGAAGCCACCGTGGAACGCCTGCTGGACGCCGTGGACGGCAGCCCCGAGATCGACGTGGCCCGCGATCTGGCCGACCCCCTGCCGGTCATGGTGATCGCCGAACTGATCGGACTCCCCTTCGAAGACCGGGAGTTGCTGCGGGGCTGGGCCGACCGGCTGCTCTCCTTCGAAGCGGGCGACCTGGCCGGCGAAGACCTCGTCAACGCGATCGACGCGGCGGGCGCCGAACTGCTCGACTACCTGCGCGAGCACTACCGGCTACGGCGCGCCGCCCCCAAGGACGACCTCTTCAGCAGGCTCGCGCAGGCCGAGGTCGACGGCGAACGGCTCACCGAGGAGGAGGTGATCAACATCGGAAAACTGCTGCTCATCGGCGGGCACGTCACGACCGCCTGTTCGCTCGCCAGCCTCGTCTTCGAGCTGCTGCGCCACCCCGACGCGCTGACCGCCGTACGGCAGGACCCGGGCCTGATACCGGCCGCCGTCGAAGAGTCGGTCCGCTACCGCCCCGCGGTGCCGAACAGCCTGCGACTGACCACACGTGACACCGAATTGGGCGGAGTCGCCATCCCCGCCAAGCAGTTCGTGTCGCTCTCCGCACTGTCGGCCAACCATGACGAGCGGCAGTTCGAGGACCCCGAGCGCTTCGACATCCACCGGCAGCACAACCAGCACGTCGGCTTCGGACAAGGCGTGCACTACTGCCTGGGCGCGCCCCTGGCCCGCACCGAGCTCCGGATCGCGCTGACGGCGCTGCTGCGACGGTTCCCCGTACTGGAGCGGACCGACGGCCCCCTCCAGTACTACCGGAACCCGAGCATCGCCGGACTCAGGTCCTTCCCCGTAGCCGTCGCACGAGGCTGACGGTCACCACCGCCGACGGCTCCCACCTCCCCGCCCGCCTCCACCTCCACGTCCACCACAACTCCGCCGCGTCGCGCACCACTCGGACCCAGGGGCAGAAGAATTCACATGCGATACGTTGACGAGTCGAACACGAGCGGACGGTCCACGGACGGAAGCGGGCACCAGGGGGCGGCACCCGACCCCACCACGCTGCCGGACATCTTCGGGACCCGCGCGGCGCTGACCCCGCGGGCCCTGGCAGTCAGCGCCGGCACCACCACTTGGACGTACGCCCAACTCGACGCGCGCGCCAACCGCATCGCTTGGTGGCTCATCGGCCACGACCTGGGACCCGACGACCGGGTCGCCGTCGCCCTGCCCCGCAGCGCCGAACACGTCGCAGCCCTCCTCGGCATCATGAAGGCCGGCGCTGCGTACCTTCCGCTGGACCCCGAGCAGCCCACCGAACGCCTCGCCCGACTGCTGCGGGACAGCAGGCCCAAAGCCGTCCTGCTCCACGGCGACCTCGCCCACCGCCTGCCGCCCGGCGACACCCGACCGCTCCTGTTCGACGCACCCGCCACCGACACCGCCCTCGCCGCCTGCCCCGCCACCGCGCCCCACGACGGCGATCGGACCCGGCCGCTACTCCCGAGGGACCTCGCCTACGTCATCCACACCTCGGGCTCCACCGGCACCCCCAAACCGGTCGGCGTCCCGCACACGGGCTTCGCCGCCCTCGTCGCCACGGCCGCCCGGCACCAGACCACCGACGCCGGCTCCCGGGTGCTCCAACTGGCGCCCCCCACCTTCGACGTGGCGATCTGGGACCTGCTCACCACCTTCGCCGGAGGCGGCACCCTCGTCATCCCCGAACACGGTCATCTCCTTGGCGAGGAACTCGCCGAGGTGCTGGCCGACGAGCAGATCACCCACATCACCCTGCCGGTCCCGGTGCTCGCCACCCTCCCCGTCGGCACCGAGTCCACGCTGCCCGACCTGCGCCGGGTCCACATCGGCGGCGAAAGCTGCCCGCCCGACCTGGTGCGCCGGTGGTCCGCCCACCACGAGCTGGTCAACGGCTACGGCACCACCGAATGCTCGGTCGCCACCACCCTGACCGAACCGCTCACCGCACTCGACGGCGACTGCGCGCAGGTCCCGATCGGGACACCGGTGGCGGAGGTCCAGGTGTTCGTCCTGGACGACGTGCTGGCCCCGGTGCCCGCCGACACGGCAGGGGAGCTGTACGTGACCGGCCCCGGCCTCGCACGCGGATACGTGGAACTGCCGGGCCTCACGGCGGAGCGGTTCGTGGCGTGCCCGTTCGAGGCGCCGGGAACTCGGATGTACCGCACCGGCGACGTCGTCCGCTGGAACACGGACGGACAGTTGGAGTTCCTGCACCGAGTGGACGACCAGCTGAAGATCCGCGGGTTCCGGGTGGAGCCGGGCGAGGTGGAGGAGGCGCTGAGCCGACACCCCGCGGTGCAGCAGACCGTCGTGCTGCCCCTCACGCACACCACGGGCGACACCAGGCTCGTCGCCTACGCCGTCCCTGCCCTGGACGCCGAGGTGACCCCCGCCTCACTGCGCGCCGACCTCCAGGAGGTGCTCCCCGACCACCTCGTGCCGTCCGCCGTCGTCATGCTGGACGCCCTCCCGCTGACCCCGAACGGAAAGATCGACCGCGCCGCGCTCCCCGCCCCCGCGTACGACGGCACCGGCCTCCTGTCCCGCACACCCCGCACAGAGACCGAAGCCGTGCTCTGCGGCCTGTTCGGGGACGTTCTGGGGGTGTCGTCGGTCGGGTTGGACGACAGTTTCTTCGAGTTGGGTGGGCACTCGTTGTTGGCGACGCGCTTGGTGAGTCGGGTTCGTCGTGTCATGGGTGTGGAGTTGCCGTTGCGGGTGTTGTTCGAGGCGCCGACGGTGGGGAGGTTGGTTCGGCATTTGGGTGGGGGACGGGTGCGTCCGGTGTTGGAGGCGCGGTCGCGTCCGGAGTTGTTGCCGTTGTCGTACGCCCAGCAGCGGTTGTGGTTCCTGCACAAGCTGGAGGGTCCTTCGGCGACGTACAACATGCCCTTCGCCCTCCGTCTCACCGGCGGCGTCGACCACGATGCGCTGGAAGCCGCCATCAACGATCTGGTCGTTCGGCACGAGCCGCTGCGCACCGTCTTCTCCGAAACCGCCGACGGGCCCGTCCAACGCGTCCTGCCCGCGGACCGGGCACACCTGGCCCTGCGCACCGTCACCGTAGAGCAGGAGCGCCTCGAAGCCGAGATCCGCACCGCGGCCAGGCGACCCTTCGACCTCGCGGCCGACATCCCGGCCAAGGTGTGGCTCTTCCGGACCGAGGACGACCCGAACGCCACCGTCCTGCTCCTCGTACTGCATCACATCGCGGGGGACGGGTGGTCGGCGGGCCCGCTGGCCCGGGACCTGGTGACTGCCTACGCGGCCCGTTCCGACGGCGGGGCCCCGGCATGGACGGCGCTGCCGGTGCAGTACGCGGACTACACCGTATGGCAGCACGAGGTACTGGGAGACGCGCACGACCCCGACAGTGAAGCGGTCCGTCAGCTGACCTATTGGCAGCGCCAGTTGGAGGGTGCTCCGGAGGAGGTGACGGTGCCGGGGGACCGGCCGCGTCCCGCTACTGCGTCGTACGAAGGCGGACTCGTACCCCTGGAGCTCAGCGCCGACCTGCATGCCGGGCTACGGGACCTCGCGCGGTCCGCGGACGTGACACCGTTCATGGTGTTGCAGGCAGGGCTGGCCGCGTTGCTCTCGCGGCTGGGTGCGGGATCGGACGTCGTCGTCGGTTCGCCGGTCGCGGGGCGGATGGACGAGGGTTTGGACGACCTGGTCGGCCTGTTCGTCAATACGTTGGTGGTGCGGACGGATGTGTCGGGTGATCCGTCGTTCGGTGAGTTGTTGGGGCGGGTGCGTGAGGGGTGCTTGGAGGCGTTTGCGCATCAGGATGTGCCGTTTGAGTTGGTGGTGGAGCGGCTGAATCCGGTGCGTTCGGGTGGTCGGCATCCTTTGTTTCAGGTGGCGTTGGTGTTGCAGAACAATGAGGAGGCGCGGTTTGAGTTGCCGGGGCTTGGTGTGCGGACGGAGTCGGTGGGGACGGGGACGGCGAAGTTCGATGTGACGGTGAGTGTGTCGGAGGTCTTCGACGAGGATGGCCGCCCGGCGGGGATGTCCGGGTTCATCGAGTATGCGACGGATTTGTATGACCGGGGTTCTGCGGAGTTGTTCGGGGCGCGGTTGGTGCGGGTGTTGTCCGGTGCGGTTGCGGGGCCTGGTTTGCGGGTGGGTGAACTTGATGTGTTGGGTGGGGGTGAGAGGGAGCGGTTGTTGGGCTGGTCGGCGTCTGGTGTCTTGCCTGCGTTGACTACGTTGCCGGAGTTGTTTGCGGGGCGGGTGCGAGAGTGCCCGGATGCGTTGGCTGTGATGTGTGGTGAAGAGTCTTGGTCGTATGGGGAGTTGGGTGGGCGTGCTGCTCGGTTGGCTAGGTGGTTGATCGATGGTGGTGTGGGTCCTGGTGGTGTGGTGGCGGTTGCGGTGCCTGCTGGTGTGGCGCAGTTGGTTGCGGTGTTGGGTGTGGTGTTGGCGGGTGCTGCGTATGTGCCGGTGGATGTGGAGTATCCGGGGGCGCGGATCGGTTGGTTGTTGGAGGACGCGCAGCCGGGTCTGGTGCTGACCACGCGTGCTGCGGTGGGCAGTTTGCCGGATGGCCTGTCTGTGGACGTTGTCCTGCTGGACGAGGTCGACACGGATCGACTGTCTGGTGCGGAGGTCGTTGATGCTGAGCGGGTGGTGCCGTTGTTGCCTTCGCATCCGGCGTATGTGATCTACACCTCTGGTTCGACGGGGCGTCCGAAGGGTGTGGTGGTTACGCATGCGGGTGTGGCGGGGTTTGCTGTGGGTTTGGTGGAGCGGATGGGTGTTGGTGTTGGTGGTCGTGTGTTGCGTACGGCGTCGTTGAGTTTTGATGCGTCGGTGTTGGAGTTGGTGTTGGCGTGGGGTTCGGGTGCGGCGTTGGTGGTGCCGGAGGGTTCGGGCTGGCGGGTGAGGAGTTGGAGGCGGCGCTGTCTGTGGGTGGGGTGTCGCATGCGTTTTTGCCGCCGTCGGTGGTGGCGACGTTGCCTGAGGGTGCGTGGGAGCGGTTGGAGGATTTGGTGGGTTTGGGGGTGGGTGCGGAGGCGTGCCCGCCGGAGTTGGTGGCCCGCTGGGGTTCTGGTCGTCGGTTGGTGAATGCGTATGGTCCGACGGAGATCACGGTGGCTGCGGCGATCAGTGATCCGTTGGTGGTGGGTGGGGGTGTTCCGATTGGGCGGGCGGTGCCGGGGGCGGGGCTGTTCGTGCTGGACGAACGTCTCGGGCTTGTTCCGGCTGGTGTGTCGGGGGAGTTGTACGTATCGGGGCCCGGATTGGCGCGTGGGTACGCGGGCCGACCGGGTCTGACCGCTGATCGTTTCGTGGCCAACCCGTTCGGTGGTCCCGGTGAGCGGATGTATCGGACGGGCGATCTGGTGCGTTGGAATGCTGATGGTCAGCTTCGGTTTGTGGGGCGTGCTGATGATCAGGTGAAGATTCGTGGTTTCCGTATCGAGCCGGGTGAGGTGCAGGCGGCGTTGGAGGCGGAGCCGGGTGTGTCCCAGGCTCTGGTGGTGGCCCGCCCGCACCACGACGACACCCGACTCGTCGCCTACGTCGTCCCTTCGTCGGCAGGCGCGGACGGTGCCACCGGGGAGCAGGTCGACGAATGGCGGGAGATCTACGACTCGGTCTACGGCCAGGCCGAGTCGGAGGTTCTGGGGGAGGGGTTCGAGGGGTGGAACAGCTCGTACTCGGGTGAGCCGATCCCGTTGTCGGAAATGCGGGAATGGCGCCATGCGGTCGTGGAGCGCATCCGTAGCTTCGGACCGCGCCGGGTGTTGGAGATCGGTGTTGGTTCTGGGTTGTTGTTGGGGCATGTGGCGGGGGAGGTGGAGTCGTATTGGGCGACGGACTTTTCGTCGTCGGTGGTGGAGCGGTTGCGTGGTCAGGTGGCGGGTTTGGGGTGGGATCATGTGGTGGTGCGGTGCCAGGCCGCTGATGATGTGTCGGGGCTTCCGGCGGGTGGGTTTGACACGGTGATCATCAACTCGGTTGTGCAGTACTTCCCGGGTTGGGGCTATTTGGAGCGGGTGTTGGACCAGGCGTTTGCGCTATTGGCTGAGGGTGGTCGGTTGTTTGTCGGGGATGTGCGGCATCGGGGTTTGTTGCGGGCTTTCCAGACTGCTGTTCAGGTTCGTCAGGTGGGTGTGGGGGATGCGGGTCGTTTGCGTGCGGCGGTTGAGCAGGCTGTGGTGACGGAGAAGGAGTTGTTGCTCGATCCGGGTTTCTTCGCTGTTTGGGCGGCTGGGCGGTCGGAGGCGGTGGGTGTGGATGTGCGGTGGAAGCGGGGTGTGGCGCACAACGAGCTGACTCGACACCGCTACGACGTCGTCCTCCACAAGGCCCCTACTCAGCCGCTCTCGTTCTCTGGTGTGCCGGTGCTCGCCTGGGGTCGGGATGTTGATGGGTGGGATGCGTTGGGTGATGTGTCGTTGCCGGTGCGGGTGTCGGGGGTGCCGAATGCTCGGTTGGTGGGGGAGGTTGCGGCGGCTCGGGCGGTGGCCGCGGGCGAGCCGGTTGAGCGTGTTCGTGAGCTGCTGGATGGGGCAGGCAGCGGGGTGGATCCGGAGGGGGTGTGTGTTTGGGCTCGGTCGCGGGGTTGGGATGCGGTGGTGACGGTGGGTTCTGGTGGTGTGGATGTGATGGATGTGGTGTTGGTCCCCGGGGGTGTGGGTGTGGTGTCGGATGTGTTGGGGTCGGTGGTTTCGGTGGGGTCGCTTGGGGGGTTGGCGAGTGATCCGGTGGGGTCGCGGGTGTCGGGTGAGTTGGTGTCTGTGTTGCGTCGGAGTCTGTCGGAGCGGCTTCCGTCGTATTTGGTGCCGGCGGCGTTTGTGGTGTTGGAGGCGTTGCCGTTGACGGTGGGGGGGAAGGTGGATCGGGGGGCGTTGCCGGCTCCGGAGTATGTGTTTGCGGTGTCGCGGGTGGCGCGGACGCCGCAGGAGGAGATTGTGTGTGGGTTGTTTGCTGAGGTGTTGGGGTTGTCGGGGGTTGGGGTGGATGACGATTTCTTTGCTTTGGGTGGGCATTCGTTGTTGGCGACGCGGTTGGTGAATCGGATTCGGGTGGTGTTGGGTGTGGATTTGGCGTTGCGTGTGTTGTTTGATGAGCCGACGGTGGCTGGTGTGGTGCGGCATTTGTCGGGGGTGGGTTCGCGTCCGGTGTTGGAGCGGCGGGCGCGTCCGCAACGTCTGCCGTTGTCGTTTGCGCAGCGTCGTATGTGGTTCTTGTACAAGTTCGAGGGTGCTTCGGCGACGTACAACATTCCGTTGGTGTTGCGTTTGGTGGGTGAGTTGGATGTGTCGGCGATGGAGGCGGCTCTCAATGATGTGATCGCCCGGCACGAGCCGTTGCGGACGGTGTTCCCCGACCTCGACGGCGAGCCGTATCAGCACGTCCTCACCCCCACCGAAGCCCACCTCACCCTCCCGGTGGAAGAAGCGCGGTCGGTGGAGCGGCGGGATCGGCTGGTGCACGACATGGCACGGCACGGATTCGAGCTGGACCGGGAAATGCCGTTGCGCGCGATGCTGCTGACGACGGGGCCCGACGAGGCGATGCTGATGCTGACGCTGCATCACATCGCGGGTGACGGCTGGTCGATGGCGCCCTTGGCCGAGGACCTGGTCACCGCCTACGCTGCCCGCCGTGAGGGCCGGTCCCCGCAGTGGTCCGCGATGCCCGTGCAGTACGCCGACTACGGCCTCTGGCAGCACGAACTGCTCGGCGAAGACACCGACCCCGACAGCCTCCTACGCCGCCAGGCCGCCTACTGGACCGAGCACCTGCGCGGTCTGCCCGACGTCGTGTGCCCGCCCACCGACCGACCGCGGCCGTCGGAGGCTTCACACAGCAGCGAGATGCTGCCGTTCGAGATCGACGCCCCGACCCATGCCACCCTGTGTGAGCTGGCGCGCGCCCACGGGGCGACGTTGTTCATGGTGCTCCACGCGGCGCTAGCCGGGCTGATGTCGCGGCTCGGTGCCGGCACGGACATCGCGGTGGGCTCGCCCATCGCCGGCCGCACCGACGAGGGCCTGGACGAACTGGTCGGCTTCTTCGTCAACACCCTGATCCTGCGCACCGACACCTCGGGGCGGCCGTCCTTCGTCGATCTGCTGGCGCAGGTCAGGGAGACCAGTCTGGCCGCCTACACCCACCAGGACATTCCCTTCGAGTACCTGGTGGAGAAGCTCAACCCGCAGCGCTCCACCGCCCACCACCCCCTCGTCCAGGTCATGCTCACGCTCCAGAACACCGCGGAGGTGCACTTCGACCTGCCCGGGCTCCAGGCCCGGCTGGAGAACCCGGGGCAAGGCAGCTCCCAGTTCGACCTGTTGCTGAACATCGGTGAGACCTTCGACGAGAACGGCGATCCGGCGGGCATCACCGGCTTCGTCGAGTACGCCACCGACCTCTACGACCCCGACACCGTCGCGGCGTTCGGGGCGCGGTACGTACGGTTCCTGAACACCGCCGCGGACGCCGCTGACCTGCCGATCGACACCCTGGACCTGCTCGCCCCGCAAGAACGTCCGCAGCTGCTCGGGTGGTCGGGCGTGCCCGGCTCGGCGAGGCCCGAACCGCTCACCCTGCCCGGTCTGTTCGCCGAGGCCGTGCGGCGCGCCCCGACGTCCCCGGCCGTCGTACACGGCGACGAGGAGCTGACGTACGCCGAACTGGACGCCTGGTCGAACCGGATCGCGCGGCTGCTGGCCGACCGTGGTCTCGGTCCGGGCCGTCGGGCGGCGCTGCTGATGCGGCGCGGGCCCGGCCTGCTCGCCGCCCTGCTGGGCGTACTGAAGACCGGCGCGGCCTACGTGCCCGTGGACCCGGACTACCCGGCGGAACGGCGGGCGTACATGCTCGGAGACGCGGAGCCGGCGGTGGTGCTCGACGACGCGTGGGTCCGGCAGGACCTCACGGACTACTCCGACACGGACCCCGGCATCGCCGTCGACCCGGCGTACACCGCGTACGTGATCTACACGTCGGGTTCCACCGGCCGCCCCAAGGGCGTCGAGATCACGCACGCCGGGATCGCCGGGCTCGCAGCGGCCAAGCGGGCCGCCTTCGCGCTGCGCCCCGGGGACAGGGTGCTCCAGTTCTCGCCGTCCAGCTTCGACGCCATGGTCTCCGAGATGGTGACCACCTTCAGCGCCGCGGCGACCCTGGTGGTGCCCGCGGAGACAGGCATCGCCGGACGGGAGCTCGCCGAGCTGCTCCACCGCGAGCGGATTACCAATGCGACCCTCCCCCCGTCCGTCCTGGTCACCCTGGAGGACGCTCACGGGCCGGACGGGCTTCCCGACCTGACCACGCTGGCGGTCGCGGGCGAGGCGTGCCCGCCCGACGTGGCCGCGCGGTGGGCTCCGGGACGCCGGATGATCAACGCGTACGGGCCGACCGAGTCGACCGTGGGCGCCGCGATGAGCCCGCTCCCGGCCGGCCGGTCGACCGGAGTGGTGCCGATCGGCCGGCCCCTGCCCGGGCTGGCCGGGCTGGTCCTCGACGAGCGGCTCGAACTGGTCCCGGCGGGCGTGTGGGGCGAGCTGTACGTGTCGGGGGCCGGCCTGGCGCGTGGCTACGTGGGCCGCCCCGGCCTGACGGCCGAACGGTTCGTCGCCTGCCCCTTCACCGACCCCGGCGCGCGGATGTACCGCACGGGCGACCTCGCCCGCTGGAACGCCGACGGCCAGCTGGAGTACCTCGGTCGGGCCGACGACCAGGTGAAGATCCGCGGCTTCCGGGTCGAACCCGGCGAGATCGAGGCCGTGCTGCGCGGCCGTCCGGGTGTCGCCCAGGCCGCGGTGACCGCCCACGAACAGCAGGACGGCGTGAGCCGACTCGTCGCCTATCTGGTGCCGGAGGAGGGCAGCGAACTCACGGTGTCCGTGGTGCGGGACGCGGCGCGCGACCGGCTGCCCGACTACATGGTGCCGTCGGCCTTCGTCGTGCTCGACGCCGTCCCGCGCACGCCGAGCGGCAAGTTGGACCGGGCCGCGCTGCCCGCCCCCGACTTCACGAGCACCTCCAGGCGGGCCGCCCGCACACCGCAGGAGCAGATCCTCGCCACCCTCTTCGCGGACGTCCTGGGTGTTCCGGTGGTGGGTGTGGACGATGACTTCTTCGATTTGGGTGGGCATTCGTTGTTGGCGACTCGGTTGGTGAGTCGGGTGCGTGCGGTGTTGGGGGTGGAGTTGTCGTTGCGGGCGTTGTTCGATGCGCCGACGGTGGCGGGGCTTGCGGGTGGGTTGTCGGATGTGGGTGCGCGTCCGGTGTTGGTGCGGCGGGTGCGGCCGGAGGTGTTGCCGTTGTCGTTCGCGCAGCGCAGGTTGTGGTTCCTGTACAAGTTCGAGGGAGCGTCGGCGACGTACAACATGCCGCTCGTCCTCAAGCTCACCGGCACCCTCGACGTGACCGCCCTGGAAGCCGCGCTGGGCGACGTCATCGCACGGCACGAGCCGCTGCGCACGATCTTCCCCGACACCGACGGACAGCCCTACCAGCACGTACGGGACGTCGCGCAAGCGCGCCTGGAACTGACACCGGAGCCGGTCCCCGAAGACGGGCTCGACGCACGGGTGGAGGAGTGCGTCCGCCACCGCTTCGAGCTCGACCGTGAGATCCCTGTTCGCCCCCGGCTGCTGAGCACCGGCCCGGACGCCCACGTCCTCGTTCTGACGATCCATCACATCGCAGGGGACGGCTGGTCGCTCGGCCCGCTCGCCGACGACCTCAAGAGCGCCTACACCGCCCGCCGCGGGGGTGAACGGCCGAGGTGGTCCGCGCTGCCGGTGCAGTACGCCGACTACAGCCTCTGGCAGCACGAACTGCTCGGCGACGACACCGACCCCGACGCCCTCTTCTCCCGCCAGGCGGCCTACTGGGCCGCGCACTTGGCGGGCCTGCCCGAGGCCGTGAGCCTCCCCACGGACCGGCCGCGGCCCCCCGTCGCGTCCAAGCGCGGCGCCGAGACCGGATTCACGCTCGACGCCCCGACGCATGCCGCGCTGCGCCAGCTGGCCCGCTCGACGGACGCCACCCTGTTCATGGTCCTGCACACCGGCCTCGCGGCCCTGCTCACACGGCTGGGAGCGGGGCACGACATCGCGGTCGGCTCGCCCATCGCCGGCCGCACCGACGAGAACCTGGACGAACTGGTCGGCTTCTTCGTCAACACCCTGATCCTGCGCACCGACACCTCTGGCGATCCCGCGTTCATCGATCTGCTGGCGCAGGTCAGGGAGACCAGCCTGACCGCCTACACCCACCAGGACATCCCCTTCGAGTACCTGGTGGAGAAGCTCAACCCGCAGCGCTCCACCGCCCACCACCCCCTCATCCAGGTCATGCTGGCCCTCCAGAACAACGCGGACCTGCGCTTCGAACTGCCCGGCCTGGACACCCGGCTCCTCGCCCCGGCCCCCGGCGGCTCACAGTTCGACCTCACCCTCAACCTGGTCGAGAGCTTCGACGAGGACGGCAGGCCCGCCGGGCTTTCCGGCACGATCGAATACGCCACCGACCTCTACGACGCCACCACCGTGGACGCCTTCGCGGCCCGCTGGACCCGCCTGCTGGCCGCCGCCGCCGAGGACCCGCACCGCCGTGTCGGCGCACTGGACATCCTCGACGCCGCCGAACGGCACACCCTGGCCGACTGGAGCACATCGCCCCGCTCCGAGCCGGAAGCGACCCTGCCCGAACTCTTCGCGAGGCAGGTACGCGCCACCCCGCACGCACCCGCGCTGATCGACGCCGACGGCACGGCCTCCTATGCCGAACTCGACGCGCGCGCCAACCAGATCGCCCACTGGCTCATCACCCGGGGCGCGGGCCCCGAGTCCCCGGTCGGCGTCGCCGTCGACCGCTCCCGCACCCAGATCGCCGTCGTCCTCGGCGTCCTCAAGGCCGGAGCGGCCTACCTGCCGATCGACCCCGGACATCCCGCCGAGCGGATCGCGTACCTGGTCTCCGACGCCCGGCCCGCGCTGGTGCTCGCCACCCGGCCCCTGGACGTGCGGGCGCCGCTCTTCCTCACCGACGACCCCGCCACCGCCGCCGCGTGGGACCGGCAGCCGACGCGGGCACCCCGGGACAGCGACCGCACGGCACCCCTGTCCCCGTCCAACACCGCGTACGTCATCTACACCTCGGGGTCCACCGGCACCCCGAAGGGCGTGACCGTCACCCACGCCGGCCTCGCAGGTCTGACCGCCACCGCCGAACGCTTCGGCCTCGGCGAGGGCAGCCGCACCCTTCAGTTCACCTCGTCCAACTTCGACGTGTCCGTGATGGAACTCCTGACGGGCTTCACCGTCGGCGCCGCGCTCGTGCAGACCGGCACCGAGCACCTGGTCGGCGACCAGCTCGCCGCCGCGCTCGCCACCCACCGGGCCACCCACCTCTTCGTCCCGCCGTCCGTCCTGGCCACCCTCCCGGCCGCCGCCGAGTCCGCCCTGCTCGACCTGAGGTCCCTGGTGGTCGCGGGCGAGGCATGCCCGCCCGCCCTGGCCGCCCGCTGGTCCGCGGGACGCCGGATGGTCAACGCCTACGGCCCGACCGAGGCCACCGTCTACGCCACCACCAGCCCGCCCCTCACCGAGGCGAACGCCCCCATCGGCACACCGGTCGTCGGCGCCCGCGTGTTCGTCCTGGACGGCGGCCTGGCGCCCGTGCCGCCGGGCGTACCCGGCGAGCTGTACCTGGCGGGCCCGGGCCTCGCGCGCGGATACGTCCGCCGGCCAGGTCTGACGGCGGAGCGGTTCGTGGCGTCCCCGTTCGAGGCGCCGGGTACTCGGATGTACCGCACCGGCGACGTCGTCCGCTGGAACACGGACGGACAGTTGGAGTACCTGGGCCGGGCCGACGACCAGGTGAAGATCCGCGGGTTCCGGGTGGAGCCGGGCGAGGTGGAGGCGGCACTGCGGCGGCTACCCGCGGTGGCACAGGCCGTCGTGGCGCCCTTCGTCCACGGGGGCGAGACCCGGCTCGCCGCCTACGCGGTTCCCGTACCCGTGCCGGACGCCGAGACCACGCCCGCGTCGCTGCGCGCGGACCTCCAGGAGGTGCTGCCGGGCTACCTCGTGCCGTCCACGGTCATTCTGCTGGACGCGCTGCCGTTGACCCCGAACGGCAAGATCGACCGGGCGGCGCTCCCCGCACCGCAGTACGCCGGGCACAACGCGACAGCGCCCCGCACCCCGCAGGAGGAGATCCTGTGCGGCCTGTTCGGGGACGTTCTGGGGGTGCCGTCGGTCGGGTTGGACGACAGTTTCTTCGAGTTGGGTGGGCACTCGTTGTTGGCGACGCGCTTGGTGAGCAGGGTTCGTCGTGTCATGGGTGTGGAGTTGCCGTTGCGGGTGTTGTTCGAGGCGCCGACGGTGGGGAGGTTGGTTCGGCATTTGGGTGGGGGACGGGTGCGTCCGGTGTTGGAGGCGCGGTCGCGTCCGGAGTTGTTGCCGTTGTCGTACGCCCAGCAGCGGTTGTGGTTCCTGCACAAGCTCGAGGGTCCCTCGGCGACGTACAACATGCCCTTCGCCCTCCGTCTCACCGGCGGCGTCGACCACGACGCGCTGGAAGCCGCCATCAATGACGTCGTGGCCCGCCACGAGGCGCTGCGCACGGTCTTTCCCGAGAGGGAGGGCCGGCCGTACCAGTACGTGCTGTCGATGGACGAGGCTCGGGTGCCCCTCACCGTCGAGTCGGTCGCGGAGCCGGCGGTCACTCCTCGCATCGCCGGGACCATCCAGCACGGCTTCCGTCTCGACCGTGACGTCCCCGTCCACGCCCACCTGCTCGACGTCACCGGGAGCGACGACGCGGTGTTGGTGCTGGTACTGCATCACATCGCGGGGGACGGGTGGTCGGCGGGCCCGCTGGCCCGGGACCTGGTGGCGGCGTACGCGGCCCGCGCAGGCGGCGAGGCCCCGGCATGGCCGGCGCTGCCGGTGCAATACGGGGACTACACCGTGTGGCAGCACGAGGTGCTAGGGGACGCAAACGACCCGTCGAGTGTGCTGGGTGGACAGTTCGCCTACTGGCAGGGCCAGTTGGAGGGCGCTCCGGAGGAGGTGACGGTGCCGGGTGACCGGCCGCGTCCCGCTTCGGCCTCGTACGAGGGCGAAGTGATCGGCTTCGAGGTCGACGCCGACCTGCATGCCGGGCTACGGGACCTCGCGCGGTCCGCGGACGTCACCCTGTTCATGGTGCTCCACGCCGGACTCGCGAGCCTGCTGTCACGGCTGGGTGCGGGATCGGACGTCGTCGTCGGTTCGCCGGTCGCCGGGCGGATGGACGAGGGCTTGGACGACCTCATCGGCTTCTTCGTCAATACGTTGGTGGTGCGGACGGATGTGTCGGGTGATCCGTCGTTCGGTGAGTTGTTGGGGCGGGTGCGTGAGGGGTGCTTGGAGGCGTTTGCGCATCAGGATGTGCCGTTTGAGTTGGTGGTGGAGCGGCTGAATCCGGTGCGTTCGGGTGGTCGGCATCCTTTGTTCCAGGTGGCGTTGGTGTTGCAGAACAATGAGGAGGCGCGGTTTGAGTTGCCGGGGCTCGGTGTGCGGACGGAGTCGGTGGGGACGGGGACGGCGAAGTTCGATGTGACGGTGAGTGTGTCGGAGGTCTTCGACGAGGATGGCCGCCCGGCGGGGATGTCGGGGTTCATCGAGTACGCGACGGACCTTTACGACCGCGACACGGCGGAGTTGTTCGGGGCTCGGTTGGTTCGGGTGTTGTCCGGTGCGGTTGCGGAGACCGGCTCGCGGGTGGGTGAGCTGGAGGTCCTGGGTGTGGGTGAGCGGGAGCGGTTGTTGGGTTGGTCGGCGTCTGGTGTTGCGCCTGTGTTGAGTACGTTGCCGGAGTTGTTTGTGGGGCGGGTGCGGGAGTGCCCGGATGCGGTGGCGGTGGTGTGTGGCGGAGAGGAATGGTCGTATGGGGAGTTGGGTGGGCGGGTGAATCGGTTGGCTCGTTGGTTGATCGATGGTGGTGTGGGTCCTGGTGGTGTGGTGGCGGTTGCGGTGCCTGCTGGTGTGGAGCAGTTGGTTGCGGTGTTGGGTGTGGTGTTGGCGGGGGCTGCGTATGTGCCGGTGGATGTGGAGTATCCGGGGGCGCGGATCGGTTGGTTGTTGGAGGACGCACAGCCGGGTCTGGTGCTGACCACGCGTGCTGCGGTGGGCAGTTTGCCGGATGCCCTGTCTGTGGACGTTGTCCTGCTGGACGAGGTCGACACGGATCGACTGTCTGGTGCGGAGGTCGTTGATGCTGAGCGGGTGGTGCCGTTGTTGCCTTCGCATCCGGCGTATGTGATCTACACCTCTGGTTCGACAGGGCGTCCGAAGGGTGTGGTGGTTACGCATGCGGGTGTGGCGGGGTTGGCTGCGGGTTTGGTGGAGCGGATGGGGGTTGGTGTTGGTGGTCGTGTGTTGCGTACGGCGTCGTTGAGTTTTGATGCGTCGGTGTTGGAGTTGGTGTTGGCGTGGGGTTCGGGTGCGGAGTTGGTGGTGCCGGAGGGTTCTGGTTTGGCGGGGGTGGAGTTGGAGGAGGCTCTTGCGCGGGGTGGGGTGTCGCATGCGTTTTTGCCGCCGTCGGTGGTGGCGACGTTGCCTGAGGGTGCGTGGGAGCGGTTGGAGGACTTGGTGGCTTTGGGGGTGGGTGCAGAGGCGTGCCCGCCGGAGTTGGTTGCCCGTTGGGGTTCTGGTCGTCGGTTGGTGAATGCGTATGGTCCGACGGAGATCACGGTGGCTGCGGCGATCAGTGATCCGTTGGTGGTGGGTGGGGGTGTTCCGATTGGCCGGGCGGTACCGGGGGCGGGGCTGTTCGTGCTGGACGAACGTCTCGGGCTTGTTCCGGCTGGTGTGTCGGGGGAGTTGTATGTGTCCGGGCCCGGGTTGGCGCGTGGGTACGCGGGCCGACCGGGTCTGACCGCTGATCGTTTCGTGGCCAACCCGTTCGGTGGTCCCGGTGAGCGGATGTATCGGACGGGCGATCTGGTGCGTTGGGATGTGGATGGTCAGCTTCGGTTTGTGGGGCGTGCTGATGATCAGGTGAAGATTCGTGGTTTCCGTATCGAGCCGGGTGAGGTGCAGGCGGCGTTGGAGGCGGAGCCGGGTGTGTCCCAGGCTCTGGTGGTCGCCCGCCCGCACCACGACGACACCCGACTCGTCGCCTACGTCGTCCCTTCGTCGGCAGGCGCGGACGGTGCCACCGGGGAGCAGGTCGACGAATGGCGGGAGATCTACGACTCGGTCTACGGCCAGGCCGTTCAAGACGGCGAGGCCGGGACGAGTGTGCTGGGGGAGGGATTCGAGGGGTGGAACAGCTCGTACTCGGGTGAGCCGATCCCCTTGCCGGAGATGCGGGAGTGGCGTGACCAGGTGTTGGAGAGGATCAGGGATTTTGCGCCCCGCCGGGTGTTGGAGATCGGTGTTGGTTCTGGGTTGTTGTTGGGGCACGTGGCGGGGGAGGTGGAGTCGTATTGGGCGACGGACTTTTCGTCGTCGGTGGTGGAGCGGTTGCGTGGTCAGGTGGCGGGGTTGGGTTGGGATCATGTGGTGGTGCGGTGCCAGGCCGCTGATGATGTGTCGGGGCTTCCGGCGGGTGGGTTTGACACGGTGATCATCAACTCGGTTGTGCAGTACTTTCCGGGTTGGAGTTACTTGGAACGGGTGTTGGATCAAGCATTCGGGTTGCTGGCTGAGGGTGGTCGGTTGTTTGTCGGGGATGTGCGGCATCGGGGTTTGTTGCGGGCTTTCCAGACTGCTGTTCAGGTTCGTCAGGTGGGTGTGGGGGATGCGGGTCGTTTGCGTGCGGCGGTTGAGCAGGCTGTGGTGACGGAGAAGGAGTTGTTGCTTGATCCGGGTTTCTTCGCTGTTTGGGCGGCTGGGCGGTCGGAGGCGGTGGGTGTGGATGTGCGGTGGAAGCGGGGTGTGGCGCACAACGAACTGACCCGACACCGTTTCGACGTGGTCCTCCACAAGGCTCCTGCCCAGCCGCTTTCTCTTGCTCGGACACCCGTCCTGGTGTGGGGTCGGGATGTTGACGATTGGGATGCGTTGGGTGATGTGTCGTTGCCGGTGCGGGTGTCGGGGGTGCCGAATGCTCGGTTGGTGGGGGAGGTTGCGGCGGCTCGGGCGGTGGCCGCGGGCGAGCCGGTTGAGCGTGTTCGTGAGTTGTTGGGTGGGGCAGGCGGCGGGGTGGATCCGGAGGGTGTGTGTGTTTGGGCTCGGTCGCGGGGTTGGGATGCGGTGGTGACGGTGGGTTCTGGTGGTGTGGATGTGATGGATGTGGTGTTGGTCCCTGGGGGTGTGGGTGTGGTGTCGGATGTGTTGGGGTCGGTGGTTTCGGTGGGGTCGCTTGGGGGGTTGGCGAGTGATCCGGTGGGGTCGCGGGTGTC
>NZ_JBHWIQ010000040.1:0-50657 GCF_042732055.1 Streptomyces sp. NPDC059816
ACACATGACGGTGATCTTCACGCAAGCGTCAACCATGGAGATCACCACCAGCACATCACAGGATGCGACTGATCAGTTACCCAACACTTTCTCAGGCAGCAAGGCGTGAACGTAGCAAGTCCCGCCGGCCCGCGCGGACTCCAAGAGAACGCTCTGTGACACGCCGGGATCACGATCGAGAGGGATCGCCAGCCCGCTCTCGGTAGGTATCGAAGCACCCACGGCGCCGCCGTCTTCCTCATCTCCCAACAGAGCGGCCCCCTGCTGGAGGACGGTCACATCTGCCGTCTTGCCGTGGCCAAGAGCCCGAAGCCGTGTCAGGAGAGAAGCGCGCGGCGGGGCGTCCGACAGCACCTCGGCCCATCGTCGCCCCATGCGATGCCAGTCCTTTCCGGCGGTGTGCCACTCACCTTCCGCCAGGAGCCAGACAGCGAGCGCGCCGTCCAGCTCAGCGCGCTCTTGGGTGCTCAACGCCACGTAGCGAATGCGGCGGAGCAGCGAGCGGATGGTGAGCGCCTGCCACTGACCGAGAGCGTCCGAACATGACAACTTGACACGATTCTCCGGCCGGTCCCTGCGCAGCCACCAGAGGACGGCGGCCAACGGCTCACTGGTCACACCGTCCTCCGGCACGCCGGTCGTGACGACGAGGCGATACAGCATCGGAACGGGCCGCTGCCACTTCCCCCAGCCCAGGCCGGGAATGACGGTCTCAGCCGGATCCGCAGGGAGCAAACCCTGCAACGCCGCTGACGCAGCCTGAAGGGCCCTCCATTCGCTGGCGAACTCCATGAAGCCCTTCTCGCCGGCCTCCAGGGCCGCACCGACTGCCCTCAGCACCCTCTCGAGATCAGCGGCCGCATGGGCCACGGACAGAAAGGCGGCACCAGCCAGCCGTTCGGCTTCCTCACGGTGCCGAAGCCACTGGTCTCGGCTGCGGCCGCGACGTACAGGGTCGGGGACGCTCAGCTCGGCCTCGTACTCATCGAGGTACGCCCAGAGCGCATAGCGGGCCTCACGCTGGGCCTCCGCGCTCTCCTGCTCTGCTTGCAATGCCACCTGGCGTTCGCCGCCCGCAGGTCCCCCGGGGCCGCGCTGCGCAGACCAGATGCCGATCATGCGTGTCTCCCGCCGCGCACTCGGGTGCTGGGCCAGCCACCTCGCCGCCCGGCGCCGATCCGCCACGCTCAGCTCCCGAGCGGTCCGCCACCGAGCTGCACGCGCCTGTGCTGCCGCCATCACCTCCGAGTCCTCCCCGAACCGGTCCTGCGCCCAGCCGAATATGTCCTTGCTTTCGGCCCCCACGAAGCCTGCGACCTCCGCCGCCTCCTGACTGCTGCGCACTGCTTGCAGCAGGTAGAACTCGGCAGCCTGCCGCAGCTCAGGAGCCGCTTCGCATGCCGCGCGGAGGCGCTGGAATCCACGCGTGTAGTACGACAGCGAACGCACCCGCTCCGTCGTACTGGCACTCGGATCGGCGTAGAAGTTGTCCACGTGCCGGAGGAGGTCAATGAGTTCGGAAGCCTCGGCACGGAACTGGTCCCAGCCAGCGCCATCGGTCAAACCCGCGAGAGTCCGCACCGCACTGGACGGAAGATCCGGAAAGTAGGCCGCCCACTTTGCCGCGCCCGTCGACCACGAGGTAAGCGCAGCCCCCTCGGCCGACACTGACGTAGACTCCAGCAGCCGTGCCAACCACCTCCCCACCTCTGCACGAGGGTCGCGAGCACCCTTCGACTCCTGCCTGGCACCGCGACTTGACCCCTGCGCCAACGCCCGCGCCATCACCTTCCGGACTTCAACCGGAACAGCGCCATGCTCGTCGAGCTCTACCACGACCCCTCGAAGCCCCCTGCGCTCGCAGGCCAGCACCTGCGCCATGGCATCTGCGGCAACCGGTGTCACCCACTGAGCCTCCACCTCATCTGTGAGGGAGAGCCCCAGCACCGCGTAGTCCGGCGGCGGGGAGACGGTAGCGACATCGGGCAGGTTCATCAGGTCGGCACTCCTTGGGACATCGCATGGGCACACCGCTCGCGGCTGCGCGTCTTCACCCAGCCTGAGAACCCCGAGCCACGCTGTCTCCCCCGCCCGGTGAATACGTCGACTGCTCCCGCCAGGCGCAACAGAATCGACAAACGGGGCCCGCCGCACGGGAAGCCCCGATCAGACCGACCCACCAAGGACGGCCGAGAACCGAGGGCTGCACCAGCGTCCCGAAACACCCCGGGTGCCCGCCCCACGGGACCGATGACAAGACCCGGCCCGCCTCACGGGAAGCGAAGGCTCTCGCCCCCGCCAGCCCTTGTCTCAGCGCTCCGCACTCGCAGAGCGTGGCTTCTGGCCACTCCGCGATCACCAGGGGGCATGGTGTCCGACCACACTGCGAATCCGCCAACACCAAGTGCTGCACAACGCCTCCAAACAGCCGCACTGGAGCGCATCGTGGCTGCCCCCATGCCGGATGTCGCCATGAAGGAACTGATCGAGCAGGGCAAGGCGCACGCCCTCGCGGACTTCACCGGTGCCCCCGTCCACTACGCGGATCGCTGGTGGCGGTCCGAGGAAGGGCAGTGGTACGCCCTGGACGTAGCCGGAAGCAACCTTGTCGACGCGCAGGCCGAGCGCTGGCGCGCCGCACACACCATAGACCTGCCGACACTCCACAGCGAACCCAATCCGATGCCGAACGCCGCGCCTCACCAAGCAGTCGGAGAGTCGTGATGAACGCCCCGGACGTATCACGGCATGAGGCCCTCGTCGTCAACGCCCTACTTCAGGACCCCAGCTTCGTGACCTGGGGACTGACCAACCCCGCGACGCCGGGTGAACCCTGGGTCCAGCCGGCGGACTTCCGTACCCCCCTGCTCGGGGACATGTATGAGGTCATGCGCAACGCCGCACTGCAAGCGCCCAACGGATACCTATCCAAACCCCCGACAGTCGAGCTCTACCACGGACTCTGGAACCTCTACCAGGCAAGGGCAGCCCAAGGCGACCAAGCCGCACAAAGGCTCATCGCAGACCGGAACGCCTGGGAAGGCAGAGGCGGACTGTGGGAGTACATCAACCACCTTCAAGCACTCCAGCACGGACACCCCTCGACTGCTTACGAGCACGCCGTCGAGGTCTGGAACGCGAGCCCCCGCCAAGAGCCGCTGGCCCAAGCACCACCCGCACCAAGAGACGCCCAAGCCGACCTGCAAGCATGGGGCGCACTCTCAATCGTCGGCGCCGTAGTCCACAACCCGCGAAACGCTGAAGCCTTCCGCTACCAGCCTCAAGACCCGACGGCCTCACCGTACTGGCTCCAGGGCGAAGACTTCGACGATGAGTTCCTCAACGTAGCCTGGCAGGCGCTCGTCACCGGCCCCAACGCCGTCATCCACTCCGCCGCCGCACACGACCCATACCTCGTGGGCGACGAAAGGGTCATCACTCTGACCCGCATGACGGTCGACAACATGCAGGCCATCCTCGCGCAGCGGGCACCCACAGACCCCGCCGCGGCACAAGCCTTGAACGATCCCACCTTCCGAGGACGGGCCGAACTCCTCTTGCAGCAAGACCAGATCGCCTCCCTCGCACAATTTCCTCCCAACCAGATCGGCCGTCACGCCCGAGAACTCGTACTTGACCCCCACATCCGCAACTACGTCGCCCAACTCGGCGAACAGACCAACACTGATATCCGGACCGCAGGCCCAGTAGGCCAAGGCCTCCTCGCGGCCCTCGCCCGCTCCGTGGCAGCCCTACAGCGCCTGCGAGAGCGCACAAACGCCGCCGCAGCACCCACTTCCGCGCAGACCCAACGAGTACGAGTCACCCAGCCAGAAGCGGCGTACGCCTCCCCAGCGCGTGAGCGTGCCATCATCGACGGAGCGCTCCAGAACCCCGGTTTCATGCACACCGACCAGTACCGGGCGCTGCGCGGGGAAGACTTCACTGTCCCAGAACACCAAGCGCTCTTCGAGGCTATGCAGCGTCACCCCACCCCCTGGCACCCGCTCCTCCTGGTCCAAGAAGCCCACCTGACGAGCAGCACCTCGCAAGACCTGAACGGCGACCTGATGGTGCAGATCGCCTCCGCGGCCTATCCGGACGCGCCGCGCACCGCGATACAGACGGATGGAAGTCCGCAGGACCCGAGGGTCATGGCACAACAACTGGTCACCGTTACCCTGCGACGATCAGCCGAGCAAGCCAACACCGTAGTCACGAAGGCAGCTCACACCCCGCAACTGTCCACTGACGCCCTGCTGGGCATCGCAGCACAGCAGTACTCGCAGGCAGCTCAGTCGGCCCTTCGCTACAACCCGACTCCGGGCCAAGGACCCCGTCAACCGCAGCAGCCTCAGACCACGCAGTCGACCGGTCACTACGCCGGCGTTTGAGCCAGCTCCGTAAGCTCCAGCAGGAGCGTCTCCATGTGACCGCTCGGTCCGTCGGCAGCCCACAGTTGGAGCACCGTCGTGGACGTACCAGCTCAGCTAAGAGCGGCGCCTACCTCAGCTGCCCCGGATATCCGGGCTACCGCGCTGCTGGATGCGGCTGGTACAGGAGGGCGAGTGCTTTGGCGGCGACCTGGTCGGGGCTCAGCGTCGTAGTGTCGATCACTTCGGCCCGCTCGCCCAGCCAGGTCGCGTACGCCTGCTCGTAGTCGACCAGCCTGCGGCGTCGGAAGGCACGGACCTTCTCGCTGCGCTCCTCACTGTCGGGGAACTCCAAACTGCCCTCAATACGGGCACAGATAGTGTCCGAGTCGGCATGCAGGGGAATTTGGCGGACCTCGATGCCATCCTTGGCGAGGGAGCCGAAGATCTCGTCGGCGAATTCACGGCGTAGCAGCGTCATGGGGGCGATAACCAGGCCGCCGTGGGTGAAACGGTCCAGCTCGGCGCAGACGCCCGCGACCATGGTGCGCCACAGTCCTTCTGCCGGTTCGGGTGGTCACCGATGCTCTTGCGCAGCAGGAAGCCGATCTCTTCGGGATCAGTCATTAGGCTGGTGGGGAGCTGCTGGTGGAATTGCTCGGCAGTCGTGCTTTTGCCGCCGCCGAAGAGCCCGTTAAGAGCGTCCGCCAGTAGGCGTGAGGTGTGGTTATCGGATGCGGGGGCTGCGGGGGCGGGTGTCCCAGCGGGGGGTGCACCAGGCCCGTCGGATGAGGCTACGGACGGTGATGATGGCCGTGGCCAGGGCGAGGTAGAACTCGGTGCATGCGCGGCGTCGTTCGGTGTTGCGGCGGAGCTTGCCGAGGTTGTTCATCCACGAGCTCGTGCGCTCTACCACCCAGCGGCCGTCGGTCTGGATCGGGTCTTCGTTCCGCGCTTGGAGATGCGGCCGGTGATGCCGCTCGGCCAGGTCAGTGCGGACGGGCTGGTAGTCGTAGCCGGCGTCCAGGCTTAAGGCAGGGGCCTGCGGGGTGCGGTCGAGGCGGTCGGTCAACTCGGTGAACTCGTCGAGGGTTTCGGGGAGCAGTGTGTGGTCGCGGATGTTCGCGCCTGCGGGCACCGTGACCAAGGGTATCCCGTAACCGTGGGTCAGCTGGGAGTGCTTGGTGCCCTGCTTGCCCCGGTCCACCGGGGACTTCCCGGCGCACTGCCCGCCCGAGGGAGCCTTGGTGATGCACCCGTCCGCGGCCAGGTCCTCCAGTTCCAGACCCACCATCTGGTCGTGGGCCCGCAGTACCGCCAGGACCAGGTGGCCGATGACACCCGCGTCGATCCACTCGTCCCGTCGTCGGCGGATCGTGGTCGCCGAACACCCTTGGTCGGCGACCCGCTCGTAGCCCATCCCCGACACCAGCGCCATCACGAGCCGGTCGAACACGACCGCGTCTGCGATCCGCGGGTTGTGGCACCCGAGCGGGTGATCATCCACACGGCCCGGCAGCGGCGCGAGGAACTCCTCGCGGATCGGGTCGATGACGGACGCGGGCACGACGGGCACAGGCTTCTCCAGGGATCGCAGAGCAGGGACAACTCCATGATCGCCATACGGTGCCCCCTCACGCCCGGCTCCTGCCGCCTCACGCCCGGCTCATGCCGCATCCCGGCCCGCCTGAGGCCTGTGGGTTGAACGGTTCTCATCGAAGGTCGAAGGGGCCGACCAGGCGGGACGGACAGGTCGAGCGGAGCGAGCCAAGGGGCTTCCGCGAAAACCCGTTAGCGGACCACAGCGACCGCTGTTATGTTTCCGGAGGCCGTGCGAGAGAACGAGGAGGTGGTACCCGTGAACGCAGTATCGACATGGGTGCTCCTCTCCGGGGTCACGGAAGGGCGATAGGTCGTCGTCCGGGAGCGCCGTCTGTGAGCCTCCCGAAAGGCACGACCATGCACTTCACTTCTGAGCAACGCCTCGACAACGGCGTCCTCGAACGCGAATTCACCCTCGGTGAGATCCCCGGCATCCTGTGGACGCCCGCATCGGCATCCGCGTCCGCTCCGGCGCCGCTGATCCTGCTCAGCCCCCCTCCCCTCGGGCTGCGCAAGGTGTACCCCCGGCTGGTGGCCCGGGCCCGGCACTCCGCGTCGGACGGCTTCGCCACGGCCACCATCGAACTCCCCGGGGGCGGCGACCGGCCCCGCCTGCCCGCCGCCGAGCAAGCCCTTGCCGACCTGCGCCGGGCGATGGAGGCCGGAGAGCCGGTCAGCGACGAGATCATCGACGCCCTCATCCTCCCGCTGGTCGACAAGGCGGTCCCGGAATGGCAGACCACCCTGGACTCCCTCCTCGCACTGCCCGAGATCAGCGGCCCGGTCGGGTACTCGGGAGGAGTGATCTCCATCGGGACCCGGCTGGCGGTGGTCGAGCCGCGCATCTCGGCCGCCGTTCTGTTCGCCGGGAGTTTCGTGCCGCGCGCCATGGTCGAGGAGGCCCGCCAGGTCACCATTCCTCTGCACGTCCTGTTGCAGTGGGACGACGAAGGCAACGACCGGCAGGCAGCCCTGGACCTGTTCGACGCGTTCGGCTCCAAGGAGAAAACCCTGCACGCCAACATGGGCGGGCACACCGGCGTCCCTCAGCACGCCGGGGACGCCGCGGCCCAGTTCTTCACCCGGCACCTGAACTGAGACCGGGCCGTCAGACCCGCCGCAGACGGTAGGCACTGACGGCCAGGATGCTTACTCATCGAAGCAGCAGGCCCCGCCTTATGGCGGGGCCTGCGAGTAACGAACGAAGGCCGCGAACTTGGCCAGCTCGCCGTGAAGGACTTCGGTTTCTGGCTCGGCGCGCGGGGCGAGGAGATAGTGCGTCTGGCGTCCCACGGGAACTCCGACTGCCTGAGGACGCACCCTTGATGCTGCTCCCTTCCGGTCGTCTCCCGACCTACGACTGCCCACTCTCGCTGAGGAATCGCAGTGATGGAGTCTCGGGCATCCATTTCGCTGGTCACGCCCGCCCCGCGGGATCGCCCCTGTGTGCCACTCCGCCAGACGGGAGGAGAGGAAGGGCCAGCCCGCGTCACGGGATCCGTAGCTGCCAACCCCAGCGTCTCGGGGACAGTCATGACGGGAACTGCTCGCAGCTCTCAGCTGTGAGCTGACGCGCCCCGAGGGAGACGAGAGGGGAGACTATGACAGCCGCGAGGCCACGCCACGACTCTTCATGTCACTCCCATCTCGTCGAGGCCGAAGACGCCCAAGACCTGGCCTCTGAGAGAGTGACCCGATGGCTTGTGAATGGGGCTCTGGCGCATGGGCTCCCGCCGTGGTGGGACGGCCCACATCTCAAGATCCCGGTCACCTGGTCGGGTTCGACGCAGCGATTCCATGCCGATGCCGAGGCTGTCTTCCAGGACGCTGGCCTCAAGGAAGAGCAGGAGTATGCCGCCGCCACTCGGTGGTTGGAGTCGTGGGGCCCAGACTGGCGCGCGTTCGACGTAGGTGACTGGCAGGCTGCTGCCCGTCAGTGGCACCATGCGACCGGCCTGCCTATTCCCCGAACAGTGCAGGACCGGCTCTTTGAACGACACGGCCCGGAGTCTCTGAGCGCGACCAGAGAACTGGACGATCTACTTGAGGCAATGCAGCTTGTCAGCACGCGCTGGGATGGACAGGACCTCGTTGACCTGGCCGCCGTCACCCTCGCAGCCATGGACCATGGCGCACGCCCGCAGCTGCGCACCGCCGCGTTCGGCTACCTTGAGCAACTCGGCTCGGACCGTCGGCTGTACGGCTTCACAGAACCCATTCCCGCGGACGTAAGCGGAACAGCGCCTCAGGCACAGACCGACTCTTGGCTGATCTCAGCTATCGCTCTCTCCCAGCACGCCGGCGTCGATGCCCGAGAACAGGTGAAGATCGACAGCCTTCCCAAACTTACCCTCGCACCGACCGGCAGCCCACCTCTCGACGACGATGCCCATGATCTTGTCAAGGCGCGCTCCCTGGGATTGGCAGCGGCAGCGGGTCGCGTGATCAGGGCGCGTTTCGAACGAGATCCGAAGGCCGAGGCTCGGCTGACGGCTGTGGCACGCCGCCGCCTGGAGGACCTGGCCGGCACGCTGGAGGGGCGACGAACTGCGAGCTCAGTGCGTCGCTCGCCGACGACAGCCACGATGACCATCGTCAGCGAATTGATGTACGCCGCGCTGAAGGAAGAACACCTGGCGCACCTTGAACGGTACCCACGCCGAAGGATGAGTTCTGCAGGCGCGGCCTCGTCAGCGTGCGCAACCACCGCCCCGCGAACCATCGAGGCAGCGGGGGAGTCCCAGACATGAACAGCGATTACGACGGCGAGATCATCTACACCTTGTCCGGGGAGACCGAGACCCAGTCCCCTCTGGCAGCCGCCCAATGGTGGCTCCGAACAGATCGCCCTACCGGCCCTGCGCCAGCCCTCATGGCCGAGCAGAGACTTGAAAGGCCGCACGCCAACCTCACGATGCTCGCAGACCCACGAAGTCTGCTGGCCGTGGCCCGGATCGAGGCAGGCATCAACCCCTGCACCGACTGTGAAGGCACCGGAGAATCTGCACACAATGCGGGTGGAAGGGAAGAAGGAAGCACGAAGGACGAAGCGCAAGAGCACTGCGATGAATGTGCCGGACGGGGCTACACGGGCCCGGCCTCAGCCGACCATCCGCTCTTCCTCGCCGAGGCGGAATGGATCCTGGCCAGGCTCCCCGGGAGCGAAGTCCCCGACGAAGGACACTGGCAGCGAGCAGCCCGAGCCTGGACGCGCCTCGCGCAACCTGCACTACTGCCCGGTTTCGGAAGGGCTCGGGCACACGCTGGCAACTGGGAAGCCTCGCACGCATTCAGAGCCGAGCTCCAAGCGCTTGCTACGGCTAAGGCAGTCCCCACAGCAGTCTCGGTCGCACGCGGTCAGGAGCACCTCTTCGCGGACTGGGCAGTCGTGCAGGCCGCGGCCTCGCACGACATCGAGGCTGCAGCCCAGGCTGCGACCCTCCTGCGAGAACTGACTGAACATCTCTTCCCAGCCGCAGCCGCAGGCGCCGAATCGACGGGGCCAGTGCAGAGCACCGGGACCAACCCTCGTCTCACCACGGCTCTGACGATATGCGCCCTGGCGAGCCCCAGTACAGGAGCCGCTGAGGCTGCAGAGATTCTACGCCGCGCTACTCAACCGACCCGATCGTTGGAGCGGACGGCCACCTCCGCAGTTCTCCAGGCCGTAGTGCCTGCCTTGAATCCCGCCGCGGCACCTGGCCAGAACTCCGCGAGCGTGGTGCTCGACCGCCTTGCCGAGACGGTCGCAGCCGCCATCCGCGCTCGTGGCAGCAGCGCGCACCCCCGTCTGCTTCGAGAACAGGACCGTGCCGCAGAGGGGCTGCGAAACGCGCTCCTGGGAAGTGCGGCGGTGCTTCTGTCGCGAGAAAGGAGTCACCAGGTCACAGAGCAGGCCGAAGCCACCGACATGCGCCCAACCGGTCAGGCACCGCGTCATGAACCCCCGGCTCCAGGCACGCCCGGCCCGGGACGCCGGACACCCGGCCGCTGAACCTCGGAGCTGACATGCCGCTGCTCAGGACACTTTCGTCCCCGTCTCATTGCCACTCCCCTGTGCGTGAGCGGGTCAACGCCGGACAACGGCGCGGCGGTGCAACGTGAGTGCCAACGCGAGCGCGGGCCAGCCCTTGCCACCGGCCAGCACACCGGAAGGGTCCGAACCCGGGTTCGTCACCCGCGTAACACCACCGGCATGCACGGCAATCGACCGGTCCTGGTGGGTCGGTGCCTACGGGCAGTGGGACACAACCAATCTCGGGCGCAATGGTGTTCCATCCGCCATGGCCAAGTTCGCGCGTGAGGCGGAGGCGGCCGGATGGTCTGTTGCGCTGAGAGCCGGAACCGTCGCCGCTGCGGACGACGAAGCGTCGCTTGGCGTGTGGGAGTGCGAGGCATCCGGTAGGGCGCACGACAGCCGACAAGGCGGGGAGTCTCTTGCCGTTCTTTCCCTGATGTGGACACAGGAGGACGGGCGAAAGCGCTGGACGTTCGACACCGAGCGCTCCGGGGCGGAGCTCGGCGGCCGAATTTTGACCGGCTACGTAACGCTGGAGGACTTCCGGCGTGCCTTGTCTCAGGCTCGGGTCAGGCAAGTGGACCCCGTGGTAGAGGCAGCGGAGACTGCCGCTCGAGAGGCCGCGGAACGCGCGGCGCTTGAAACTGCGGACGCGGCCCAGCGAGCGGAGTACGCGACGGGCGCTGCCGAATACGCACGCCAGTGGGAGCAGGCGACGGATCAGCAGACGAAGCGGTTCGGCGACTGGGTGGCAAGTAGTGGCGGCGTGCTGTGGCTGGGGGACTTTGCGCCAGCGGGGCGGATGTGGTCCGCGACCGAAGCAGAGGCCGCTGAGGCGTATGCGGCAGTGATGGCCGAGTGCCGGGCTCACCGTGAGGTGATCTCTCGGCTCTGGTTAGTTGACCGCATGGAGCGTGGGCACGTGCCTCACGGTGGCGTGCTCGCGCGCGAGGCGGCCGAGTCGGCGACGCGTGAGGTCAGGCGACTCATGAGCCGCTCGGCTGAGGTGGAAGACACTCAGGGCGCCGCTGAAATGATCCGTCGCGAGGTGCTGCCCGCGATCGTGTCGGCGCGTGAAGCGGTCGAGGCGTATGACGCGCACCGGTCAGAGGAAGCACGCCAGCACAGCCTCAGAGCGGCGGACGCCGGTCAGGTGAGGCCGGTCATTGCTGGCCCGGATGCAGTGCGGCCTGCGTACGAGCGTGCCTACCAGGGCGGCAGGGCGCCGGTAGCGGAGTGGGCGGCGTTGGTAGGTCTACACCGTGTGCTGGCGGTGGACAGGGACGTGACGAAGGGGCACACGCCCGTCCCGGGATGTTGTGCGCACTGCATGCGGTCGGACGCTCCCGACATGTGGACCGTGGAGGATGGGCGCCTGCTGTGCGGGCAGTGCGCTGACACGGTGCTGCCGTCAGGGTGGATCCGCGGCGCAGTACGGGCGGAGCAAGGCGCCCCAGTCCTGTACGCGGCTGACGTTGTGTCGGATCCAGGCGGGGTGGATGCGTGGGAATCCGAAGGCGGCTTCCAGGCGGGCGGGGGCCGGCCGCTGCTGATCTGCGACGGTAAGGGGGGCGGCGTTTTCCCCATTGCGTTCCGCGGCCCGTATGAGGGCATGGTGCGCCTGTCGCGTGACGTGCGGTTGCGCACGGTGCGCGGGGAGCTTGCGGCGGCGCGGGATCGTCTCGAGTCGGCGGAGTTCATCGCGCGGGAGCGTGCCGCCTGGTCGGCGGACATGCGGGAGGTGGATCGGGAGGCGCGCCGTAGCGCGGGTGTGCTCGGGGATCACGTGTGGCTCGGCGCAGAGCAGGCGGGTGACTGGCGTACGCGCGCGTACGACGTGGCGCTTGCCGCAGACCGTGCGGCACGGAACGCGCGGGACGCGGTACGCGCTCTGGAGCGGGAAGAGTCCGCGATCGTGACGGAGCAGGGGCTGGCGCCGGAACGCGTAGCGGCGGGAGAAGCGCATCTGGCGCGGTTGCATGCGGGGGAGGTCCAGGCCGGTCGTGGTGCGTGGCTGTCCGAGGACGGCGAGGCGGCGATGGTCTTCACGCTGCCGTGGGACGCTTCCCACGACGTAGAGCAGATTCCGGGAGGAGTGCCAGCGGATCAGATCACGGGGTACGTGGCATTCGTCGATGTGCTCGGGGACGCTGTGGCCGCGCGGGACGAGCGGCGCGCCCTGACGGCAAAGGACGTTCCCGGCCGCAACCGCATGGGTGGCCACGGCCCAGATACGGACTTGCGGCGCGCCATCGTGAACGCGTCCAAAGGGTTGGACGCCAAGCCCTGGAAGGCACCGAAGGTCCCGGAGGCCGGAACGCCGTTGGATGTCGCGACCCTGGCGACGTGGGACTCGGCGGGGGATGTCCTGGCGGAGACCGAGGCGGCCCCCGGGGTGTGGCTGCCCATGGCTGCCGTGGGCCTCGCGGAAGTGTCCATGGCCAACGGATGGACCGTGGCCATGCAGCGCGACGGGGGCACGGTCGCGGTGCGAGTGGCGGGAACGGCGGACAAAAGAGGTAAGCCGCTGCCGTACGAGCTGCTCGCAGTGTGGGTTGACGGCCTGTGGAGTGAGGACCGCTCGGCGGCGTGGGTGTCCGGGCGGCGGGTGACGTCCGAGAGGGCGTTGCTGTGGTCGGCGCCGGTCAAGGTTGGGGGCTCGGGTACTCATCAGGAACCGTCGCTCCTTTCAACAGTGCAGCACAAAGCGGAGCCGGTGACACTCGGGGTGCGCACGCCGGGATGGTCGGCACCTGCTCCCGCCGGGGTGTCGGACCCAGGTGGCATGGAGGGATGGGAGGGTGAAGGGGGCGCCCTGGCCGACGGCGAGATTGCACCCGTGGGCGACCCTGGAGTAGATGCGAGTGCCACGGTGGACGACGGGCAAATCTTGCCGGCCGCGACCGGCCGCAACGAAGAGCTTCCCCCGCCGGCAATCCGTGACGAGGCGACCAGCCAGCGGGCGTACCTGTTCAACGCAGGGAAGGCCGGACTGTGGGTACATGTCACCGGTCCCCGAGACGAGCACACCAGCGCTGCTGAACACATGGCGACCAGCGACAGTATCGCCGCGTTCGAGGTTGCCTCTCTGACACCCGAAGCCGCAGATGCCGTCCTGTCCTCGCACGGATGGGAGCGCCGCGGCGCATGGGACTCAGACAACTCCTCACCCGTGACCCCGGCCCACGACCCGGAACTGCGCACGCCCGCCGAGCCGACACCGGGACCAACACCCGCACCCGCCCCCCCGACCGTCGAAACCACCGCCAGCTCCGGCGACCGCAGTGAGAAGTCGCCGGACAAGATCACGAAGGGAGCCACGGTGGCCGAGCAGTCGACCGGCGGAGAGCCCGCGGCAATGTCCGCTCAGGTGTTGGCAGGCATGCCGCGCAATGCGGGCGTGCTCTTCCATGAGGCGGCCGAACGGGGTTGGGACGTCCATGCGGAGCGGCACTGGACCGGTCGCGCATGGACACGCCGGATCGTGATCACAGGGCTTGTGATGGTCCGAAAAGGGGTGGAGGAGGCAGAGCACATAGCGGTGTGGTCGGAAGACAAGGGCGGCTTCATGTCGTCGGCGTCGTCCGCCGGCTTCAAGGAGGTCCGATCGGCCGTCGCGGCTCAGATGCCCGTGAGTCGTGAGGCGGAGGAATCCGGTCGGACTGTGTGGGGGCGGGATGCCGCCATCTGGGTCCGTGAGCTCAACACGGCGGGTGCGAAGATCACGACCGGTCTGGGGGATGTCCGCGACGCGTATAACGCTCTGGACGGTACTGGTCCGGTCGGCCGCCGGGCCGTCGAGATCGCGGGGGCCGCGTACCGAGAAGCCGCGGAAGCGGAGCGGCGTGCCAGCGACGCCGTCAAGGCTGCCCGGGCCTGGCTCGCGAACTCCAACGGCGAGGATGCGCGCGGCTGTGCTGCCTGGCGGCGCTTGATCGTTCTCGCCACCAAATGCGTGACCGACGCGGCCGAGACGGTCGCCGGCGCCGTCGACCGCTCCGAGTGCGAGGAACTCGCCGCTCCCGTGATCGCGGAAGCTCAGGAGCAGCTGAATGAGCAAGAGGCGGCATGGCGTGAGCGTCTTGCGACTGAGGGAAGTGAACCGACGGCGCGCGGGTACGGATCCCTGATCCACATGTTCGAGGACCCGGCGCGCGACTGGGCTGCCTGGTTCGATGGTTACACGGACTACCACGACGTAGCCCACGCCCCCCAGGGTGACGCGTCCCTCTCGATGGTCGCGCAGTACGACGCATGGGGGGCCGAAAAGGCCGCCCGCTCGAACGGCCGTCAGGTGTCGTTCCCGTTGCGGTACACGTCCGCCTCGAACCTGGCGAGCGACCGGCAGGACGCGGCAGCCGTCGCGTTCGCCCTGGCGGTCGGTGAGCACATAGTCGCCCCGGACGATGACGACGTCACCCCAGTGGGCCGAGGTACTCGTGCTCTGCTTGCCGACATCGCGGCCCTGCGCCGGAACCCGGAGGGCTTCGCCACGGCGAACGAGCGCAAGCACCTTGCCGAGTGGGTCAAGCACCCGCACGGCGACCATTACCGCCCCCGAGCGGCCGGGCTCGCCGAGCATGCGCCGGAGCTGTGGGAGGCGTACGACACGGCGGCGCGGGCCTACGCAGGTGTGGACCACTACCGGAACGCCCTCGTGTGGGATCGGAAGTACGCGGCTGAGCGGGCCGAGAAGATCAAACAGGCGGACGACGAGGGGCTCGACGGTCTGACGGCAGCGCGAGAGGCGCGTCGGCTGTCTGGACGTGAGGAGGAGGCGTGGGCGGCCGCCGTCGAGCGGTTCACCACGGCACGTGTGCGGGTGCATGAGGCGTCGGTGCTCGCGGCAGGGGATGTGGAGCGGGCCGAAGCGTGCGGGGAGTGCGTACGCGAGTCTGACGCACTGGCGGAAGACGTGTGGTCGGCCGTTGGGTTCTGCCGTGAGGCATACGACGACGTCCACCGTGCGAAGCGCGACGCCGACCGCTACGCGGAGTCGGCGGAGATCTACCGGGATGCCGGACGGCTCGAGGACTACGTGGCCGAGTGCGTGCGGGTGGAAGACGCTGCGCAGCGCGCCGAGTCTGGGCGTGAGGAGACGTTGAACCTCTACGGGTGCGCTTTCGAGGACGCCACGAGAGCCGAGGAGGCCCGGCAAACGGCATGCACTGCGGACGTCGCCGGGCAGGTCGCCGCTACCGTCGAGGTTATCGCGTTTCACCAGTCGCCCGGCGTCGTTGGCCGTATCGTCTGCCAGTGCGGCGCCGTGCACGAGGGGTACTTCCCGCTGCGCGCCCGCGGCCTCAACGGTGAGCAGCCCTCCGGCATGGCTGACCTGACCGACTGGGACATTGACGACGCATTGGCCGTCCGCGGCCTGGCCGCCTCAGTCGACCGCGACCAGTGGTCGCGAGGCGTCCTGGTCTCGTCCGAGAACGGCACGGCCGGCTTCGCTATCCGCATCCCGGTGACAAGGGACCAGCCGGCGGCCGAGGCGTATGAGGCCAGCCGCGCGGCGCGGCAGCAGGCGACGCAGGCCGCGCCCCTCGAAGAGGGAGTGCCGGAGGACGGGGACGACCCAAAGGCAGCCAAGGAGGGTGCGTCGACAAGCCTGCCGCCCCAGGACGAGGCGGCCCGGGCGACGGAGCGCGAGCGGACCGCATCCCTGTCCGGCACTGAGATGGCGGCCGAACAAATGGAGCAGGCGAACGACATCCCGACAGAGGCAGACGCCTCAGCGCCGTCGGGTGAGCTGGAGCGGCAGACGGCGGCGGCTGAACTGGCAGCAGCCGGGGTACACGCCAGCCGCGACGACACCCCCCAGGCAGACGCAGTGCCGGACGGCCAAGAGGCGGCCGGGGACGCGGAGACAGACGGGCGCGGGGCGCAACTTCGGGCAGCGCTCACCATTGGCGAGACGATCGTCCCCGTCACATTCACAGACAAGCGCGAACCGGCGGCCGGCTGGATTCTGACGACACCGGGCGGGCATACATTCCGGCTGCGCCCCGTGACGTACAGCCTTCCGGAAGAGGACCAGTGGGAAGCCGGCCACGACGCTGACGGCTCGTACTGGTGGGCCACAAACATAGACGACCGGCCCCTCAGCAACGTGCTGGCACGGATCCGTGAGGACTCGGCGACCCGTACACGGTTCGCGTCGCTGTGGGCCCAGTACGGGCATCTGACCGCGCAGACCCCCCAGTTCGAGACGACCACGGACCGCGTCCAGCTCGAAGAAGGCGTGCTCTTGGTCCGGCGGTTCGGCCGCATCGGCCTCATCGCGGCCTGGCGGTGGGGCTGGGAGCACCTGACCGACCCGGACGGCGCGCAAGGCCACACCGGCGAGGACTGGTCTCGCAGAGGCCCCGACCACCGGCAGTACGTCGCTGAGTGGCAGATCTGGCACATGGCCCAGGACGCCATTCCGAACGGGCGGCTGCGCGTCGTGGCCCAGCTCACGGACGACATGGCCGACACGCCGGACGCCTACTGTGATGCGTCGGCGCCGTACGTCGGCAAGTGCAGCGCGAAGCGCTCGGGCGCCAGATACACGGTCGCCGTCGTCACCGACCAGGAGGTCGAACTCGGCCGCTACACCGTGTGCGCGCGATGCCTGTCTCACCGGCTCCTGAACGAGAAGGACGGGCGCATCGGTCACCGCGACGTTCAGAGCCTCGTTCAGGCATTGGCCAAGGGGGACCCGAAGGTGGTCAACCTGCACTGGGAGCAGTGGCCTGACCGAATCGCCGAGGTTGCCGGACAGATGCTCTCGGCCGCGCTGGATGCTGGGGAAACCGCCCCGTGGCCCGCTCAGGCTTTGACGGATCAGATCGTCGCCGAGGCGTGCGAAGCGGGGGACGATCGCGCCAAGCGTGAAGCGCGAGCGGAGGTGAAGGCCACGGGTGGGGACGCGAAGGCACAGAAGCGGGCGGCGGAGGAGGCGGTCGCGGCCCGCCAGGACCGGGCTGCGCTGGTCGCCGGGCAGGGCGCGGCCGGGCGCGCATTCTCGGCTCGGATCTGGGCGGAGTCGGCAGGGAAGGAGACCGTCCGGCAGCTGGAGGCGGGAGACCGCGCCAAGGCGGAGGAAGCAGCGGGTGAGGCGTCGGAGTGGGCGTCCGTCGCCAGTGAAGCGGCCGAAGCCGCGATTGCGGCCGGTTACGAGCCGACGGAGATTTCGGCACGCGCGGACATGGAAGCGGCGAACGAGGCCGCCTGCGCGGCCGTCGCAACCCTCGGGCTCGACGGTTCGGGGGTGGAAGAGAGCGACGCGGCGCCGGAGCCTGCTGAGGAGGCGCCCGAGGTCGTCGACGTCAATGCGCTGGCTGTCACCCCGCAGACCCGCAGTGGGGAGCCGTCCACGTACCAATTCACCGTCATCGGCCCCGGGCTGACCGTCGGCGAATACGAGATCTCCCACGACTGTCAGGGCAAGGGCGCGCGGGGGATCATCTGGCAGGCGTGGTGGCACGGCGTAGAGCCGTCGGGCCGGTGGGACGTTATGAGCATCGGTTCCGGTGAGGGCAAGGACGCGGCACTGGTGGCCGTCGCTGAGCACGCTGCCAAGGCCGGCGGAGACGTGGCCGCCGGGTTCGCCGCCGCCCGCCGCATGGAGTACGACGCCGGACTGTGGCTACTGCCGGACGTTGGGGAGTCGGAGTCGATCCAGTACCACCCTGACGGCTCCTGGACGATCACGGCCGAGACCGGCGCCCCGTACACGGTCCGCCGGGAGTGGCAAGGCCGCACCGCCTCCGGCGGCCTGGCGCCGCTCCTGATCGAGGACCAGGCGGGGGCCCTGGTCGCATCCTGCACCGCCGTCGACGGCTACATGTCCGCATGGGCGCCGATGCTGGAACGGCTCCGCCTCCACGCTACGGCGGTCGCCGACGGGGTGTCGCACGCGGTGGCCGTCACCCACGGCGGACCGACCCAGGAGTGGGTCGAGGCGTGGTGTGTGTGCGGCTGGACCGAGCGCACCGGCGTCGCCAAGTACGCCGACCGCGCCCCCGCCGGAGAGGCACTGGTTCAGGCGCACCGTCAGGCCCACCACCAGGAGATGTCCGCAATCGACGTTGTCGCGATCGCCGAGCTGGACGCCGAACCAGCCCCCGCGGACACGAAGCAGCCGCCCGCCGAGGGCCGCGATCACAAGGGCGAACCTCTAAGGCACGCATGGGATCAGCCCGAGGACTTCGTCACCCTGACGATGCCGCGGCCCTTGGCCGACTTCCTCCACGTCGAAGAAACCGCAGCCATGGAGGACCCGGACACCCGGAAGGCCCTCGTCGAGGCCTCGCCAAGCCGAAACGGTGGGCTCAAGGTGACGGGGCCGATCGAGGTCCACCAGGCTCTCCTCAAATGGGCGTGGATGCTGGAGGGCGGCGAAGGGCTGGAGTCCGACCCGGAGGACGCACGGGCCTACCGGAACTACGCGAAACGCATCGAGCAGGCCGCCTCCCAGCTGAGGAATCGCGGCACGGAGCGGGACGCTGCCGCCCCGAGCTCGGTAGCCGGCGGGCAAGACAACGACGGCACCGCCAACCTCACCCCCGAAGAGGTCCCACAGCTTTCAGGCGCGAGGCAAATCCAAGACTCCAAACCGCCATCAGCCGCAGAGGATGGGGAAACCCAAGGCGAGAACACCTCTCCGGTAGAGCCGGAGATGGCGGCCGGCGGCAGTGAGACGAATGGGGATCGCACCAGCCTGCAGTTCCTCGAGGCAGGGGAAGGCGAGGTTCCCCAGGACACAGGCGAGACGGAACAGCTCGGGCTGTTCGGTACAAACCTAGAGGACAGCCTCAAACCGCCAGCACCGTCGTCGAGCGAGAGCCGTACCGTCCACCGCGGCACGTTGTGGCCTGGCAGCCTGGTCACATTCACACTGGACGACATCGACGAGCCGCAGATCGCCGACCGGAAGCCGCCCAGCCCTTTGACGATCACCGGCCACATTTTCCCCGGCTACCAAGCCTCACTAGGGACGAACGGCAGTGCGATCCTCCTCGACGCGGTAGTCCGCGACTCGGCAGGCGACGAAGTTGCCGCAGGAGACATCGCCGTACAGGCCATGCCCGAGCAGGTCCTGCTCACCCCCGCCGGCCACCGCAAGGACCTCTACCCGGAACTGCGCGGCATCACGGCTATCAGGGTCGGCGACCTGGTCGCTGAGGTCGGCGCTAGGGGTGCGGCCGTCACTGCCGTCGCCTACGCCAGTCACCCTCGCGGAGCGACCACGTTCTTCACCCGCGATGTCGTCACCGGCGCCGAGAACAGCTTCACCCGACTCCACAGCAGTGGGCTCTCCGTGGTGCCGAGGGAGCGCCGTCTACCCAAGGACGTAGCCCCGTTGTTCGGCGAGCACACCAGCCACGACACGGTGCTGGCGGACACACAGACCGTTCTGGAGAGTTACCAGGCCCTTCAGGAGGCTGTGGCACTCCAGTGGCCTGACGAGGGCGGACCACAGCCTGAGCTTCGGAGTCTGCACACTGTCATGAGGCGTCTTTCCCCTGAGGGCAGGGGAGCGGAGGCGTATCGATCCAATGCCGAGGCGATGACTGCGGCCCGGAATGCACTCGGACCGGTCTTCGCCCAGGCCGGTCCCGTCGCCCGCTACCAGGGGCACATCGGCCGCCCCCTCCACGACCTTGGCCAGCAGCTCGACATCCAGGCCCAAAGGCTGTCCGCGCTCGCCGCCCACCTGGAGGTACAGGCGGAGGCATCCGGGGGTGACGATGCCTCACCCGTCTCGGCAACTGACGTCACGCAGACCGAGACCGCTGAGTCCCCGGCCGCTGTGGCGACACGATCCGGCCGCGCCCTGAAGTTGGACGGGACGCCGAAGCGCGAGAAGGAGCAGGGCGCCTTGTTCGACCTTGCTCAGCCGGACGCCCCGAGGCCTGTCACCGCCCCGGACATTGCTTTCGAGCAGGAGGAGACTGCGACAGCACGCAGGGTCGCGGATCGGCTCCCAACTGACGCAGGCGGTCGCCCCAACGACACGGAGGTCGTAACACCCGGCTCAGGCAGAGACCGACCGAACACCGGCGAGGGCGGTTCGTCCGATGCCGATGTCCGGGACGGGGCGATCCGTGATGACAGGAACCACTCAGCGCTGAATCCCCTCGGAGCTCATGCGAGCGAACCGCTGGTAGACGAAGAGGCAGACTCGGGACCGAGCCCGCACCCAGCGCCCACCCCTGGGGATGTGTCTCCGGCTGATATCACCGCACCGGTGGAGGACTCCGGGACACCAGTGCCACTCGCCCGACCGGCCGACACACTGCTACGTCCCGGCAGGCTGCTTCACGCCGACGGCACGCCTCTGTTCCTGCACCAGTCCTCTCCCGGCAAGGCGGCGTCCTCGCATCCGGTTACAGCGCACGGGGCGGCTCCCCCTCCCTTCGGGACCGGCGAGTGGCAGGTCGTGCTCGACGAGCGAGGCAGTCGGATGATCATTCATCCGGCACTAATCAGCCGCCGGGACACCCCCCGCTATCCCGGCGTTGACGACCCCGAGGAGGCGGCGCGCTGGGAAGCCCTGGACAGGTCCGAGGCGATCGGCGAAGACGGCGCCGTCCTTCATGCGCGGCACGTGCGCCCCGGTGACCACCTGGGTGTAACCCGCAGTACTAAAGGCCAGGAGAGCACCGAGTACCTCGAGGTCAAAGCCGTCCGCACCGCCGGCCCAGGGGTGCGGGCCAGCCGCGAACTGGAATTCACCCTGGCGGGACCCCGCGGCGGAGCCAGGAAGGTCACACACGAACCAACTGCAAACGTCACCATCACGCACCCGACAGCTCACCCAGCCGCAGCGGCCCCCGCGGACGGTCGTCCCATCACCACGCGCCTGCTCCGAGAGCTCTGGGCCGAGGGCCCACAAGGCCGACAGGTCCACAACCCGGGCACACTCCGACTGATCGCGGACGGGCAGTTTGCGCTGCACCAGCTGAACGACCGCAGTTGGGAGCTCCTCCCCGCCACCACCGCGACGGTCATCTGGCCCAACGAGTACATCTACGGCTTCGACGGTGAGCCGCCATGGCCCCTTGCGGGATTCCCCGATGCCGACCAGGCGAAGGAGTTCGCGGAGCGCCTCACCACCCTCCTTTGCCATGGCGGTCCTGGGACCGTCGACTTTGCATCTCCCGCCTTCCCCGCGTCAGCAGAGACTTGGCGGGCTGAGGACGGAGGTCCGTTGTACCTCGCCCTCCTCGGCGAACGTGCCGGCTTCGACCGATCCCACGGTCGTGGTGACTCGCACGTCTCCACGGAATACCTCAAGTTCGAATCAGGAATGCGACGGCCGCAGGCGGCCATCGGCCACCAGTGGGCGGACCAACTGGAGTCCAGTGACCAGGTCCTGCTCGAGATGGACGACGAACTCAGGCAGTTCGAGATCCGAAGCCGGACCATCAGCACGAGCGGACTCGTCACACTCGTCCTCGACACGGACGACACCGTCCTCCTCGCACGCAACATGACCATCCCAAGCGACACCACACAGCCGATTACCGCCAACGGACCGGCCTACGCAGACCTTCAGGCCGGCTGGGCCGTCCCCGAGGGCGCCTGGGTGGAACTCGAAGCCACGGACCTAGACCCCGAGCTGCTGAACTCCCTGGAACATCCACGACTGCACGAACCCGGATCCCGAATTCGAGCCAAGCTCAGCGCACGCGACGACGACACCTACTCGATCCGCCTCTGCCAGATCCGCCTGGTAACAGCGGAGCAAGAGCGTCACCCTCTCATCGAGGACCTGGTCATAGAGCAGCCCGATGTATTGGTCCGGCTCCGCCCATCCACGGCATCCGCCGAGGAGCCCCAGCGCCTGTCAGAGGGACAAACGGCCATCCCTGGTCAAGGACCTGCCAGCTCCGACTCTGCACCGGAGTCCGCAGGCAACGGGCACACCGTCGTGACACCCGCAGACCAGCAAGCCGCCTATGACAGCGGCGCGGTCCGCCCTGGAGAGGACGGAACTGCTCCCGAAGGAGGCCAGCCCGCAGCCCCCCGCACGACCACGGGCCAACAGATCGCGACACCGGCGTCTTCCTCGCAACGCCCCGAACCAGACAAGCACCATCGTGCCCAGGAGATCGCCGACGCTGCTGCCGCCGCTACCCTCCCTGAACAGGTCAGAGACCTCTGGGAATCCGCCCGCAGTGCCTCGCTTCCCCCGGACACCTGGGTCGACACCCCCGATGGGGCAAAGCCGCTCCTGCCCTACCTTGAAGCCCGAGGCAAAGACCTGGTGGCACTCGCCGCCACGACAGACGCCGCGCCCACCGCAGAACCTCGCGAACCATCGCCCGACCAAACGCCGCCGGCCGCAGGAGAGCGGCCTGAACCCGACGGCCCGGATACAACCCAAGCCGATCCGACTCAAGAAGCTGCACTGTACGAGCTCGCCCGATCGGCCCTCAGCAGCGAGGACGCGCCCACGGCGCCAACCCGGCTCGCGGACCTCGACGGGACCACCATCTTCCACGTGGTCAGCACCGAGCCGCCGGGAGAAACTGACCCCCGGAGTGGGTCCCGGTGGCTCTATCTGGGTCTGACCGACGACACCACCAACCCCTCCATCCCGATCGCCGTCATCTCCGACTCGGACCTCTCCCGCATCACCGCACTAGACTTCGAGCACGCGGTCTCTACCTGGGCACACCTCGCCGAACCCGTACTGGTCAACCTCTACGGCAACGCAGCGCCCGCTAGCGATGACAGCCAGCAGGAGTGGCAGGACCATGAAGTCGAAGCGCGCATCCTCCAGCCGTACGGGCAGAGGGAGGCCGACGACGAGCATCCGGCGAGCGCCAGCGGCGACGCAGATTCCGCGACAGCCCGCCACGCCGCACCTCACCACGGCGGAACAGGTCTGTCCGACGGACCCCAGCCGGCCGTCCCCGCAACCGAAGTCCCCACCGAAACGGATGACGGCGGCCGCGTCACGTCTGAACCCCTGGCCCGAGAAGAATCGGGTTCCCAGCGTCAGGCGCCAGTCCCAGACCGGCCGAAACCCCCCGCACTGCGCGAGGGCACCCTTCAACCCGTCCCCCAGCCTGGGCCCGCTGGCACTGAAGCGCCTCAGTCCGGCCTCCAGGCCCCCGCCGACCCCACCCCGGAGCCGCCGCGCACTGAATGGGCTCTCAGTCCAGAGGGAACCAACACGCCAGCTGACGGCGGCGCCGTCCCGGAGGAACAAGACCTCCAGGCCTCGCCCCCGACTACCGAGGACCAGGCCGACGGATTCCTCGACCCGTCCGAAGGGCACATCGCCGCCCTCCGTGAACTGTTCGAAGCGCTGGCTGCTTTGGCAAGCGGCGCCGACATCGTCTCATCCGACGCACCTGCAGTGCAGGAAGCCAAGCCAGTCCGACAGGGCTTGTCCACGGACCTGACCCGTGCCCGAGCGGACCTCGACGCCCCCATCGGGGAGATCAACAATTCCCCGCGCACCACTCCACAGGTTCGCACGGAACTCGGCGCACTCATCGCGGAGATCGACCAGACACTGCCTCAGCTGGACCGAATCCACGCCAGTCAGCGTGCCACGTTCCTGAACAGAGCCCTCGACCTCCTAGTCCGCACCGCGGAATGGCTCAGAGAACTCGCCGCCCGGCTGCAAGCTCCGGCAGCCAGCCAACGCATCGAGGAACTCACAGAACGCCTGCGTGGTAGCCGCTTACAACCTGCCGCGCCTCTGCTCGCCCCCCGCGGCGACCGGCGACTCCAGATCTACGCCAGCACCCAGCGCCTCATCGAGACCCAACTGGCCACACCCGGCCTCCCTCTGGCCCAGCGACACTCCCTCCAGGAGGAGTGGATCCTCAATCGAGCGCGCTGGCACAATCGCTACAAGATCCACCATGGCGAGCCCCCCGAGGGACTCATCCCCGACGGGAGCCGTGTCGCCGGCTACCCCACTACACCTTCCCGGCGGACCGAGGTCATCCGAGAGCTGGGGGACCACCTCCGCAGGCGGGCCACGGATCTCGCCGCCGTACCCGCGACCCTTGCCCAGGCGGAGCTCTTGGTCACCGTGGCGGCTGCGTACGAGCCGCAGTCGCCCCCGAACCTGGCCCCACAGCAGTCACCAACCACCCCCCGATCACACCACGTCGCAGACCGCCCAGACGTGTGCGCTGCCGCGCGTCGCCTGGCTGACGAGACGGCCTCGCGGGCCGCCCGCACAGCTGCAAGCGGAGCTTCGCTCCGCACGGACAGCCGCACAGCCATCAAACTCTCAGAGCAGCAGCAACAGGCAGCGCAGCCCGCCGCTGCGCCCGGGGGACCTGGACGTGCCGCGTGACAGACACATTTTCACGGGAGCCGCGCGACTGAGCAGCCAGACTCGACAGTTCGGCAGGCTGCACCTGCAGCACCGAAGTCGCGTGCGACCACGCCGCGTCCCGTCATTGCACCAGATGCCAGTGCCAAGCTAGATTGCATCTGATATGGGCGCGTCGAAGGCAGGCCTACGGCTCGGTGCAGGGGCGCAGCGGCGCCAGGGCATCGAGCCACCGCCGGCGGACAGAATTGCCCTCCCAAGCGACGAATCGGCACACGGAGCACACGATGTCCAGCACTCCGAGCTTGAGTGACCAGTTCGCTCGGCGGCTCCGTGCACTGCCCGAACGCATCACCTTTCAGGAGATCGCGGACGTGACGCTGCGCGACGTTGACGCGGTCCGGCGATGGCGGAATCTGCCCGGTTTCCCCCCAGAGGTCGACCTCGAAGGCCCCCGCGGAGCCCGTCGCTTCAACCGAGACCAATTCGCCGCCTTCTACACCACGGCGAAGCTCGCCGCGGACGAGGCCGGCACCGCACCCGGGCCAAAGATCATCGACGCACTCGGGCAGATTCCCGACACTCCCGGGCTCAGCCTTACAGCTGGCGAGATCGCAAACCTACGTAAGGTCAGCATCGCCGCAGTTCACAAGGCCGCATCCAGCGACGGCTTTCCTCAGCCGACTGGCGTACGCAGCGTATGGCGGACGGTTAAGACCGCCATCGAAGGTAGCCAGTCCGAGCCCGTCCCTGAAGAGACGCTGATCAACCACGGCGTCAAGAAGCTCAGCCTTGAACGGCTTGCCCACGATGGAATGCTCGAGCGCACCCGGGAAGTCCGCTACCGGCTCACGCCGGCGGGGCGGCAGAATCCGCCACGCGACGGAACCAAACAGCACCTCGCCTGGGCCTTGCTCAGGGGCTGCTACCCGCACTCCTTGCCCATCGACGACATCATCAAGGTCGGTGTCTCCCGCACCAACTTTGCCGCCATGGTTGCTCGAGGTGCAGCGGAACTGGTCCCCAGGGTTACCTACAGCCTGACCGCCGAAGGTCGTGCGAACGACCCGGTAGAGGACGGTCATGGGGAGGGTGAGTACGAGTACGACGCACTTCAAGTTGCACGCTTCTACCGGGGTGAGCACCAGGGAGGCAGCCAGTACATGGGCCCCCTCACCGCAGCCCACCTTGACCAGTGGGCGCAGCAGGTCGGTGCGACCTGCCTCCGCAGCGAGATGGCCCAAGTGGCGAGACGCTCAGACGACTGGGTCGCCAAACGACTCAAGAGCGAAGGCGCTCCTACCCCCTTGGGGCGACGGCAGTTGAAGGTAGGCCGCAGTGCCTACGAGTACGACACCACCACGGTGGTCGAGTGGCTCAAGGGCGAGTTCTCCATCAAGGAGTAGACGAGCAGGGTTTCGAGCAGTCCGTCCGGGGACCGCACCTGCGCTGCCCCTCACACGGCTGATCCGGACCCTCTCCCTCCAAAGTCCGGGATCAGGGGGTCATGGCGGTGATCTGCGGTCCGTCGGCTGCTCAACTGCGCCGGCCGCCCCGGGTCGGCTCGCAGTCGGGGACGCCATCCTCCCTCGCTGCAGCGCGCTCCGTCGAGAGGCGTCTTGTCTCAACAAGAGGATGAACCAGCCATCGCGAGCCGCGCCGCCGGTGACCTGATTCGATCATGAGGGCGGAGTCCCTCGACGTCTTGCAACCGTGATGGGCGGTATTCACGCGCTCCAGGTATCGAATGGAGAACCTCAAAAACATAGTTTAGGGGAGTCCGAACGGATCGGACCAGGACCGAACCAACTCCTGGTCACTCCCACCTGGAGAATCCATGCCCACGACCACGGCTGCTCCTGCACCCGATAAGGCGCGCAAGCTCAAGTACCCCATGGCGTCTGACTACGTGAAGGACTGGACCGCCAACCGCGCCCTCAAGGAGTTCGTCTCCAACGCGATCGACGCGTCTCCGACCTACAGTGTCATCTGGTCAGAAGGCGTCCTGACGATCGAGGACGACGGACCCGGCATTCCCTACGAGGGGCTGCTGTTCGGCGGATCGACCAAAGACTCCCGTCACATCGGACAGTTCGGCGAAGGCAAGAAGCTGGCCCTGCTCGTACTCGCTCGCGACCCCCAGATTGGTGCCGTCGCAGTGGACACCGTGGGGTACGCCTTCAAGGCTGAAATGGAGCACAGCGACCTGCTCAAGAACATCGGAGGGTCCGGCAACGCCAGCAACACGCGAGTACTGACGCTCACGTTCTCGGACAGCCAGCGCGCCCGAGGCACACGCATCACAGTGGAGTGCGACCAACCGCTCGCCGACGAACTCCTCTCCGAGATTCGCTACCTCAACGAACCGAACTACACGCCGCCCTGTGACAGAGCTTCCATCGTCCTCGACGGTGAGCCGGGACGAATCTGGGTCGGAGGGATCCTGGTCACCACCGACGCCCGCCTGATCGCCAGCTACGACCTCCCTCTCGCAACCGCGAAGGAGTACCAGAACCGCGACCGCACCATCGTGAGCAGCCAGGCATTGGAACGGCACGTCCACGCCACGCTCGCCCAATGCACGGACCTCAGAGTTCTGACGAAATTCGTCGACCACGCCCTCAACGATGGTGGGCTCGCCGGGCCCGAGGCGTTCTTCACGAGCGTGACTTCTTACGAGGTCCGACAGACGTTCCGCCAGATCGGACAGAACCGATGGCCCGATGGCCGGGTCTACCACAACGCCCGTGACCTCGCTCAGGAAGCCGAGCTCGGCCTGCAAGACCGGGGGTGGAAATGCGTTACCAGCGGACTCAACCCCACCCAGCACCGGTCCCTGATGAACCTGCTCGGTGTAGGAGACCCGCCCCAGGCGGAGGCGGCCTCCCGCATCCGCGAAGCTCCCGCCCGCACCACCATCTGGACGACTGTCACCCACCTCGGCCCTTCACGCCGCCGAAACCTGGACCTAGCCCGAGGCATCATGGAAGCCACCTTCGGGCGAGGCTGCCTTGGGACCCTGGGAGTCTTCACCCACCACGAGGCGGGACAAAACGGCTGCTCGGCACGCGGCGCCTACTGGCCCACTACTGACAAGGTCGGCATACAGGACCAAGTCCTGGACGATCTCGGTGAGACCCTCCAGACCTTGTTCCACGAGTACGGACACCGGCACGCAGCCCGTACACCCGGCTTCCAGACCTACGCCGACCGCACTCGGGACTTCGAGACGGCCCTCTGCACCGCCGCGTCTATCGCCCTTACCCAGCTTGGCAGCCGCGAGCAGAGGATGATCCCACTCGTCGATCGCGAAGTCTGGGACGAGAACGATCTGCCCGTCGGGTCCTACCTCACCCTCCCCCCGCTAGGAGCCAAACCAGTGAGCACCGCCACCTTGCGGCGCGAACACGCTAAGGCACAGGCACCCGAGCCGCGCCGTCTGCTGGCCGACCTTGCCGTCGCGCGTCTTGCGATCGTCCGGCAGCAGACCGGCAAGACCCTGTCGGAGCTCATGAAGTCCCTGGCTCTCTCCAACGCACACCTCGGGCTCATCACCCGTCCCCACCCTGCCGGATACCGGCGAGCCAGAGGATTCGCCACGCTCCCCGAGTACGCCAAGTCCGAAGCACTCGGCCGCTTGCTGGGTATCCACCCACCAGTCTTTTACCTGGCCCACATCGCCGTGGAGGGCCCCCTCTACAACACCCGAAAAAGGCAGGTCAATCATAACCGGGCCTGGCGCCAGCCACTCGCCACAGGGGCCGAGAGCGCTGTTCGCCATCTGCGCGAGCTGGGCGACGTGTACGTCGCCCAGGCAGACGCCATCGAGGCCATGGCCGCTGGTCGAACGCCCTACGACGCCGAGGGAAAGTGGCTGGAACCGGTCACCGCGCTCATCAAGGCAGAGACCGACCGACTCATGTAGCCCACCGCCACAACCGCGTCGCGGCCGGGGCTACCGCATAGCCCCGGCCGCCCAACGGCCTGATCCGTCCGCCGCCTGCTGAACAGAGCGCCGCCCTGCAACGGACCCTGCACGTGGTTCAGAACGAGCTACGGACGCTGCAAGCAAACGACTTGGGCTCCCGCCTCCGCAACGACCTGAACTGTCGAGCCGGCGCTGGCACGTTGGCGCCATCTATGAGGCCCTCAACACGCAATATTTGCAGCGAACCCGAGCCCGCACGTTGACCGTACTCCCGGATGGATCCGGTCTTGCCGAAAGAACTCTGGCCAAGACTAAAGCAGATCACTCGGGCCACACTGGCGCGGAAAAGCGTCTCCAGATTCTAGGTGCGCGTCCACGAAATCTGTGAGAGCCGGGGAACCGCTGGCTGGATGAGATCCTCCCGCAAATCGGTGCAACGAAAATTCGGCACCACGGAAATCACCGGTACGCCCTCCGGCTGCGCCCCTCCAAGCGTCAGCAACCCGTGCTGAAGAATAGCTTCCCTTGTCCCAAGATCGACGCATTCGAATGCCTCGGACCGGGGGGTAGAAAGCGGAGGGATGCTACAAGAAGAGGTGAGGTGCGCGCGAAGATTCGCGCCTTGGAGTGTCGCGTGGATGGTGCCCATTTTATTGAATGGCGACGCCTCTGTGGATATCTTTCGAACTGTAAGGACTTGCGGGATATTAGAGAGGAATTCGCAGTGAAGACGGTACAGACGACCGGGCTCGGAGCGGATAGCTGGGCCATCACGCTCAAGTTTCTCGAAAACCCGGAAAGGTATGGGCTACAGCCAGACCTCTCGGACTTGGTACTCGTCCATGCGGTCACGGGCAACGAGTTTCCAGACACTCTGGGAACCGCAGAGAAGTACCTGATGCCGCGCCTTCGGGAAGCCAATGTGCGGATGATTCAGGTTAGTCGGATGAGTTCTTCCGACCGGGATGGGATTGCTATCCTCTCCGATACCCGGCAGCCGCGTAAGGTGTTCCAGCAGGGCCCGTGGCGTCTGTCGGACTGGCTCACTCGGGCCGGAACGGTTCCCCAGGTGGCCAACGGACGCCGGACCTGCTCGATACGTTCGAAGGGATGGGTACTGGATAACATCCTTGACCACGTCCTTGGCGGGGAGGAATGTCGCCGCGCGATCGGATACAACCACGACGAGATCCCCCGGATGCTCAAGGACACTCAGATTCAAAATCAGGTGAACGAGGCAGCTGGGCGAATAATCTGCACCCCGTACTATCCGCTCATTAATGATGAAATGGGGCGTGCAGGCGTGGAACGGTACGTGTACGAGAATGCGGGGGTTGCAGTCAAGAAGTCATATTGCTGGATGTGCCCATTCTCGGGCGTAGCGGCATCCAGAGAGCGTCATGAGGCGAGGTTGCGACAATACCCGGAATATGCCGCGTACGTCCTTAGGATGGAACAGGCCTCGCTCGCGCTCAACGAGAATTCCTCGCTGTACGCGACCGCCACACTCCTCAGCCGACTGCTGGAGGACCCCGCGAACGAAGCCATCATCGAGACCTACCGCCGATCCCTTGAGGCGGCGCCGCACGCCGTCTACGAGGTGCGCCGAATCTACGACGCCGCGCGCACGGATGACTGCCGCCAGCACCACGGGAAGAAGTGCGGCAGCCCCCGGTGGTGGTGCCACGAGCCCCGCACCGAAACCTGCCGACGGGACCACCCCCCTCTGGAACACGTCGTCGGACACGACGGCCAGGGCGTCCCGCACCTGCGGTTCGATCCGCCGTGGTGCGAGGGCCCCGAGCAGTGCCGGGGCCAGGCAAAGAAGGGGATCGCCTGGCGGTCGGTGCGGACCCTCTTCGAAGGCCCGCAGGGAGAAGCAGAAGCCCTGGTGCGGAAGTTCGCGGCTCGCCGCGGAGCCGAACTGGACCACGGAGCGACCTCTGGCATCGAGCGCGCCCACTACCTCCGCCGGGGCAGCAGCTACCCGTGTACCGAGGCGTACCTCGTGGCGGCCCCCGTGGGAGTCGCTGATAAGGAGCGCCCGGGGTTCCAGGAGAAGTGGCTGAAGGCGACCGGACGCCCGGGGCCCTGGTACCCGCCCCTGCGGGACTACGCCCCCACTGCGAGCGAGCGCCTCAACGGGCCCGTCCCGATCGTTCGGCTTGATCTGGCCGCTTAGCGAGCGGACAGGAGGTGGCAGGGGACTACGACCGGCCCCTGCCACCTCCGTGGAGGCGGGACACCCTCGTCAGGCCGGCGCGACCGCATCGCGCCGCCGGTCGGGCACAGGAGGCGGCACCGCAATGGCCGCTGGACCAGCGGTCGCGTGGACGCGAAGCCGATTGCGAGCGAGGACCAAGACCAGTGCGGCCGCGGCTGAGGCACCGAGCGCTACACCGTAGTGGTCGTCAGTCCAACCAGCTGCAGCTGACCTAGCTGCGATCCCCAAGTTGATCGCGGCTATCAGCCAACCGAACGCCTCCGTGGCCGTGCCGGTCGGCGCGACCGAGTTGACAACGAGACAAGCTACACACTCCAGGGTCGAGAAGCAGACCCCAGGAAGCACCACGAGAACCGCCGACGGTGCCGCCCCCAACCCCCACAGCATCGGCACCCATGCGACCACGTGGCAGACGGCCAGCAGCACGAGATGGGTCAACGGGCCGCCAGGCCAGCCCCGCGCACCGTAGGCGAGCCCCCCCGACCAGGCCCCCGAAGGACATGACGGCGGGCAGAGCGCCGGCGAACCACGCTACGCCCAAGGCCTCGCCCTGAGCGGCAGCACAGACCCGCACCGCGCCGACTGCACCGCCTGCGCACACGAGGGCGCCCAGGAGGATGAGCACATTCGGGCTGTTCAGTGGGCCGAGCCAGTGACGCGACGCCACGGTGAGAGGGCGAAGTTCTCGAGCAGGTCGAGACAGCCCAAGAGACAGGCCTCCGACCAGTCCGACGACCGCGGTCGCCGCCAGCGCGGCCCCAGGGGAGACGGCCTCAAGCAGCGCGGCCGCCAGGGGCCCGTCACGTAGACGGCCTCTTGGGAGCCGTTGTTCAGGGCATACGCGGCGCGAAGATATTCAGGGTGGGTGGGCAGAACTCTTGGCCATAGTGTGCGAAGGCTGGACTCCAGAGGCGGGTTCGAGAGGCCGGTCACGATGGCCAGCAGCACGCTGGAAGCCGGACTGCCGGTCCCGATGAAGGCCAGCGTCCCAAGGGCGCTGGATGCGGTAATGGTGCCGGCGACGATGGGGAGGGTCGGGCCCATCCGGTCCGCTATGCGTCCCAGGACCGGTTGCCCGACGGCGAACGCCACCAGATATACAGCGGAGAGCGTTCCACCGAAGGCGAGTGAGCCATGCTCGGCTCGGGCTGCGAGGAGCAGGCTTACCGGGGCCATTGCATTCGGCAGGCGACCCACCAGGGTGGAGAACAGCAGTCGTGCCGCGTAGGGCCCGCGAAGCAGACGCAGATAGCTGACGTCGGAGGGTTTTGCGGTACGACTCCGATGACGGTCATGGTGGTCCGGTCTGCTCACGTCAACTCCTTACCTCGGGCTGCAACGGGCTGGGCGTAGGCCGCCCTGGACCGGAGGTCGGAGAGCGCGGTAGTCGACGCTCCCCAAATGGCCTGGGGGCAACAAGGTCCCGCAGTCCGAAACTTGGGCAGCTCCTGTGAGGCGGGAAGGCTCATTCCACCGGTCCCGCCTGATGGGAAGGACCTCCAAGGCCGTGGTGGCCTGACGGAGGCCAGGCTTTCCGAGGTCAGGGACAACATTCATTGAATGTAAATAATGGTGAACATAGATTGACGCTAATAGGTCGCTGAGGCGGCCGTCCACCCACTACTCGCTGGAGCACCCGTGGCATCAGAGACGCTCTACAGCCCCACACTGGAACAGGGCAGAACCATCACCGAGGGCCCCGCCCCTGACCTGACCCAGTACGACGTAATCACGAACAACCTGAGTGGCGGCAAGGACAGCTGGCTCATGGCCTGCCTCGCGATGCAGGAAGCGCGCGAAGCAGACGTGGAAGAACGCGTGTACAGCTTCCACGCAACCCTGGGAGCTCTCGAATGGCCCTCCGTCCAAGTCGGCACCGAAATGTTCCCCAGCGTCAGCACCCTCGCAGCCCTCCAGAGCAGCGCATCTGGCCTACCGGCAGACCGCCACCTGGAGAGCACCAAGATGACCCAAGACGACACGCCTACGGTCTACGACCTGCTCACCTACGTTGCCGCCTACGGCCGCTTCCCCCGCCTCGGCACACGCTTCTGCACCAAGGCATACAAGGAGCAGCTTGAAGAGACCGCCATGACGCCGATCATCAACCAGCTGAAGGTGACCCTTGGCCTGGCCTCCACACCGACCGCCCGCAAAATCGACCGCCCGATTCGCCGCCTCAAGGTGCTCGGGCTGCGCAGCGACGAATCCCGCGACCGAGCGGAACGCCCCGCGTACCGCAACATCAGCAGCAACTCAATTCGGCACACCGACGAATGGTGCCCGGCCAAGGACTGGACAACCCAGGACGTCAAGGATTTCCATGCTGCCTCTGGATTCCAACACCACTGGACCTACGACTCGTACCCCGGCGCGGGGGACTGGGAAGGAACCAGCCGCTGCTCCTGCAGTTTCTGCGTCCTGAGCTCCAAGCGTGACCTGATCATCGCAGTTCGGCGCCGCCCCAGACTCGCCACCCTCATTGCCCTCGTCGAGGCGGTCCGCGGTGACACCTTCCAAGCCGGGCGGTCGATGCATGACCTCATCGAGCTATCACAGCAGAAGGGAGGGCCAGACCCAGGGGTCGTCCTCAATGACGAAACCCCCGAGTTCGAGGCGATGGAGAAGGCCGTGCGAGCAGCTCTCTCCCGCCCGCCCCGCAAAGAGATCGACCGAGCCACCCTGAACCGACCTCGCCTCCCCCTGCTGACCGAACCGAGCGCCCCCTGTGACGCCCGCTGCTAAGCGCAGCCAGCCAGGGCTCGCCCCCGCACCGACCGCGGGCGAGCCCTTTACACCACAGCGGGCGGCTGCCTGATCGGGCCAGATCGGAGAGAAGGCGCCGCAGGCTCTTGAATGCGCCCGACTGCCTCCCTACGTTCTCCTCGCCCCTCTTTCACCTGCACCTCTGTACACATGCCGCACTCGAACCTCACGCAAGGACTTGACCCATGGGAAATGAAACCCGCCGCGCATACCTGCACCTGGCGTCCTGCCCAGCCGGCCAGCAGCAGCCACTGCACACCCTGCTGACCAGCCGCGGATTCCGAGAGGCCCCGGCAACTTCGATGCCACCACAACTTCGCGACGACTCCCTGTACACCTGCGACTCCTTCCCCGTCGGGACCGACGAGCCTGCGGGGGAGGGGGAGTTCGCCCACACGAGCATGGTGGACAAGCTGATGACCTGCGCGCCGGGGGCGTCCTGGCGCTTCTGGAGCGGCATCGGCTCCGCCGATGGACATCATCTCATGGGCGAGCTCAACCTCTACCACCCGGACCTCGGGTCATTCCCAGAGCGTCACCGCACTCTGTCCTGTGACGAGGATGGGCACGTGTGGCTCTGCCCCACCACCGTCGAAGACCTGCTCCGACGGGCCGCTGCAGGCGAGGCCGTCAACCTGGCTTCCCTCACCGGCAACCAGTGGGAGACGCTCATCAGCCAAGAGGCACGGGCTCACCGCCTGGACACCTGACCAATCCCGCTCCGTGAGTGAAGCCCCGCCGCAAGCACACCGAACCAACTCACAGCCCGGGCGCGCAACCACGACGCCCGGGCCCGTCTAAAGGAACCACCAAATGGACCCCTCGACGCCACCACTCGACGCCACCGCCGACGCACTCGCGAAAGCCGAACTGCGAGACCTCGAAAGCCGAAGCGACACCGAACTTGCCACCATCAGGGCATACGTCACCCAGATACTTGCCTCACGCCGACAGGCGGCCGCCGCGAGGGCACTGCGCGATCTCCTCCAGCCACCCCACCCTCCCCAGGGCGGCCTGAGACGTGCACTGGTCCAGCCTGACCGGCCCCGACATGTAGTGCTCCACTACGACAGTGGAGCCACCCGCACCCTGACCCTGAATGCCGAGCAGACCCGCGCGTTCAATGCCACCCTCATCGGCCTGACCGAGGTCGGGGCGGAGATGATCGCCGGCCGCCTCCTCATCAGCATGTCGCCGCTGAACCCAGCAAACCTGGCCTGCGCAGTATGTGACGCATCATCCTGCGGCGCGCCCGACAACCTGCCCGACGGCAGGTGCGCTGGCTGCGAAGCCCACCTGCACCACGAGCACAGGCTCACTGGTGTGAACTGCTCGACGTTCATCCCATTCTGAGCACACCACCGAATAGGCAGAATCCCCGAATCGTCATCCGCTCCCGCAACCCGCCGACCGCGGCTTCAGCCGCTGGCTGTCGGCCCCCGCAAGTGAGCCGAGGCATACGAACGTGCAGCTGCGCGGCTCGCTCTGCCCCAGGTGACGCTCGAGCGGCCCATCCAGCCCCAGCAGCCCCCGCCTCCACACCCAGACCCCTCCGTGAGACCAGCCCCGTGAGTCTGTGAGCTGACAGATCCTGACCTCGAACCACCACCAGCACCAACCGACGCATCAGAGGAGCCCGCCATGCCGAACACCAACCTTGCACGACGCATCCACGCCCGCCTCCACGACGCCCTCGCTGAAACGGATGATCTTGCCCAGGCGACCGTCCGCGAGGCGCACTCTCTCGACGGCCAGGCCGACGACGGGCACACCATGGCGACCTCGCAGCATGCCAGCCAGGCGCTGAGCCTCGATCCGCTCGACGCGACCCAGCTCTTCTCGCCCGGCCTCACACGCGCTGCCACCCTCGAAGCCCTCAGCCAGTTGGCTAACGGAGCCGATGCCATCGACTGGGACGCCATCCTCGACCCCTATGGAATGGATGCCTCTTGCACTGCAGCGGCAAGTACCTGAGCTGCGCTCCGAAGCATCGGGCGACCAGAGTGAACGGCGTCTCGAATAGATTGACATGGACAGAGGCGGCGGACGCCCACCCGCCCCTGGATGAGTCAGGCCACGTCGACGAAGTGAACGCTCTCGGCGCGGCATCGTCTTTCGACCCAGGCATACCTGTCGACAGCCACCGGTTGGTCCGATTTCGAACCCGGAGGACGGCGCCGCCGAAGGCCGGCAGCCGCGAGTCCTTCATCGCCTGCTGACAAAGAGCGGCAAGAAGGGCGCGGTTGCCACTGCCCTGCTGCGCCTGCTCGACACCCGATGCCTCGGCCTCGGATGCACAGACGCGGCGGGCTCCCAAGAAGTCGAGGAAGCCGCAACAGAGTGCTCTTGAATGGAAGACGGTGCATCCATAGATTGCAGTTGTGAGCAGGGCTGCTCACCCATGCACCCACCCCAAGAGGAGATCTCTGTGGCCACCAAGGAAACCGCCCAGCCTACGTCAGCCGCCGCTACCTACTCGCTGGCCCTCGAAGCCGCTGGCCTTCTCGGCGATGCGATCAACCGGCGGTACGACCGATCCGCCTCCGGGTACGCCGCTGCCCTCACCAGCCTCTGCGCCCTGCACCAGGTCCAACTGGCCAAGGAGTGCGCCCACTGCGGGGGCAGCGGGACTTCTGACGGCAACTCCTGCCCCAACATCGTCGCGCACCCTGCTTCCTGACGAGCGCGGCCCACGGGCCCGCTGAGGATCCTCAGCGGGCCCGTGGGTCAGCCCGCAGGCCGATGCGCTTGCTTCTCAATCCGACGACCGCACATGAACAGGGCATCGATGACAACCGCCCAGATCCTTCTACTAACCGGCGCACTTCTCGGCCTGTCCCTCGTGACCTTCGCAGTGTGGGGCCCCAAGTCCGCCCGCCGCTGGCTCCTTGCCACCTCGGCTGCCTTCACCATCGCTGGCCTCGCCGGCTTGGCATTCCGGCGGAACTCCGCGTTGGAACTGATCGCCGCCTGTGTCTGGTTCGTGCTTGCAGTAGGTACCTGCGACCGTCCCCCGGCTGAGGCGGAGAGGCAGAACACGCGGTCGGCAAAGCAGCCGTAGCGGGACGAGGCCTTGCTGCCGCAGGGGCCTGCGCCGCCCTGCTCCGGGCCAGCACCTACCCGGACCTGTCCCTCGGAGGCACCGCCGAGGCGGCGACGGCTGGGGGCCGGATCTCCAACTGAAGTCGCTGACTCAGCCCATTGGTGCAGTCAGATGATGTACCGGCCGCCCTACGCGGGGCTGAGACCTACCCCTGAAAGGCCCAGAATGTCCATGCAGAAGTCCCTCCGCCCCGTCGACCCCGTCCTCCTCCAGACGGTGCTGATCGACCAGATCGGGCCGCACGCTACCGCAGAGGTCATGAGCGCCCTCGACGCCTCAGAGCAGGCGCAGAAGGACCGTCAGCGGGATGTCGGCGTGGACCACCCGGAGAACAGCGAAGAGCGGTGCCCTTCGTGTGGCTGCAGCGAGAACGAGTTCGCCCCCGACTGCAACTGCCCGAACCACCCCTCCTGCCCCGCTGCCTGCGGCCAGCCCTGACGCGCCCTCCGCTTCACGCAAAACATTGAATGAGTGGCGCGAACAGAATAATTTGCATCTAAGAAGCCTCCATCGATTGCAAGGCGCAATCGATAGCAGCTACCCGAAGGGACCTGGACGCATGCAACCGAACGCCGACCTCGCCCGGCAAGTCCGCGACCACATCTTGGACCACCCCATCAACTACGAAACCGGCGCCGCGATGAACGGCCCCCACGCCCAGCTCGCTCCGGGCGAGATGCCTGAGAGCGACCCGGCCGAAGGCATCACCCGGCTCGGCGTCGCAGGATGGGCCGCCTTCCTTGGCGGCCACACCCTCTTGAACAACCGGTGGGGCGGCTACGCCCGGATCAGTCAGGCCTCCGTGCTGGCCGAAAACGACGAGGGCGATATCACGGACGTCTACCTGGCCGCCGCCAGCGCGCTGGACCTGGACAATTTGCAGGCGAACGCTCTCTTCCGGCCCGACCTCGCCACCTACGTCGTACTCGACGCTCTCCACCAGCTCGCCCAAGGGGAGCCCCGCATCGACTGGAACGCGGTCCTGGACTGGGATGCGGAGCGTGACCCCATCCTTGCTCAACTCATCACGAGCAGCCCGTGGACCCATGACCAACTCATGCGCCCCGCACACTATGACGAGGAGCTCCTCGGACACCCTGCCAAGAGCACCCGCGACGAACTCGCGGCAGGCGCGCTCATCCGCGTGAACTTCACGGCCCGCGTCAAAAGCAACTACGGCGGCAGCATCACGCTCGACAACGGTACCCAACTGCCCGGGCACGAGGCCCTGAGCGACCTTACCGTGCTGGCTCCCGGCTGGAAGCCCGGCGATGTTGCGACCTACGAGGGCGGCACCCTCTTCCGTACGCGGACCCACGATGGGCACGACATCTGGCTGAACGGTCAGCAGGACCTCGTCTGGGATGACCGCGTGGACCCTGCCAAGGTCACGCTCACCCCCGTATCCACTGGGTGACTTCCTGACGCAACACCAGGCCGCGTCTGCTCTGAACGCGGCAATTCGCTCCTCGGTGCGGCCTACGGGCAGCACCGAGGAGCGGCCCACCGTCGCACACCCGTGCCGAGTGTCAGCACCCGCGCCGACGCGAGTGCCGGGCTCCGCCGCGCCAAGCTGTTCTGCCGCAGGAGCTGGCGGAACCCGACCCGTGACATGGACAAGTCCACCTGCCCCCTGTAGTCCGTCGGAGGGCACGAGGCGGCTGCACCTAGCCCTCAACTCCGCCCGCGCGAAGGCGCCCGAGGCACCTCTCTGGCCATGCCTTGGCGGCTGACCAGTACCTTTGGAGTACCCAATGGAAACGCAGTTCGACATGCGCCTTGTCTCCCCGGCACCCGCCCGCGTTAGGGCACGCCTGCGCTACTCGCCGGCTACCCCTCTCGTCGTCGAGATCATCTTCGACCTCGGAGAAGAATTTGCCCCCGTCACCTGGACCCTCGGACGGGATCTGCTGAGGGACGGACTCAGCGCGCCCGCGGGGATGGGCGATGCGCAGATAGGCCTCACCGCTCCGGAGTCCCGCACGCTCCTGCTTGGCCTCTACTCTCCCGGCGGGAGCGCTGAGTTCAGGCTCCCGCGGCAGGCTCTCGGCGACTTCCTCCGGAGCACCGCCAAGTTGGTCCCCTACGGACGCGAGGAAGAAGCACCGGGATTCCTCGCAAGCCTGGACCGAGCGCTGGCCAGCATGCTCGCCGAGACCCGTTGACCTCGGCCAGCCCACACGTCAGCAACGAGCACGACCACATCTCCCGCTCGACATAGGGGTGTACCTGCTGGGCGTCGGCTCTCGCGACGGCCTGGACATGATCGCTAAGCGTGTCCCGTGCCATCCACTACATCACCGGCCGTTGGACCCGCGGAGGCCCGGCCGAACAGGCGCTGTGTCGCACCCTCCCGCCACGTCCACTATTGAATGTGCCGATCTATGTAACTAGTTTGCGGGTAGCTGAAGTTCCACTTTCTCCCCATCGAAGGAAGGAGTCCCGCGTGCCCATCAAAGGCCAGGACGTCCAGACTCACCCTCAGTCCCACGATGCTGACGCTGACAGCATCGCCGTCGTACACACACCGAGCGGATTGCCCACAGACGCGGAGGCCATGCGCTACCTCAACGGAACCTTCTCCTGGGACGCCTTTCCTGGCCGCAACGCGATCGAAGGGGCTCTGACCTGCACGTTCGGCATCACGATCGAGGAGGCCGAAGCCCTCACGCGCTGGCTCATCGCCGCCGGCTACCTCTTGCGGATCGCCTACGACCCACACACCGGGCATGTCTCCCGCGTGCTGCGCGGCCGCACGCAGGTGTACACCCAGGCTGTCGACCGGGGCCGGTGGGTGACCGCGCAGGGCCGCATCCGGTGCGACCCACTCGAACTCGCCGACAGTGAAATGCCCAGGACAGGCATGTACCTGACGGCTGCTGCTGCCGAACGCCACTTCGCCTGACCAGACCTGTATACGAGGAGGGCGCCGCACCTCTCCTCTCCCACCACCTGCCGATGCAACTATCCGCCGGGGCGGCCCACGGGGCCGCCCCGGCCCGCGAGGAGCAACCCGTGTCACCCACCCACGACGCCCACCAGCCCGCTGACCGGATCCTTCCGGAGGGCTGGACGATCCACACCCGCACCGTCTTCGGCTTGACCGCCTTTGCCCGGCACGACGACAGCAGTGACTTCCTTCAGGCCCGATACCACGAGGAGCCGACCGCTGCGCACGTCTACGGCAGCCTTGGCGCTGTCCCCGCCCGGCAGCGCGCGGCCGCACAGGCGCTCGTGAATGACTACTTCGCAGGCCTGGCCGAGATCGGAGACCAAGCCGTCGCGCAGCGCGCGGCGATCGCGGACTTCGACACGCTCGCCGACAACCTGCACCACCAGATCCCCGGATGTCGCATCGATGCTCACCGAGACGAGGAAAGCGAACGCTTCGGCCTCACGCTCTCCGCGACCGGGCGCGCCGTCGGCCAACTCCTCGCCTTCGTCTCGACGTTCCTCCTCGACGCCTGCGGCCCCGCGGAGGAGCTGCCCACCGGCACCACAGTCGACCCCGATCTCACCGTCACCCTCCACGCACGCCACACCCCGGCTCTCCTCGACTGGCTCCGCAGCGAACCGGTTGCTGACGACGAAGACGGTGCCGAGTGTGGCCGCACCGTCGGAGAGAAGGAACAGGCCGAAGAGATGGCCCGGCAACTGCGCCGGATCGGCGTCGAAGCAGACACCGCGAACACCGGCTCCAACTGCTGGGTGGCCGTAGTGCATCTCTCCCCGCGGCTCCACCTCGAGGTGTTCCACCCCCAAGATGAGCCGTGGAGCTGGACCCTGCACTCTGACGGCGAACAGATCGACGTGGGTTACTGGCCCTCGACGAACACGACCGGCGCCGCGCGCCTGGTGAAGCACATGAAGGATTCGCGCGGCGTCATTGTCGCCTGAGCCGGCCCCCAGTCCGCAGCCCGCGCACTCCGCCGGAGCGCCACCGGTGCCACCGGTGCCACCGCACATCAACGGACGTTCCGAGAGGCTGAACACGCCTCGCCCCAGGTGCGGAACTCACCGGTCGGTCACCACTCGCCCTTAGCGGTGTCGCGGATTGCCGCCCCCAAGTATTGAATGAATCAACCTGGCTACATAGTTTGCATGCATTCAGGGCGGCAGTCGGTGACACGTCCCGACTGCCGCCCTGCGCAGCCCGCGCATTTTTCCACTCCACGGAGGAACCCCCCTTGCCGAACGCAGCCCTCGCCCGCCGCACCCGCGATCAGATCATCAACCAACCCTCCACCCACGACCAGAAGTACTGGATGACCGGCCCTGACTTCCGGCTTGCCCCCGACAGCGAACCCGACTCCGACACCACTCTGTGCACTGCCGGATGGGCCGCTCACTTCAGCGGGCACACCCTGGTGAACGATGCCGAGTCCGGCTTCACCGCCCGCAAGGACGGACAGATCCGCGACGTCGCCGACGCCGCACGCGAAGCCCTCGGAATCTCCGAGCAAGACGCCGCCGGACTGTTCGACGAGGGCATCCTGCCTGAGCAGATCGTCGCCGCGCTGGATCAGCTTGCCGACGGTGCGCCCAGCATCGAATGGGAGGTGGCGTACGCGGCTGCATACAGCCTCGCAGACGGCGACTTTTCCGGGGCCGGAGCTTGGGAGGCCCGCCGAGCATGGGGCATCACCCACGATCTCCTCGTGAACGGCTCCCGACGCAGCGGCACATACGGGATTAGCGCCACGGCGATGCGGTTCATCGTGGCCGGCTGGCATGACGCCCGCGAACCCGCCGAGCCGAGCACCTTCTGGCGCGACGACCGCGGTGTGTGGACCACCGCCGCAGGGCACCGCTACGTGCCTCGCCTCGCCGAGGCCGCCGTCGTCTACCCCGGCAACATGCGCGCCAGCGACGACATCCGGCGCATCGTAGGCACCCTCAACCTCACCCCTGTCGCTCCGTACGGCGACCGACGTTTGCACCACGTCATCGTCCCAGCCATACGCCTTCCCGAGTTGGCAGCCTCCCCCCATGTCGGTACGACCGGGACCCCCGCCGTCGAGACGGTCTACACCTACCTCGGCGTCTACTGGCCGCCGCTGACAGGCGACGCGTGCCAGCGCTGCTGGAGCACCGACTTCCTCGCACGCGCCACCCAGTGGACTGGCAGTCCCGCGTTCTGCATCGCCTGCCACGAGACGCTCCGCACACAGGAGGCCCAGGCCGGGCACCAGTGCGCTGACGGATGCTCCCAGCCCGTTGACCACACCGGGCTTTGCCTCCCCTGATCACAATTCCGGGCGCCGCCCTCAGTGGCGCCCGGAATTGCGCGAGCACCCGACCCGCCGCCACACGGCGGCCCCTCCACCCACGAAAGGCATCACCTCATGTCCCCGTACACGAACGGCGCAGCAGCCAACACGCGCATATACGCCAAGAAGGCCCACGCCGCATTCGAGGCAGCACGCGAGCGGCTGGCCGACCTCGCTGCCAACCGGCCCCTCGACCTCGACATCCAGCACCACGACAACTTCATCGCCACCCGCGCTCTCTACGCCATCTACCACGCCGCCCTGCTCCTCGACGGGAACGGCAACTGCGACTACACCGACGCCCAGGTCACCGAGCGCATCGTGGCAACCCGAGTCAGCAAGGACCGCTGGCTCAAGCAGGCGAAGACTCTCCAGGCCGGTCTGAATCAAGTGGAGGCCCACCACGGACAGGAGGCCGCCCGTCGATTTCTCAGCGACACAGCATTCCTTGCCGAAGACTGACCATCACACTGCGTGCGCGGGCGACGAGCCTCAGGTTCGCCGCCCGCGCACGAATCTGGCAGCGCTCCAGCCCGCTCGCGCCTTCCGCGCTCCTGGCCGCAACTCGCCTCTACGCGATCTGTACGCCCCGTCTCATCGAGGCCCTGTCTCCGCCAGGGAGCGGCCAGACCTTCTCCCTCAGTCCGTCGGCTGGCTGGCTCGACGGGAGGGATGTTGAACGTACCCATGATGTGCTGTCGGTGCAGCCCTGATGGCTCCCGCTTGCGTCCGTGTCCTCACGACGCGACAGCCTGCTTCTGCCCGCGCGAGGTCCTTCTCTGAAGGCGCGCACACTGTCACCCCTGGCCCCGCCGCAGAGACGCGCCGGCCGCCCCGCGTCGGGCTGCCGGCAAGGAACCGTCGCGCTGGTCGGCGATCGCCAGAGTCGCCTAGGTCAAGCACACCGGACCTTTCGCTGCACCAGAGCATTGAATCTGTAGTAGTGAAAAAGTAGTTTGCAGGTAATTGCACGGCATTGAGGAAAGGAATCCCATGGCTAAGGTCTTGACGGCTGATCTCGCGCAGGCTGCGGTCGAGTTGATCATCTCTCGACTTGATGATGAGTACGAGCTGGTCTACGTCGATCACGGCGACCGCCTGACCGATGAGCAGGTTCAGAAACTGATCGCCGGTGACGAAGAAGTCCTGGACGAGGACTGGGTGAGCGAGAATAGGTGGCACGGTGTGAATGCCGTCCTGGACGCTTTGCTGAATCAGGATGACCGCGATTTCCTTGACGAGTACGCGGCTTTGGACCAGTTGCGTGAGGCGATCGAGGAGCGCGACGCGTCGCAGCCGATCCGCGATCTCATGCGCGGCACCGGCTCGAAGCTGTTCCGATACCGCCTCGAGGGGCAGGCCGAGCCGGGCGCCTGGAAGTTCTCAGACGCTGAGCTGACCAGCGTTGCCCGCGGTCTGGCGGCTGCGGCCAGCCTCGACTTCTGGGAGAACTGTGCGGCGCTGCGGGAGCTGGTGGCGAACGCCAGCTACGGCGGTGACCTGCACGTCCTGTGGCGCGGCGACATCAAGCCCATTTACGACGCCGTGGAGAGGGTGCGGGGGAGTGATTCCGCGCCGGTGATCACCGTTCAGTGGACCGACCCGGAACTACTCGTGCTTGACCGGTGTAATGGGTCCGGGCACACGGTGCGGGTGCGTGGCACCGTGAATCTGCCCTTCGACCCGGACCGGCTTTGCATCGACGCCGCCCGCGGGCCGGGCGGCTACTCCTGGACAGATGTCGTCGGGGGTGGATACCAACCGGAAGGTGATGAGCCCGAGTTCACTTACCCGACGACCTGAGCGTCGGCTCGATTCCCGCGTGCCACCCTTGCCCGCCGTCTAGCCGATTCCTGCTGGACGGCGGGCGCACACATCGCAGGGGAGAGCACCGCACGCGCTGACCCCAGCACACGTCGGGCCCAGAGCGGCCCGCAATGCCGCTCCGGGCGCTACCCGGGGCGCACCGATCCGTCGGCGGACCCGCCGACCCCTATTTCTGGAGTTGTGATGGATGGCTTTCGCCTTGACGACGAGACCTTGTCTGAGCGGGCCGCATGCGAGCTGATGGTTGCCGAACTGGACGCTGTTGGCGTCCAGGCCGACACCCGACCCACGGGCGGCGACTGCTGGGCTGTCTACGTTCCGTTGGATGGCGCCCGCGGACTGCACCTTTACCCGTGGCCGGCGTGGACCTGTGCGACGGAGAACCTGGACGGGGATCGACTTGCCTCGATCGACCTGTGCGGAGCGACCTACAAGGATGCATCTCGCCAAGTCGCAGCGATTGCATCCATCGCAAAGCCTGAGTCGATGCCCGGGAAGGATTCGGCCCAACTCCGCGCCAGCCTCGTCCAGGTCGGAGGCTCGCAGATGCAGGTACGCGAGCTGCTGAGCACGCTCCTCGAATAGCCGCCTGGGGACTTCGCATCAGGTGGTAACCGGGAACTCCCGGCCATCACGCGGCGGGCGGCCCTGGGGCGTTGCCTGTCGGTCAGTCCTCCCCACCCCTTCTGCCCTTCTGCCTGCCGGTGGTCGGTGTTCGAGAGGACACGACGCACCAGGACGGGGGCGGGTAGGGGCGGGCGCCGCCCTTCTTTGCTTGTTCGTCTGTGGTTCTGGTCTGCGCTGGATGTCACTCTCGCCCGTCCGTGTGTCGCCGCCGGTGTGGCTGGAGGGTCTGTTGCGCGGTTGTGGATCGTCCATCCCGGAATGCCTCTATTGAATGAGAGCGTATAGAAGCATAGTTTGCAGGTGTGCGGAGGGGGTGCCGAGAGGTCCCCGCAGTGAAGTCCGCCGCTTCATGTCGAGGCACCTATCGGAGGCTGTCATGCCCGTTTCGCTCCTGAACCGCAAGACCACCGTCGAGCCCGGGGACACCGTCCTGATGCGCATCGGCCACTCGGAGGTCGCCAGGCATATGCGGGCGGCGGGGAAGCTGATGCCGGTGCGAATCACCACCGGTGGCCCGTCCCCGATGGCGCAGATTCTGGGCGACTACGCCCACCCCTTTGGCGGTGCGATCACCCTCGGCGAGGCCGGTCTCTATACCGGCAGCGACGGCGTGATTTACAGCGACGCCATCGTCGCCACTCACGTGGCGTGGGCACCAACCGCCGCGCCGGGCAGGTTCTACATCTTCGCCGGCGAGGGCCGCGTCCCGAACTCGTTCCGTCTCTTCGAGGAGGCCCGGGACGCCGCCCGCAGCATTGGCGGTGAGGTCCAGCACGCCGACAACCGCTACATGCCGCCCTTCTGGACCCGCTTCGCTCCGGTGTCCCTGGATGCAAGGGTCACCCACCGCTACGAGGTACAGGGCCGCAACGGTGAGAGCCGCGCCACGCTGACCTCGGAGAAGTACACCGACTTCACCACCGACGAGCAGGCCGTCGAAGCGGCCAAGGAGCTTGCCGCCGGATGGGGGTATGCCCAGGCCGCACGGGACGCGCACGTCCTGGACGACACCGGCATCGAGTCCTACCTGTTCGGCGGCCGGAAGATTCTCTGGAAGGGATGATCGCTCCCGGCGGGGGGCGGGACCAACACGACCCGCCCCCGCCACCGGGCCGCGCGCCCACCGCGCCACCCCTCGGCCCCGGGCCGCCGCGCCCGGCTTCCGACTTCAACTCCGCCGCGCCCCGCCCATCTCCGCCTCCATGAAAGGCCCCGTCATGACCCCGACTACGGCCGCGACCAGGCCGATTGCCGTCACTCCACAGCTTGGCCCCGGAGCCCCCGAAGCCCGGGACGGCGCCAGTGCCCGGCCCGCCGGGGCGAGTTGCGAAGGGAACAGGCGGTCCTGGAAGGGACGCCTTCCGCAGTGGGCCGGGGATGTGAGCTGGTGTGAGGACGTACGTCCCCGTGTGCTGCCCTTCTACGGACACCGGAAACAGTCCGACGGCACTCCGGGACCCGGATGTCTGAGCCAGTGGTGGCCAGCGCCGTTCACCCATGAAGGCGTGTACTACGCCAGCGCCGAGCACTGGATGATGGTGGCCAAAGCCAGGCTGTTCGGAGACGCGGACGCTGAGCGCACGGTGCTCGCCGACGACTCCCCCGTGACGGCCAAACAGGCCGGGCGAGCGGTGCGGGGCTTCAACGAGCAGGTCTGGAGCCGTGAACGGTACGGCATCGTCCTGACAGGCACGCGCCTGAAGTTCACTCAGCACCCCGACCTGCGGGAGATCCTGCTCGGCACCGGCGACGCCCTACTCGTGGAGGCCAGCCCCTACGACCGTATCTGGGGGATCGGACGGGCGGCGCAGGACCCGTGCTGCGCGGATCCGGCGCGCTGGCGGGGCCTGAACTTGCTGGGCTTCGCCCTGACGCAGACCCGGGAACTGCTGCGGGCCGATCCGCCCAACGCAGCCTGAAGTGCCCCTGCTACCCCCGCCCGGCACGCTTCGCTCCGGGCTGCTGCACGAATCGCGGTCCGACCCGGCGTGCACCGTCGGTCCGGGGCACGGTCCGCCATGACTTTGCGAAAGGACCCCACGTGCCCGAGCAGACGTTCCTGACCGCGCCGGCCGCCACCGATGCCCCGGTCATTGCGCGGTGGCACAACGACTCCGAGAACGAAGAGGTCTTCGAACTCCGTCTAGAGGGCGAGTACATCGGCCATGCCACTGTCGCCGACTGTGGCGACGTGTACTGGATATACGAGATCCGCGTTGGCCGCGAACACCAGGGCAACGGTTACGGAGGTCAACTCCTCACGGCTGTACTCGACGCCTACAGCGGTGACTTCGCCCTGAGCTGCGAACAGTTCGACGCCGGCCTTAGTAGCGCCGTGCTCGCCGCCTGGTACGCACGCCACGGCTTCCGCGAGGACCAGCACCCCGACTTCGAGCACCGCATGATGCGCCCAGCAGCAGCCGCCGCTAGCTGACCTCCACCACCTTGGGGCTTCAGCAGGACGGCCACACCTGAATCAATTGAATGGCTTTCCCGGACGAAATAGTTTGCAGTTAAAGCGGGTGTGGCACCCCGGCCACGCCCCTCCACCGGAAGGACTTCCCTCATGCCCCACATCCAGCCAGACCCGAAGCGCGATGCCCCGGCCGCCAACCCCGCCGAGCCGTCGGCCGAGAGCGAGGCCCCCGCCCGCAACATTGCCGAGCAGGCCTCAGTTGCCCCGGCGGAGGACACCGTGGCCGCCGACCTGGTGGCCCCCCGCCGCCGCGCCCATCAGGTCGCCGAGGACCGCCGCAAGGAGCTGGTGACCGAGGTCGCCGCGCGCATCTTCGTCCAGGGCTCCCACATCACCGCCCACGCGTTCCAGCCGGTCGATCTGCCGGACGGCGAGCGCATCGCCTGGACGTTCCGCGCCGACCACGGCGCCCGCGCCCGCTACCGCTGGGTATCCGTCCGCAACGTCATCGGCCGGGGCGACGGCTACGAGTACCGGTGGCAGGCCGACCAGGCCGCCCGCCTCGCCCGTCGCACCGGCCTGGACGAAGCCGCAATGGCCAAGCACATCGCCCTGGTGACCGCCGAGCCCACCGAGACCCTCGAGCGCATGGCCGCAGCCCTGGACCCGGCCACCGTGCGCCTGGAACCGGACGGCGCCGGCCGCTGGGCCGTCGTGCGCGGCGGCACCTTCCTGGGCACCGTCCACGACGAGGGCGCCCGCATGCGCCGCGGCCGTTACGCCGCCTGGTCCCCCTACGGGGGGCACCGAGGCGGAAAGGCCGGGTTCCACCACGACCTGGACGCCGCCAAGGACGCGGTGGCCCAGGCGTGGCCTGTGGAGGTCGCGCAGATCGCCGGGGAGCTAGGCATACCGGTCACCCAGGTGCTGGAGACCGCCGAGCGGGTCGATGAGGACTGGAAGGCCGAGGGCCGCCGTGGAGTTGTGCGCGCTGAGGCGTACACGGGCGCGGACAGCCGGGTGACCCAGGCCGCCGCCACCGAGGTGCGCCGACGCCTGGAGATGCCCTTCCACGGCCCGGCCGGATACGACGGCCCGAGCGGCCTGTGCGGCTACGACAGCCACACCGCGTCCCTGCTGCCCTCCGGCAAGCTCGCCCGGCACGACCGCCAGCAGGGCGTCATGTGCGTGTGCTCGGGGAGCTGTCACCCCGCTCGCGGCAGCCGCGAGGAGCTGACCATGCGCGACACCACGGCCGTCTTCTCCAACCCGCTGCGTCCCCAGGGCCTGGCCTGCCACGCCAAGACTGGCGACCTGGTGGTGGTCGACGGCCAGCCGATGGAGGTCAAAGGCCTCCAGGTGGACAAGACCACCAATGCCCACGTGTGGCTGGTCCTGGACGGGGTGAGCGCTGGACCGCTGCGCTTCACCCTGGAGGACAGATTGGAGTACCGCCGACGCGTGCGCCGCGTGGACGTGCCGTGCCGTTGGTGCAGTGTGTATGTGGTCATGGAGGTGGACGAGGCGGTGGACGGCGTGCCCAACACCCGCACCTGCGGCCTGTGCGACCGTCCCCGGCCGGGGGAGATGAGCGAGGACCAGGCCCGGACCCGCGTGGCCGTTACCTACCCGCACGCCGAGGCGTTTCAGGCCGAGCGAACCGAACACGGCCGACTGATCGGCTACACGTTCCGGGCAGGCCGCCTGCACGCCGCTCGGTTCGGCTGGATCACTTCGGCCGGAACGTATGCCCAGGCTCTGGAGGCCTACCGGTCGCAGGCCGCCGCCATGCTGCCCATGGCCATACGTGACGAGCAGGCCGTCCGCAGCCGGCCGAGCCGCCGCCCTAGGTAACGAAGCCCTCTCCGCCGCGTGCCGCGTCTGGTGCCCCGCCGAGCCGCTGCGCCAGGCGAGAGGAGCCAGACGCGGCCGGTGCGCCCCGGCCCCGCCCCGCCTGTGTACGTCCCGCCGCAGTGCTTCGGACCCCGGTGCGGGAGGGACGCTTCCGGCGCGTGACTCGGCATCGACCGGGGGCACGCCGGCCGTCTCGGAACGCGTCAGCGGGAAGGAAGGGAGGGGAGCGGTCGGCGGGGCTGCTGCTGGCCTGCTCTCTGCGCGTGAGCTGCGGCCGAGGGCACTGCACCGGCGGAGGCAAGGGCGAACAGCGGCAAGTATTGAATAGCAACTGTTCAGAGAATAGTTTATCTGTAACGGGCGAGGTGGCGATCCCCCGGCCCCGGCTGGCACCCGGTGGTACCCACGGCCTGATGAAGGCAGCCGCTGAAGTCAGTTATGAGAGAGGAAAGTTATGGACAGCAACGTCGAGGCGTACCTGACTGCGATTCGTCAGGCGCCCTTCCGGCTCATCGAGCGATACCTGACGCCTGTCTGCACGGAGTGCGACGAGCACGTCGTTCCCTCCGATGCGGGCGATCACGTGATGGTCGGCTCCAGCGTAGCGGTCGGTTGCCTGGGTTACTACCTGGTCGACCCCAACGTGCTTGGCATCAAGATGCCGACGTGGTCCGACTGGACGACCGCCGACAGGGCGGAGTCCCATCCCACGACGCTGTATTCGAGGGGTGCCGCTCTGGTGCAGTTCGCCGAGAGCCTGGGGCTGATGCGAGAGCCGCGCTGCATGTCCAGCCTGGGCCCGTTCTACGACGAACAGCTCATCGGTCATGCCATCGCCGCCATGTCGGCGTGGCTGGAGGCGGAGCGTGGACCAGTGACGGTCCGGGCGGCCCTGAAGGAGTCGATGTACTACACCGACGACGAGTCGCAGATAGGCGCCGTCCCGAGGTTCACGTACGGCGGCAACACCCTGTCCGTGGGAGACACGGTGGACGTGCAGAAGATCGGTCCGATGGGCGAGAACGCAGATACCTTTCGCGCCGTCATCAAGGAGATTAGTCCGACGTACTGGGGGTCCGAACTGTGCCCGACGGGCGTCGTGCTGGACGGTCCGGACGTCCCGGTGGGCGAGTCCTGGGACTGGCACAGCATGACCAAGGTCGACAAGCCGTAACACGCAATGCCGAAACGCCGGGAGGCGTCGTCACGGGGTGGTGCCCATGGCCTGATGAAGGCAGCCGCTCGATGCAGGTCTGAGAGCGCCTCGCTCTCGGCGCTTTCTTCGAGGGGGAGTTCATCCTCCCCGGCCCCGCCACGCCATGATCCCGACCCGCGATTCCCGACCGGAGACAACCATGACCACCCCCGGCAACGCGCCCGACGCCACCGCTTCCTTCCCGCTGCTCATCGGCGCCCAGGTCGAGGCGTACGCCCTCGCGGTCGACCGGCAGACCTGCGACCGTCTCGCCGCGATGCTCCGCGCCGACGGCCAGACCCTGGCCGCCGATCTCGTGGAGGAAGACCGCGACGTCACCGAGCTGTCCCGCTCCCTGGCCGCCGTCCCCTCCACGCCGCGCAAGGAACACGGCGCCTACTGCCGCCCCTTCGACTGCCGGTGCGGCTGCGACCGTACCCAGACCTGCGCCGACTGCCACCGGTGCGTGTGCTGGCGCGCGCAGTGCTGCGCCCAGGTCGCCGCCGACCACGCCCGCAGGCAGGCCCGCAAGACCGCGCTGCGCGGTCTCCTAGACGCCATGGGCCCGGCGATGCTGACCGAACTGCGGGAGACCGCCGCCGACGCCGAGGAGGCCGCGCTGCGCGACGTGATCGCCCGCCAGGTCCGGCTCCTCACGCCGGCCGCCCCTCGATGGACCTGCGCGGTCTTCGACGCCCGCGACTCCAAGCTCGGCATGGGGCACGCCGACTACAGCGTCCACGACGTGACGCTGCACGACGAGAATGGCGACACCTCCACGACCGCCGATCTGGACGACGACGTACTGTCGGCCGCCCTCGGTACACTCGCCGAACTCCTGCGGCCCGAGGAAGGCGCAGAACTGACCGTCGACCTGGCCGTCGAGGACGCCGCAGAGGAGACGACCGCGGCGGAGGAGGACGGGCGATGACGGACACAAAACCCCTGCTACTGGTGGACGTCGACTTTACCGACCGCCCGTAGTCCTGCCCGTGATGTCCGTCTGGGACTGTGACCAGTACGTCCTGGGCTTGTTTACCGACCGTGTCCGGGACGTCTGTCATGTTCTGGAACGCGGACACCGAGGACGCCGCCCGCGGGAACTGCGCCAGCCCCTTGTTCATGTTCGCTCAGCAGGTGGCGCGCGGTGAGTTGTTC